>NZ_JAVHYL010000008.1:0-214127 GCF_031118795.1 Chryseobacterium sp. CFS15 | reverse complement strand
GATTTATCGTTACCAATCCACAACATTATTACAGCAAATTGAATGATTTATAAAAATTGTCCTCCCAAATACAACAATAAAAAAAGCTTTAAAACAAATGTTTTAAAGCTTTTTATGCGATCCGGACGGGACTCGAACCCGCGACCTCCGCCGTGACAGGGCGGCATTCTAACCAGCTGAACTACCGGATCTTTTTCACAACTTTCAGAAGTATCTTCCGTTATTGTGATTGCAAAAATACAAATTTTTGGCAATTCTGCAAATCTTTAGAAACAAAAAATGCTTCCCAAAACGGAAAGCATTCATTATCAAATGATTTTTTTTATAAGTGTGCGCTTAATTTCTCAGCGATTACTTCTTTTGGCGTTACACCAACCAATTTATCTACTACCTCACCATTCTTGAAAATAAGAACTGTAGGGATATTTCTGATTCCGTATTGCATAGAAATTTCCTGGTTGTTATCTACATCTACTTTTCCTACGACAGCTTTTCCTTCAAAATCTGTTGCAACTTCTTCGATGATCGGTCCTAAAGTTCTGCATGGTCCACACCATACTGCCCAAAAGTCTACCAATACTGGTTTGTCTGATTTTAAAACCGTTTCCTGAAACGAGCTATCCGTAATTTCTAAAGCCATTTTTTTATCTTTTAATTATTAATATTCTATTTAATTTCCTGAGTCAAAATTACCATTTTAAAATGAAAAGCTTATCTATGCTCAACATTTGTATTTTCTATAACAAAATCTTGAGAGATTTCTTTCAAAGCATCTACAAAAACATCAATATCTTGTTTTGTTGTCATATGGCTGAAAGATACACGCAAAGGAGTACAGTGATCCATTTCTTCTTCGGAAAGCACCATCATCATCACCATTGAAGGTTTTGAAGCTCCAGATGAGCATGCACTCCCTTGAGAAACGGCAATCCCTTTCATATCAAGCTGCAATCCGATTAAAGGATTTTTGTAAGGCAGTAAAAGGCTTACCAAAGTGTACAAACTGTTATCTGCTTCTGAACTTCTACCATTAAATTTAACGTCTGGAATTTCTGCAGAAACCCTGTCAATTGTATATTGTTTAATATTCTGCATGTGTTCCGTATAAGCTTCCATATTATTTAATGAAAGCTCCAATGCTTTACCTAAACCAGCAATACCTGCAACATTTTCGGTACCTGCTCTCAAGCTTCTTTCTTGAGGACCACCTGTGATAATACCTTTCATACCGCTAGATTTTCTAATAAAAGCAAAACCAATTCCTTTCGGACCATGAAATTTATGAGCACTGCAAGATGCAAAATCCACAGGAATGTCTGAAAAATCGAGATTCATGTGTGCCATCGTCTGTACGGTATCAGAATGAAAAAGCGCATTGTTTTCTTTGCAAAGCTGCGCTATTTTCTTAATATCAACGATGTTTCCAATTTCGTTATTGGCATGCATTAAGCTCACCAATGTTTTTTTATCTGAACTTTTAAGTAATTCTTCTAGTTTAGCTAAATCAATATCTCCTTTTTCATTGGGACGAATGTAAGCAACCTCAACACCTTTTCTGTTTTTCATATCCAGAATACTCTCAGAAACACATTTGTGCTCCATCGGAGAGCTGATGATTCTTTCAATACCAAGATGCTCAACGCTTGATTTGATAATCATGTTATTAGATTCTGTACCGCAAGAGGTAAAGATAATCTCAGCCGGAGTTACATGTAGATAATCTGCAACCTGCCTTCTTACATTTTCTATAAGAATTTTTGCTTCCTGACCAAAACTGTGTGTAGAAGAAGGATTTCCGAAATTCACTTTCATGGTATCAACCATTGCATCGATTACTTCTTCTGAAAGAGGCGTTGTAGCAGCGTTATCTAAATATATTTTATTCATTTTTTAGTTTGAAGGTTTTAATTGTACTGAAGTGAATTGATAATTTGAAGGGACTGAGAAAATAAACCAAGGGTTTGAAAGTACCTGAATTTGCATTCCGCCCGATTCACGCATCGGAACTTCCACATACAGCACATTATCTTTTACAGAAATATTTTTTATTTCTCTTACGGTATGATCACCTGCCCTGAATGAGCCTATATTATACAGAACTACCTTCTTATTAACAGGAAATGCGGGATACTTTACGACAGGTTCACTTCCTAGTTCTACAAGCGATGTTCCCTGTTTAGATTTTATTATATTCTGAAACTCCTGTTCATCTTTTATAATTACAAAGCCAGCCTGCTCGGCACCACCTTGCGATTCAGACATTATAATTTCACCTTTATTCTGCATATCATCAGATTTTTGTGCAATTGTGCTTGTACAACTCATCAGGGTTGCAAAACAAAAAATCAGCAGTTTATTCATTTTACTTTTATTAATCCTTCAAAATTAATGAAAAAATTGGTAATGACCTTCATTTGCCCATTTCAGCATTGGCTTATCTCCTGAAGTATCTCCAAACGCTATGATTTTATCGTACTTATAGTCTGAAATTTCTTTTTTTATACGTTCTAATTTTTCTTTTCCATTGCAGTTTTTACCAATAAAGTTTCCTGTAAAAACCCCATTTTTGAACTCTGCCTTTGTAGAAACAAGATTCATCTGTAATTTTTCGGCAAATGGTTTAGCCCAAATATCTAACGAGGCAGTTACCAAAAGACTCTGTGTATTTTCTCTATCTATATTTTTAATAAAATCTAAAGCATTTTCTCTGACAATTTTAGGATAATTTTCCTCAAAAAACTGTTTCGATTTTTCTTCTATTTTAGACTGAAGTTGCCCTTTCAAAACAGAACCAATGAAACTTCTTTTTACTTTTTCGGTCTCAGCCAATCTTAGTTTTAATAAAATAAAAAGTGGAATATGCTTCAAAAACTGCACCCGGAACTTGGAAGGATTGTAGAATTTAAGATACATAAACATGGTATCTTTATAAGTAATAGTTCCGTCAAAATCAAAACAATACAATTTTTTCATACTACAGTTAAAGCTTTAATTTTTTAAATATAAACTCAGGAATATTTCTGATGATCAACATTATAACGCCCCAAATCGGTAAAACGTATGCAACATTCTTTTGTTTTTTGAATGCGCTGTAAATACATTCTGCAGCTTGCTTTGGCGTTGCAGTCAGTTTCGGATTTAATGGTAAACCTTCTGTCATTTTTGTTGCCATAAAACCAGGTTTTACGGTTAAAACATGCACCTTTTTTTCGAAAAGATAATTACGAAGACCACTCAAATAGGCTGTGAATGCTGCTTTTGCACTTCCATAAATAAAGTTACTCTGTCTTCCGCGATCTCCTGCAACCGACGAGAGGCCAATAATTGTCCCTGATCTTTTGCTTTCAAATTTTTGAGCAAAATAATTCATTACAGGAACCAGTTTTGAGTAATTAATATCAATAATCCGTTCTGTATTTTTATTGTCGTACAGGCCATCTTCGGTACTTACCCCCAAATATCCGGTCGCACAGAACAGGACATTTGAATTGACGTGGTCAAAATCAAAATAATTAATATCTTTCGTCAAGTCGAGTTCAATAATTTCAGATTGCTGCAAAAATTTCACATCGATATGTTTTGCAAAACGTTCCGTTGCTTCTTTGTTTGAGGTAAAAAGATAAATTCTTTCATACTTTTCGCCTTCCTGCAAGGCTTTTTCCACAAAAGCCTGTGCCACTTCAGATGTACTTCCGAGAACTATCATTTTACTTATTATTTAAGATTCTTTTGTGCTGTAAAGACACAAATTTTGAACTTTCTACGTTTTTGAGATAATCGGTAAGCGAAGATTTGCTCATGCTGTCTTTGGTAAGATAAATTCTGCCTCCAAAATCCTGCACGGTTTGATCTAATTGCTCGACCAGCTTTTTCAGCTTAGAATTTACCTTAAAATCTAACGCAAGAGTATATCCTTCGATTGGAAAAGAATTATATGCTTCAGGATTATTTTTTCCGAATAATTTCAGAACGGCAAGAAAGGAACCGTTTCCACTGTTGGCAATGGTTTCAAGAATTTTTTTCATCCCTTCTTTTCCATTTTCTTTCGGAATCACCATTTGATATTGGATGAACCCTGATTTACCGTAAATTTTATTCCAATCATTAACAGCATCCAACGGATAGAAATAAGTTTCGTAATCAATAATATTCTTCACCTCTTTTTTTGTCTGTCTTTTATAATATAACAGATTAAAAAGCTTTACAGTAAGAGCATTCAAGACAAATCCGGGAAAATAGAACGGAACAGTCGGAGAAAACTTTTTCTTTAATCTTAACGGATTTTTAGAAAACTTCTGAGGAATCTCGTGGGCAAAAGCATGCTCACCTCTCATCAGAATACTTCTTCCTATATCTTTTCCTTTTTGCAGACAGTCGATCCATGCAACCGTATAAGTCCAGCTTTCACTTTCATCAAATAGCCTAAAAATTTCATCTAAATTTTCAGCTTTTATACTTTCCTGACGAATGTATGCTGTTTCAATATTTTTAAGCTTAAATCTTGCTGAAAGAATAATTCCTGTAAGTCCCATTCCGCCGATTGTAGCATAGAATTTCTCAGAATTCTCTTCTTTAGAACAGATTATGATGTCGCCATTCTCTGTCATCAGTTTAAAATCGAGCACATATTCTGAAAAGCAACCTTCAGAATGATGATTTTTTCCGTGAACATCAGAAGCAATTGCTCCGCCCACTGAAATCAGTTTTGTCCCTGGAGTAACATAAAGAAAATATCCCTGCGGAACTGATATTTCTAAAACATCAGATAACAAAACACCAGACTCACATTCGATAATTCCGTTTAAACGATCAAAACTGATGAATTTATTTAATTTTTTAGTGGAAAAAATATGCTCGCCTAATGAAGCATCACCATAACATCTTCCGTTTCCTCTCGCGATTACTTCGTTATTATTCAGAACAAATTCTTTAATCTTCCTGAAGCTGTCTTCCGACTTCATTTCTTTTTCTACGATGGGAAAATTGCCCCAGTTTGTAACTTTTTGTATGAAATTTTGCTTCATAATTACAGTAGATTAAAATTATGAATACTTTCTTTAAAATAGATCAATATTAAAAACGAGATAACCCACATCACCAAGGTAATCTGAATATACCGATCTCGGTACAAAATCTTCGTAGGAGATTCTGTACGATTATAAACCAATGTCTGCTGCAAATATCTTAGAAATGCAAAAACAACAAATATTACGGTATAAAAAATACTGGAATGCGATTTGAGCTGAACCTCCGGCGAAAGCGTAAACATAAGATAACAAACGATCGCCAACGTCACTGAAATAGAAAGTGCAATATCTGCAAACTGCACATTGTATCCATCCAAAGATTTTCTTGTTTTCCCTGAAACCTGTGCATTAATAAGCTCACCTCGTCGTTTGCCTATTGCAAGAACCAACGCCAAAACAAAGGTCAGTAAAGTTGCCCATTGCGAAATAAAGATCCCTGTAATGTAACCACCCGCCTGTACACGAAGTACAAAACCAATTGCAATGATAAAAATATCAATAATGGGAACGTGCTTCAGCCTAAATGTATAAGCAAGATTCATCACGAAATAAAACACGATTATGAATGCAAACTTCCAGATTGGGGTATTAAAATAGTATTGCGCAAATAAAATCAATGCCAGATCTACAATGATTAATCCTATTAAAATGCTTATTGCCGTTTTCTTTGAAACAGCTCCACTCGCAAGCGGGCGCCGTCTTTTTTCGGGATGCTTTTGATCTGCCTCGATGTCGTTATAATCATTAAGAATATAAACAACGCCTGCAGCCAGAGAGAATATGATGAATGCAAAAATACTTTTACTAAGTAAATCTAAATTTTTAACATTACCAGAGAAAAAAAGCGGAACGAAAACAAAAAGATTCTTCACCCATTGTTCTACCCGAAGTAATTTTAAATATTTCTTCATTTATGTGGTTTCGATTGCAAAAATAGTGATTTTACGACAAAAAAATCAGGTATAAAAATACAAAAAAACCGCCAAAGCGGTTTAAGAAATAATATATATATGTTAAATGACTATTGACCCTGCTGAGCGTCGTTAATCATTTTCTCATTTGCTGTGATCGCAAACTCAACTCTTCTGTTTTTTGCTCTGCCTGCATCAGTATCATTAGAAGCAACAGGCATCGCCTCTCCTTCTCCTAAAGCAAATAATCTGCTTGATGCGATCCCTTTAGACATTAAGTAAGATTTTACAGAATTTGCTCTTCTTTCTGACAACTTTTGATTGTAATCATCTGCTCCTTTGCTATCAGTATGTCCGTAAATATTGATGTTGGTATCTGGATTATCAACCAAAACTTTAGTCAATTTATCAAGATTTGTTTTAGCAAGAGCCGTAAGATCTGATGAATCAAATGCGAAAGTAACAATACTTTCATTCATTGTGATTTTAATACCATCTCCTACTCTTTCTACCTCTGCACCAGGCAAAGTTTCTTTGATATCTTTTGCTTGTTTATCCATTTTATTACCGATAACGTTACCTGCAACACCACCGATAATACCACCTAAAACAGCTCCTAATGCAGCATTTTTACCTTTACCCACATTGTTACCCAGTACACCACCAATTACAGCTCCTGAAGCAACTCCTACTGCAGTACCTCTTTGTTGGTGATTAGAATTTTGTACGGCTTCACAACTTGTTAGCAACAAGGCTGATGATAAAAATAATCCTGCGATATATGTTTTATTAAATTTCATTTTAAAATATTTTATTTATTATTTAGTATAGTCCATTCCTGTTCTTTCGAAGTTGTAAACAACTTTTACAGAACTTCCTTCAAATGGAATATTTTGCTCTAAAGAAAACTGGTCAGTCATAGAATTAACTACGTTTAGAGTATATCCAGCTGTATTTTGTTTTGCTTTTGTACCGTCTACAATTTTTTTGAAAGTGAAAACATCACCTTTAATATCTACCTTAATCGGCTGTATAAATTTAGGGCAAGATCCTCCGCCGTTTAATGTATAAGAACCTGAATAATTATTTGGAATAAATCTCCAGTGACTTCCTACAAAGCATTGTGCATCTGCTCCTTCGTCGAAAGGTTTAATTTTATAAGCCTTATCGTAGTCGATACTTACAATCTGCCAATCACCTTTCATTTTTAGAAATTCTGATCTTACGGCTTGTGCATTTTTAGCTTTATTCACTGTGGAACAAGACACTGCAAAAAGTGAGGTTCCCACTATACTTGCAAGTAATAGCTTTTTCATATTGTAGTTTTATTATTTTAACATTAAAGATAATACAAAAAACCGTGCCAAATTTTATTTATTCAAAAAAACAAGCCTGAAAAACTCAGGCTTGTTTATAAATTATTTCTTAAATGTATTTGATTACTATTTCTTTACAGATTTCTTAACCGGTCTCGATTTTTTAACAGTTTTTGTTTTAACAGTATTCGATTTTCCGTCGTAGAAATTAGTATAAGCGTATTCTGCTGCTTTTTTCACATCGATTACACCGCCTGCCTGAGATTTTTCTCCGAATTCATTTTCTGTACTTGCATTGCTTGTTTTCACTAAAGCTTCAATAATCTGTGCAGGTTTAAGATTTGGCATATAAGCAAGCAATACCGCCGCTGCTCCTGCTGCTACAGGTGATGCCATAGACGTTCCTTGCTGATAACTGTAATCGTTGGTAGGAATCGTAGAATAAATTTCTTCTCCCGGTGCAAATACATTCACCATTTTTTTATTGTAATTTGAGAAGCTGGCTCTCAATTCGTTATTTCTGTTGGTACTTGCGCCAACCACCATTACATTATTAACAAAAGGTGCTTCGTCTGTAATATTTTTAAAGTTGGTAGGATAAGCCAAATGTTCTGCAACATCTTCATTTTCGTTTCCGGCAGCTTTTACTAACAAAACACCTTTATCCTGAGCATATTGAAATGCATCCCAAACTACATTTTTACCTGGTGAAACAGGTTTTCCGAAGCTCATATTTAAAATTTTCGCTCCGTTGTCTACTGCATATCTTATTGCGTTGGCAACATCTTTATCTCTTTCATCACCGTTGGGAACAGTTCTTACCGACATTATTTTTGCAACTCTTGATGCCACACCGTATTGTACTTCTTTTCCTTGCGGCAGACCTGCAATAATTCCTGAAACGTGTGTTCCGTGTTCTGCATCCGGGCCTTGATAATGATTATTTCCATAAATTCTTTCAGAATAATCATTATAATTGTCGCCTACAATTTCTGCTCTAGGATCATAATTAAGATCATATTGCTTTGCCATTGGACCAAAATGTTCGAGTGCACCCTTCATTTCAGTTTTCATTAATGTTTCAATCTCAGCAGGTGTTTTTCCGGCGAAGGCAGGATCTTTAGCTACATTGGTAAGAACTTCCAATGCTACCGCTTCAAGCTGGGTTGATGGCTTTCTGTTTTTTATATTTTCAGCCGTTAATGGTTTACCGTCTAAAACAGCTACCATTGAAGGAATAGCATCATTGATCATTGAATAACGCTGAAAACTCTGTCTTGCATCAATACTTTTTTTAGTAAAAAGCTCTTTAGACTTCATATACATGGCAAATTCCTCCGGCATTTTTGCCTGATTTGCTTTATTCTGAGTCGAATTATCACCTTCAAAAACAGGTTTGTATTTTGCAACAACTCTGGTAACTTCCATGTTATCAATTCCGATGTCACCGTTCTTTCCACCGATAAAATTCCATCCATGAACGTCGTCTATGTATCCATTTCCATCGTCATCTTTACCATTGTTTGGAACTTCATTAGGGTTTTTCCACATATTTTTCACCAAGCCAGGGTGATCTACCTGAACTCCGCTATCCAAAACACCAACAACTACTGTTTTAGGTTTTAAACCTTTTGATTCTAAAAACTTGTATGCATTTTCAGTATTAACACCATAAACTTTTGTCGTCGCAAAATCTTTATGATACCAAGTCATTAAATCTTTATTTTCTTTTGGATCAACTGCAGGAGTCTGCTGAGCTGATGAATAAGTAAAGCCTGCTAAAAAAACAGCGGCTAACATTACCTTTTTCATATGTAGAATTTATTTATTAATTTAATAATCATCCACAAAAGCAATATCTATCGGCATTTTACCAATTATACAGCTTTCTCTGATTATAATTTTTTAATATGTTTAATATAAGTCATCGATTCCGGGCCTTTGTTACAAATAAGATCCACAATCGACAAATCATTCAAAAATCCCATTTTATCTGAGAACGTCTGATAATATTCATTCATCTCATATTCTGAAGGTATTTTCGCAGAAAATTTTTCTCTAAAATTAACCTCTTCCGGATTTTTGATATATTCTTTATTCAAAGAGTATGCCTTTTCTGTTTTTAAAATATCTAAAATAATCTTAATGCTTTTGATATTAAAATCTAATAGAAATTTTTCTTTGTTTTCGAAAAGCTTTATCAGCTTATCTTCATAATATTCGAAATATGGAGAACTTTGATAGGCTGTTTTAATAGATTTCCAATGAAGCTTCTGCCAATCTTCGCGATAAGACATTTCTGTATTTTTAAATTCACGGCTTCCATTGTGATTGATCGGAATAATTAATGAAAGCTTTCCATTAGCACCATAAATATTGGTACGGTTTCTAAAGGTCTGCTTCGGAAAAGTTTCAAACTGTTCGAATACAACTTCATTTTCAGGATTCAAAAATTCTGAAAACCATGAAATTGGCGGTAAATAAAACACCGGTAATAATATATTCTGCATAACTATTATATAGAAAAATGAAGCATTTTTTCAAACACTTCATTTTATTTATTTTTAATTTTAATTATATCTCGTCTTCTTTTTTCTTCTTTCCGAATAATTTCATAAAATATTCCCAGCCAAAGAAAAGAACAAGAATCATTGCTGCAATCCACCAATAAGAAGTTTTGTCGGCTTCTCCGGTATTGGTTGCTTTAAACATTCTATCCCAACGGATTTTAAATGGAGCCTGATAAGAAGAACTTGAATCCTTAAACGCTCCCTGCAAACTCATCCAAGTAAACATCGGTTTTCCAACGATATTTTCTTCAGGAACAAAACCAAAGAATCTCGCATCAAGAGAAGCATCTCTGTTATCCCCCACCATCATATAATAATCCTGCTGGATTGTATACTGATTTGTTTCTTTTCCGTTGATGAAAAATTTACCGTTTTTATTTTCTAATGAATTATGTTCGTAGTTTTTAATGATCCATTGATATTCAGGGAATGTCTGTTGGTTTATTGTAACCACATCTCCTTTTTTAGGAATTTTTAACGGGCCATACTGATCCTGATTCCATCCACTGTTAATCGGAAATATAGAATTCGTAGTATCAATTTTGGTTCTTGTCTCATCACGGTACGCAATAGCTGATTCACCTTTCGGCTGAATATGTTCCTGCATATCAATTACCTGAGGAAGTTTTTTAATTTCAGCAGCTGTCTTTGCAGTTAGACCCTGAAAATAATATACAAATCCTCCTTTTTCATTTTGCCCTTCCTGAACAGGTAAAAATCCAAAAGTATTATATAAACTTGGAATATCTAACTGACTTCCTGTGTTTACAATATATCTGTGCTGAACTTCCTGATCTCCTAAAACAGTTTCAGGTTTTCCGTTGACGAAAAGTCTACCATCTCTCATCTCAAAAGTATCTCCTGCAACCGCAACCAATCTTTTTACATAAGGATCTGCTCTGTCTAGTGAAGTATGCACAGAATCTCTTGGATAGTTGAAAACGACAATATCATTTCTCTGAGGTTTGCTGAATTGGAAAATTCTTTCGTATGGTAATTTTATTCCTTCAACATAAGATTTAGGATCATCTTTAGGATTTCCTTTTTCTCCCGTATCCATAATTGTTCCCTGTAAGAAAGGAATTGCTACAGGACGCATTGGTAATCTGTAACCGTAGCTCCATTTATTTACAAAAAGGAAATCGCCAACCAGTAAAGTTCGTTCCATTGAACCGGTAGGAATCCCGAAAGGCTGTGTAACAAAAACGTGAATGATCGTTGCGAAAACTACCGCAAAAGTGATTGATCCCATGAAGGTATCTTTCTTTTTTGCGTTTTTTTCTTCTTCCGTTAAATACAAATCATTTTCATCCTCAAGCTCGGTTTCTTTAGAATAATTTACCGTTGCCATATAGATAAACGGTAAAATTACCGTCAATAACTGATCTTTGAATAAATTTTTCCCGAACTTTTTCATTAAATACAAATGAAAAACACTCATCATAATAGGACCAACAATCGGTAAATATGATAAAATCGCCCACCATTTCGGGTGTTTCGTTTCTTTAAGTATAATGAAATAATTATAGAAAGGTATAAATGCGAATAACGGACTATACCCTAATTTCTTAAACAGCTTCCAAGTGGAAAGTCCCATCAATACTGATAAAATGAGAACATAAACTGTATACGTTAAAAAATAATTCATAAATTTTTGTGCCTAATCTGTAATTATGATTAATGAGCAATGTGTAATAAGTAATAGATTCACTATTGACTATTCACGATGTACTCGTATTAGTTTGCAATGTAGGAATTTTGTTACAAATCTAGAGTCCTAAAACATCTTTCATTGTAAAGTTTCCTTTTTTATCTTTAATCCATTCAGCAGCAACTACCGCTCCCAAAGCAAAGCCGTTTCTATTGTACGCTGTATGTTTTATTTCGATCTCGTCTACTTCACTTCTGTAATAAACAGAGTGAGTTCCCGGAACTTCATTTTCACGGATGGCAAAAATACCTAATTGTTTTTCCTGAGTTTCTTCCAGTTTCCATGCATCAAATTTATCATTGTTTTTAATGATTCCTTCAGCAAGAGAAATTGCGGTTCCACTTGGGGCATCCAATTTGTGAATATGATGAATCTCTTCCAGCTGACAAGAATATTCATCAACATTCTTCATCAAACCAGCCAGTTTTTCATTTAAAGCAAAAAATAAATTCACCCCTAAACTAAAATTTGAACCATATAAAAACGCCGTTTCATTTTCAACGGCTAATTGTTCAACTTCACATTTTCTTTCCAGCCAGCCTGTAGTTCCACAGATCACCGGAATTTTATTTTCAAGACAAGCTTTAATGTTATCAAATGCCACTTCAGGAAGTGAAAACTCAATCACGACATCCGGATTGTTAAGATTTTCAGCAGTCGGAGTTTCTTTCAGTCGGGCAACAACTTCATGACCTCTTTTTAAGGCAATCTCATCGATAATCTTCCCCATTCTTCCGTATCCAACTAACGCTATTTTCATAAAATTTTGAAACTTATTATCTTACTATTTATTATTTTCCTAGAATCTGAAACTTAAAGCCAAGCCTGTTTTCGGAGGATTAGTATTAAAATCATCATAGATTACCGCAGGAGCTAATGTTAAATCAGGATCTTTACGACCTTCATATAAATGAGCATCTACAACAGCATCTACAATATTTAAAATATAAATTAAACCTGTAATCGCAATTGCATAATCTCTCTGCCTCTTCACTCTGTCTTGCGCATTTCCTAATGCCACTTTATCAAGAGTCGGATTTCTGTCTAAGAAGTCATTTTGGGCACCATTAAGTTTTGCAATATAATATTCACGATACTTTTTATACTGATTTTGGTTCCAGACTGCGATACCTACTCCGGTTCCTACTGCTCCCAAAACAACGGGAACTTTCCAGTATTTTTTATTGTAAACCTGTCCCAAACCCGGTAATACAGCAGAATAAAGACCTGCTTTTGTGGGATTCAGCTTTTTTACTTTCAGAGATGCCGGTGCATTTGCTTTTTCTATATCATCAATTACCTGAGCTTCAGCCTGAGCCTGAGGTTTTGCAGCAGGAATTGTATCAGTCGCATAATGCTCTAATCTGATAGTATCTCTCGGATTGGTTTGTGAGAAAGCTAATCCTGATAAAAAAAGAAAAAATGTGAAAACTATTTTTTTCATTTATTTAATATGAGATAAAATATATTCCAGCTCATCTTCATTTTTAAAATCTAAAACAATTTTGCCTTTTTTGCCGGTACCTGTTGTTTTTATCTCCACTTTCACATCAAGAATATCTGAAATTGCTTTCTGAGCTCTTTTATAATTATTAGAAAGCTCAGCTTTTGCTCTTTTAGCAGCCGGAGACTTTGGATTTTTCAAAGCAGTCGCCGCTTGTTCAGACTGACGTACATTCAGTTTTTCTTTGATAATTAAATCAAATAAAACTTGCTGATGCTCTTCATTTTCAAGACTGATGATTGCTCTTCCGTGGCCGGCAGAAATTTCTCCGCTTCGGATTGCATTCTGAATGTCCGGACTCAATCTCAACAATCTCATCGAATTGGTAATCGTACTTCTATCTTTTCCTATTCTTTGGCTTAAATTTTCCTGAGTAAGGCCGATTTCTTCCAAAAGTCTGTGATAGGTAAGCGCAATTTCGATGGCATCAAGATCTTCACGCTGAATATTTTCCACAAGAGCCATTTCCAAAAGCTCCTGATCATTCACCAAACGGATATATGCCGGAATAGTGGTTAATCCTGCAATTTTACTCGCTCTGAAACGTCTTTCCCCGGAAATAATCTCAAACTTCTCACCATCTTTTCTTAACGTAATAGGCTGTATAACACCTAAGTTTGTAATCGACTGTGCAAGTTCGTTTAATGCTTTTTCATCAAAATAAGTTCTTGGCTGTGTCGGGTTCGGATAAATATCTTCAATGGAAACTTCCATGATATTTCCTACAAATTTATCTGCTCCCTCATCAGTAGCTGTATTGACCGTAGCTTTGGATTCTGCACTTAGAATTGCTCCCAAACCACGTCCCATCGCTCTTTTTTTGTCCTTCATTTTTTGTATAAATGATTATTGATTAATGATAATTGTTTAATTATTAAATACAAAAATCATTTTAATTTTTTACTAAATTTTCGTTTCTCAGCAACACTTCTTCTGCAAGCTGAATATACTGGATGGCGCCTTTACTTTCAGCATCATAATTAAGGATACTTTCACCGAAACTTGGCGCTTCACTCAATCTTACATTTCTGCTGATGATGGTTTCAAAAACCATTTCCGGAAAGTGTGCATTTACCTCTTCCACTACCTGATTTGAAAGTCTTAAACGGCTGTCATACATCGTCAACAACAATCCTTCGATATCTAAATCTTTATTGTGAATTTTCTGAACATTTTTAATCGTATTCAAAAGTTTACCAAGACCTTCCAAAGCAAAATATTCACACTGAATCGGGATAATCACAGAATCTGCAGCTGTTAATGCATTCACCGTAATCAAACCTAAACTCGGTGCGCAGTCGATGATGATATAATCGTAATCGTCTCTTACTTCCTGCAATGCTTTTTTAAGCATATACTCACGGTTATCTTTGTCTACCAATTCAATTTCGGCAGCTACCAAATCGATATGAGAAGGTACGATATCAAGATTCGGAGTCGTTGTTTTCTGAATACAGTTTCTGGTTTCAACACTGTGTTCCAAAAGATTATAGGTAGAATACGGCACTTCTTCCACACCAAGACCAGATGTTGCATTTGCCTGTGGATCTGCATCAATGATCAGTATTTTCTTTTCTAAAACTCCTAATGCTGCAGCTAAATTTACGGCAGTAGTAGTCTTTCCTACTCCACCTTTCTGATTAGCGATACCTATAATTTTTGCCATTGCTCAAACTTTAAGCCTCAAAAATACACTTTTTTCTCTGCTCTTGGGGAATGACTAAAACGAAAATAGAGTTAAAATATTGTTAACAAGCATTTTAGACATTAAAAAAATTATCCACAAAAATAAATCTTTGTGGATAACTATTGAGATTTGTGTTTAAGATATTAATTATCAAATTTCATTGAAATAGGAAACTTGAAATAACTTCTTACAGATTCTCCTTTTTTATTTTTACCCGGAATCCATTTTCCTTTTACCGCTTTAATGGTTCTGATTGCTTCAGCATTGAAAGAAGCATCTTTTCCGTTGGTTTTAATATCTGAAATAGTTCCGTCTTTTTCTACAATAAAAGTAACCGTTGTATTTACACTTCCTTCATCTTCAAAAGCTGAAACATCAAATTTGTTCATCACCTTATTTCTGAAAGCATCAATCCCTCCTTCGAATTTTGCAGTTACACTTAGTTCATTTGCATCTTTTACAGAATTATCCGGTCCTGGATCTACCGTCGGAACCACTTTTGGAGGAACAACTGTTCCCGGACCTGAGATTACACTTGTAGGCACATTAATTTTTGGAGCTGGTGGTGCTACAAAATCATTTTTCACTCCAGCAATGGCATCTTTCGGAATATCTTTTATAATATTGCTTTCGTCTGCATTTCTTGTAGGCGTAGCAACTGTAGAATTATATTGCTTTACACTTGGCGGCGGTGGTGTTACCTTTTCAGGTGGAGTCACTTTTTCAGGTGGTTTTACAACAGGTTCATCTGGAATAACCAACACAATGGGTCCTTGTGTTGTTCCAGTTGGCTCCGGCTCAATTGTTTTAAAAGCAGATATAACAGTTGGAATAATAGAAACCGCAGCCAATAAACCAACACCTATAAAAAATGCTTTGGTTAAAATTCTGTCTGATTCTGTTCTTAATACATACGCACCATACGCTTTGTTACGGTTTTCGAAAAGGATTTCATTCAGTCGAAATTCCTGATTGTGTTCTAGATGTTTCATCACTATAAAATTAAATTGTTAATATATAGATTATCAGTTTTCAATATGATTGTTAATAATCTTTGAAACAATATCAAAATTTCTGCCAAAAACTTAACAAAAACCTAACCTTATATCAAAATCGGTGTTAAACTTTAAAATTTAACTATTTTACGAATAAGGTTTTTGAGGTTGGGTGAAGGAAGCTTGATGTTGGAGGTTTTGAATTACCCTCCTTTGGAGGGGTGGCGAAAATACGGAAGAATTTTTGACGGGGTGGTTTAAGAATGTGAAAAAAACTCGCTACAACCTTATTTGGAACAGAGAACCGCTTTCTTAGCCCCGATGGGAACGGCATCCTTTTTTGTTTTTCTTGGTGAAGGAAATCAGGTTCGGGAAAAACAAAAAAGATATAGTGGACAGCGGGAAATAGCTTCTTATTTAAGTCGGAGAGTTTGAGGGTTTGAGAATGAGAGAGTTTGAGTATATAGAGATTCTTCACTGCGCTTTCGCCTCGCTCTGAATGACTGGATTTATTTATTCTTGCTCGTTTAAGATTGCTTCGTAGCTTTCGCTTCTCGCAATGACACAAAAAAAAGAGACCATCAAATTGATAGTCTCTTTTTTATTTATTTGAAAATATTCCTTAGAATAATTCTTTTCTGATAATGTTTTGGCTTCTTTCAGGGCCTACAGAAACTAAATATACGTTGATTCCTAAATATTTTTCGATAAACTCGATGTATTTTTGAGCCGTATCAGGAAGTTCGTCGTAGCTTCTTACTTTTGTCAAATCTTCGTTCCAACCCGGTAAATCTTGATAGATTGGTTCGTAGTTGTACAATTTTTCTGTTGAAGAAGTGAAATAATCGATGATCTTTCCGTCTTCAGTTTTGTAATGTGTAACGATTTTTAGGTTTTCAATTCCTGTAAGAACATCTAATTTTGTAATTACCAAGTTATTGATCCCATTAATCATACAAGCGTGCTTCAAAGAAACAAGGTCTAACCAACCTGTTCTTCTCGGTCTTCCAGTAGTTGCTCCAAATTCACCACCGATTTGTCTGATTTTCTCACCCAATTCGTTATCTAATTCAGAAGGGAAAGGTCCGTTTCCTACTCTTGTACAATATGCTTTGGCAACACCAATAAGGTTTTGAAGTGAAGTTGGTGGAACTCCCGCTCCTGTACAAACTCCTCCTGTTGACGGAGAAGATGAAGTTACGTAAGGATATGTTCCGAAGTCGATGTCTAACATCAAAGCTTGCGCTCCTTCGAACAATACATTTTTACCGTCTCTGATGGCTTCGTTTAATTCTAATTCAGTATCTACGATTCTATCTTGAAGCTGCTTTCCAATCTCTAAATATTCATTGTAGATTTCTTCAACATCTAAAGTCGGCTTATCGTAATATTTTTCGAAAAGAGAGTTTTTAACTTTTAAGTTTTTCTCAATTTTGTCTCTTAAAATCTCAGGATTCAAAAGATCTACCATTCTGATACCGATTCTTGCGATCTTATCTTCATAACATGGTCCGATTCCTTTTTTAGTAGTCCCGATTTGTGTTCCTCCGTGCTCTTCTTCACGGTAAGTATCCAAAAGAATGTGGTAAGGCATGATGACATGCGCTCTTCTGCTGATGAAAATGTGATCAGTTCTCATGTTTTTGCTTTCGATCTGATTCACCTCCTTAATGAAAGATTTAGGATTTACCACTACACCATTGGCAATGATACACTTCCCTTTGCACTGAAGAACTCCCGATGGAAGAAGGTGCAAAACAAACTTTTCATCGCCTACATAAACCGTGTGACCAGCGTTGTCGCCCCCTTGGAAACGTACCACATAATCTGATTTTGCCGATAAAACATCCGTTATTTTTCCTTTACCTTCATCTCCATACTGAAGACCTACAACTACGTAAGTTGACATATTTTACTTTTATTTTAGATTCATGCAAAATTACTTTTAAAAAATTGGGTGGGCAAATTTGAAGGGATTTTTATTTTTGGGTGGGGTGGAAAATCATTATGGTTGTATTTAGAAATCTACCTTTTAATTAGATTATATTTGAAAATAAATTCCTTAGAAACACCTTATGAAAAATCAATCACAATTACAAACTGAATTGCGAAAAGGCGAAAACTCAGGTTTTGCTAAAGACTTCAATCGTAAAATCTTCTTAAACAATCTTCACAAAAAATATTTAAAATAGAATGCAAGAAAACTCAAAAGATGAATATCTAAAAATCGCAGAAAAATACGTACTAAATAATGCTGGAGATCATGTTGAAGTCAGTTACACAGAAGATTACGATGAACTCTTCGTTTTTGGTTACCAAGCAAAAGATAAAAAGGTATGTTTAGTAGGTCAAGGTCCAATACTTCTTGTAAAAAAAGACGGAAGAATATTTGAATTTGGAAGTGCTACAGGTATAAAACAAGCCTTACTTGAGGTCATTACTAAATTGAATAAGGAAAGGCTAATAAGAATTTTCCAAAAAGATTATAATATTCAAAATAACAATTATGATTTAATAATTAATGACATTTACGAAGACGATGAATATGAAGATTATGAAGAACTTGACGAGTTTACAACTGTTTTACTAAGAAACAAAATCTATTATCTTTTACGTAATGAAAACAATGAAGTAAAAAGGCACTATTACACTAAAGAAAAACTTAAAGAAGTTTTACAAAAAACACCTGCGAATCTGGGTCACAACTTTGATAAATATTTAGAAGATGTACTTATTGATCTTATCAGTACTAATATTTATCTCAGATGGACACTTTCAGAAATTAAATAATCATTATCAAACCTAACAGGTTTTAAAAACCTGTTAGGTTTAGAGTTTACAAAGACATATTTTAATACAATTTCCCACTCATCCAATCTCTTCCAAAATACCAAAGATAATCCACACCATGAAATCACTGCAAAAATCAGGATACTTATCTGAAAACACCACCGATCAAACCCAACTCTTTTACACTTTATTCTATCCCGAAGAAATTCCTGTAAAAGCAACCTTACAAATCGTTCATGGGATGCAGGAACACAGTGGAAGATATTCAGAAATTGCAGAATATTTTGCCGACCGAGGATTTGCGGTGTTGACTTATGACCATTTAGGACACGGAAAATCGGTAAGAGAAAGGAAAGATATTGGATTTTTTCAACGTAACAATCCTGACGAGAGATTGATTACAGATGCCGAAAAGATGAGCAAATTTCTGATAGAGCAATATTCTAATGTTTCGCATTTCATTTTGGGACATTCGATGGGTTCTTTTATTACGCGGTGTCTTCTTCAAAAAACAAGCAATAAGTTTTCAGGTGTTATTATTACTGGAACTGGCGGACCTTTAACAGGAATTAATCTGGTGAAAACCTATTTTTCCTTAGCTAATAAACTGGCTGAATCCCGCCAATAGAAAAGCATTTTCTGAGGATGCACTTTGCGGAATTCCGTTCACCAACAATGCGTTTTATGCGTTATTCAGTATTTACAAAAAAGCAACAGCGAGAAATTGGGCACAAACCATTACGAAGTCCTTCCCTTTTCTTTTTGTAAGCGGGCAAAATGACCCCATCGGAGATTTTGGAAAAGGCGTGACAAAGACTGTTGGAAGTTTAAAGCTCGACGGATTTAAAAACGTAGATATGAAAATATATCCTGAAATGCGTCATGAAATACTGAATGAAGAAATCAGAGAAAACGTATTGAATGAAATCCATCAATGGATTTTAAAACTTTTAAAATAAAATAACTTCAGTAACCTCAACTACCGAAGCTATTTTAGCTTTTTAATTTTCAAACTTTTTATTTAACCACAAAAGAGTCAAAAGATTTTGATATTTCTATTTAAAGGTTTAAAAGCACACAAAAGCTTTTAAAAATCTTAGATTTTTTATTCTTTTGAGAACTTTGAATATCTAATGATAACTTTATAATTGTCTTTTGTTCCTTTTGTGGTTAAATCTAAAATTAGTTTAAATATGCTTAGTTTAAATAGACTTATTTTAAAACAATCTCTTTATCAACTCCAATCTCCTCCAAAAACACCTCATCATGCGAAATCACCAGCAAAGTCCCATGATAATCTTTAATAGAATTCGTCAAAATTTCTACATTTTGAAGGTCTAAATTATTTGTTGGTTCATCGAGAATCATCATATCGGGAGCTTTGTTGCTTATGGAAAGTCCGCACAGAAGAAGTCGCAGGCGTTCTCCGCCGCTCAGAACATCACACTTTTTGTCCCAGGTTTCCTTTCCGAATAAAAACCTTGAAAGCAATGTTTTCACTTCAGATTCCGGCATTGCATTATCATTGAACTGTTCGGCAAATTCATAAACCGTTGCATTTCTATCAATCAAAGAATATTCCTGATCAATATAAATCGTCTGAAAATCGGACTTCCAAATAGTTCCGACAGAAGGTTTTAAATCTCCCAATAAAAGCTTTATCAAAGTTGTTTTCCCCGAACCGTTCGAACCTTTGATAGAAATTCTATCACCACTTCGGATTTCAAGCTTGAGATTTTCTTTCCAAAGATTTTCTTGATCGTATTTAAAATTAATCTCTTCCACCGAAATCAAAATTTTTCCCGAATGCAAATTCGAATCATTAAAATTCACTTTCATTTGGTCAGCATTTTTCACCGACGAACGTAAATCCCGCAAATCCCCCGAAATATCATTGATTTTCTCGGCATGAACAGATTTTAATCTTGAAGAATTTTTCTCGGCATTATTTCGCAAAGTATTCATCATAATTCTTGCAACACCCGATTTTTCCTGCTTTCCTTTTCCTCGTGCATCGAGTTTTTGTTTGCGTTCCAAAGTTTCACGTTCCTTTTCTTTAGCTTTTTTCAAAGCACGTTCTTTAGAATGAATATCGTTTTGTAACGCTTCATTTTCGATTGCTTTTTGTTCTGCATAAAAATCATAATTTCCTCCATACGTTGAAATTCCCTGATTACTTAATTCAAAAATAGTATCAACTAAATTCAGCAAAGTTCGGTCATGACTCACAATCACAACCGTTGAATTGGTCTTTTCAATAAAATCATACAACAGATTTCGACCTTCCACATCGAGATGATTGGTAGGTTCGTCGAGTAAAATAATTTCAGGCTGATTGATTTGAATTCCGGCAAGAAAAACCTTTGTTTTTTGTCCGCCACTCAAGCTTTCTAAGGTTTGATTTAAATTTAAATCTTCAAGTTTCCAATATTGCAAGGCAATTTGACAGCGTTCTTCGATGTCCCAATCGTCATTTAAAGTTTCAAAATAAATTTCGTCCACTTCGCCATCGGTAATTTTTTGAAGTGCATTGAGTTTTTTATCGATTTTTAAACATTCAGCAACCGTCAAATGATTAAAATTTCCAAACATTTGCGGAACATAAAATAGATCACCCTGAATATTGACATTTCCTGCCAAAGGTTCAATTTCGTTGGCAATAATTTTCAGCAAAGTAGATTTCCCCATGCCGTTACTTCCGACCAAAGCCGATTTTGAGTGAGAAAGTATCGTTAAATTGATAGAATTAAAAAGCAGATTTCCCGCAGGAAACCCAAAGGATATATTGTGTAGAAAAAGCATAATTTCTTTCTTTTAGTAAGGTTAAACTGCAATAACATTTTCCGTTATTGTTTATTAAATCTGAAAGAAATTAAATTCTACATGTCTGATGTTTTGGGTTTTGTGTGATGCAAATATAGTATATTCTTCTTTTGTCTTAAAACAAAAGAAGCAAAAATTCAAGGTTTGGAATCCTTCGCTAAAATTAAAATTTAATCCTAAAATTCCCAAAACTCGCATGAATTTATAATTTATCATTAATTTCCAAAATTGCAACACGCTCAAACAGTGGGAAGTTTTTAACAGATTAATTAAATTTTCTTAACGCTCATGCTTCCTATACCATTTCAAATAGTGATTCCTTAGTCTCAAACCTCAACTCCACTCATCACCTGACGGAAAAGTCCTTTGATGTGGTCGATTTCAGATTGATACATGGTTTTTTTTCGGCAGCCGAAATAAAGTGTATTTTCTAATTTTTTATCGCCTTCCCAAATCAGTTGTATTTCACCGCTTTCAATTTCATTTTTACATAAAAAATCAGGAACGACAGCTAATCCGGTTCCTCCTTTCAGACAACGGATAATCGAATTTAAGTTTGGAACAATATAATTGGGTCTGAAATTAGGTTTATGCCCAAAATTCATCAGCCAAAACTGAAAAAGATGTTCCATATCGCCCGTTGTACCGTACCATTTTTCATTTTTCAGCCAGCTTTCAATTTTTTGAAAATCTTCGGTTTTTAAAACTTCACCAAAACTTTCTGTATCAATATCTTTTCCTCCTACCAAAATAATTTGTTCAGAAGAAAATGCTTCATGCAAAATATTGGGTGACGTTCCTTTTTTGGGAGTGATAATTAAGTCTAAAATTCCTTTATCGAGCTGGTCGAGCATTTCAGGATACTCACCAAAACTGATAATTAAATTAAAATCCAGCGTCGAAACATATTGTTCTAAAGTAGTTTGAAAAGTCTCAAAACACATTCCGACACTGATGGTTGGCGTATGTTTTTCAGTAGATTTCTGAAAGTTTTTTTCAACTTCTTCGAGCTTGGTCAGAGGTTCTGAGACGGCATTAAATAAAACCTTTCCTCTCTCGGTCGGAATCATTTTTCTTCCTGTTCTGTCAAATAATTTGTACCCAACATACGCTTCAAGCGAACCTAAATGCAAACTTACTCCGGGTTGCGAAATAAAGAGAGAATCTGCAGCTCCGGTTAATGTTCCGGTTTTATAGATTGCTTTAAAAGTGCGGTACCATTCAAGATTTACCATAATTTTTTGTTTTTCAATTACGAATTGCTTTGGAGTCAATCTTCAATTTTAAATCTGATAAATTCACCAACGGAGCAAATTGACTATTCACTATTCACTTCACGGTTCATCAGAATTATAATACAAAGGTATGATTTATATTATTTTAATTATACAAAATCCCAACATAACTTTGCAGAGTAAAATTTAAACAATCATACAAAATGAAAAAAGTATTAATCATCAACGGTGGACAAAACTTCGGACATTCAGGAGGAAAATATAATCAGACAATTGCAGACAACACATTGGAAGTTTTAAAAAGATTTGAAAATGTAGAAGTGAAAATCACCAACGTAAGTGACAATTTCAACAAAAATGACGAAGTAGAAAAATTTGTTTGGGCAGATTATATTATTTACCACACTCCGATTTGGTGGTTTCAGTTGCCGAATGGTTTGAAAAAATATATTGATGAAGTTTTCACAGCCGGTCACGCAAAAGGAATTTACATGAGCGACGGAAGAACTTCTGAAAATCCGAAAATCAACTACGGAACAGGCGGAATGTTGGGTGGGAGAAAATATATGGTGACCACAAGCTGGAATGCACCTGAAACAGCCTTCACACTTCCAGGAGAATTTTTCAACGAAACAAGTGTAGACAATGGACCATTATTTGGTTTTCACAGAATGAATGCATTCGTTTCTTTAGAAAAAATGGAGAGTTTCCACTTCCATGATGTCGAAAAAAATGCAAATATCGAGCGCGATATGAGATTATACAGAGAACACCTTACAAACGTTTTTGAAAAAGAATTAAAACCACAATTAGTCTAATGAAAATCTATCTTACTGCAATAATAAAAGCAAAAGAAGAGCACAGAACTGAAGTTTTGGAAACTCTTCAAAATATGGTAATAGAAACCAGAAAAGAAGAAGCCAACGAATTGTACACACTTCATCAAGGAATTGAAGATAAAAATCATTTTGTTTTCTACGAAATCTGGAAAAGCGAAGAAGGATTGAAACAGCATAACGAACAGCCTTACATTAAAGCTTTTGGAAATTTGGTTGATGAAAAGCTGCAGGAAAAACCTCAAATTTATTTAACTGAAATTATTTAAACATTAAACCATTAAAAAAATTTAAGATGTTAAGATTAATTAAGGAAAATCAACAGATTTTTTTTAAAAGCAAACGCTTAAAGCGTAGCTACATCTTAATATTCTAAACTTCTTAAATAAACCTTAATGGTTAAAAAATCATTAAATATGAAAAAATTAGCATTATTAATTCTTGCATTATTTACAGTAGGATTTGTACAATCACAAACCAAAAAATCTAAAAAAATCAAAAAGAAAATTCTATTTGTCGTGACCAGTCATGATAAAAAAGGTGACACAGGCGAAGAAACCGGATATTATCTGGGTGAAGTTTCGCATCCTTGGGAAGTTCTTCACAAAGCCGGTTACGAAATTGATTTTGTAAGCCCGAAAGGCGGAACTCCTCCTGTTGATGGATTTGATTTAAAAGATCCTGTCAACAAAGAGTTTTGGGAAAGTAAAGACAAAAGTAAAATTGACCAATCTTTACAGCCTTCACAAGTAAATCCAAATGATTATTCTACCATTTTTTATGCAGGCGGTCACGGTGCAATGTGGGATTTTGCAGACAATACAGAATTATCAAAAATTGCTTCAAAAATTTATGAAAACGGAGGAATTGTAGCCGCAGTTTGTCACGGTCCGGCTGGTTTGGTGAATATTAAACTCGATAACGGAAAGTATTTGGTGGATGGTAAAAAAATCAACGCTTTTACGAATGAAGAGGAAGCTGAAGTAAAATTAACAAACATAGTTCCTTTCCTTTTGGAAGATAAGTTGAAGGAAAGAGGTGCGAAATTTGAAAAATCAGGGCTTTGGGAAAATCATGTTGTAAGCGATCAAAGAGTGATTACAGGACAAAATCCTCAGTCTGCGAAAAGTGCAGGTGAAGCTATTTTAAAGGAATTAAAAAAATAATACATAGTTATTTAACCATCCTTTTTGTCATTCCGCAGGAATCTAAACTCTCAGAATTAAATTGATTTTGCTGAGATTCCTACGGAATGACAAACGAAATAGAAAATTTTTGTGGTTAAATAAATTTAAAAATTAGAACAAAAATGCAATACAGAAAATTAGGAAACACAGGTTTAGAACTTTCAGTGATTACTCACGGAGCGTTTGCGATCGGTGGAAATATGTGGGGTGGAAATGAAAAACAAGATTCTATTAACTCAATTCATGCTTCCCTAGACCATGGTGTAACTTCCATTGATACTGCACCTTTTTATGGTTTCGGATTGAGTGAAGAAATGATTGGTGAAGCTATCAAAGGAAAAGACCGTTCGAAAATTCAGTTGTTGACAAAATTCGGATTGGTTTGGGACGGAAGCAATAATGGAAAAGGTGAATTTTTCTTTGATGCAAATGATGACGGCAAAATACTTCCCGTGTACAAATTCGCTTCAAAAGAAAACGTTATTAAGGAAGTTGAGGAAAGTTTAAAAAGATTAGGAACAGATTACATCGATCTTTTACAATTGCACTGGCCAGATTCTACAACGCCAATTAGTGAAACCATGGAAGCGATGGAACTGTTGATTCAACAAGGAAAAATCCGTGCAGCTGGTGTGAGCAATTATTCTGTTGAACAAATGGAAGAAGCCAATAAAAGACTGAAATTAGCAAGCAATCAGGTTTCTTACAGCATGTTGAACCGTGCGATTGAAAATGATTTGGTTCCTTATTCTTTAGAAAATAATTCAGGAATAATTGTCTACAGTCCAATGGAAAGAGGTCTTCTGACAGGAAAATATTTCAAAGAAGATCAATTAAAAGAAAACGATCACAGAAACGGCTATTTTTCACAGTTCGACTTACATAAAGTGAAATCTTTCTTAGAAAAAATAGAACCTATCGCACAAGACAAAGAAGCTACTCTTTCTCAATTAGTTTTGCGTTGGACAACTTTACAACCAGCAATTACAGTGGTTTTAGCCGGAGCAAGAAATGCACAGCAAGCAATTGAAAATGCAAAAGCAATGTCTCTCGATTTATCACAAGAAGAATTGAATTTTATTAATTCTGAACTAAAAGAAATTTAATTTCCAAGCAAATATATTGTTGATTTGGTGTGAAAATTCCATTCTAAAAATTTAAATATAATTGATTATGAAGGTATTAAAAACTATTATATTGCTATTTACAGTTTTAATTACGAATACTTTTTCAGCACAACAAAAAGACAATTGTCGTTACATCAAAACGCCGACAGGTTATCTGATGGTATTGCGACAAGGTGATGATGTAATTTCCAATATTGAAAATCTGGCGAAAACAGAAAATATTCCGTCTGCAAGTTTTACGGGAATTGGCTTTGCATCAGAAGTAACTTTTGGATTTTATGATTTTAATGCTAAAAAATTTAATCCAAAAACATTCAGTAAAGTGGAAATGGGAAGTTTGACGGGTTCAATCGCATGGAACGAAAAAGGTCCGTCAATTCACGTTCACGGCGTGGCGACTGATGATCAATTCAATGCTTTTGGCGGACACATTTTGTCTCTGCATGTCGGAACAGGTTCTATGGAAGTGTATGTGACTTTGAATAATGAAAAATTAGATCGAAAAATCGAACAGCCTTTAAATGCAAATGTTCTGCAGCTCAATTGCAAACAGTAAAATTAATTCCTTAAAAGGAAAACCGCTTCTCAATAATTGAGAAGCGATTTTTATTAGTTATTTTAAATAAATCTAAATTTACTTTGCAATCGGCAAATGGGTAGAAATTGCAATTCTGTTCCATGAATTGATCGTAACAATTGCCATAATAATTTGAGCAATCTGGCTTTCATCAAACAATTGTTTAGCCTTATAATACGTTTCTTCAGTCAGACCTTTTTGGCTGATCAAAGTAATTTCTTCCGTCATTGCCAAAAGCACTTGTTCCTCTTCAGTGTAAAGCTCCAACGCTTCTCTCCATGCGTTTAGAAGATAAATTCTTTGAGGAGTTTCACCATATTTCATTGCGTCTTTTGTATGCATATCCAGACAGAAAGCACATCCGTTGATTTGTGACGCTCTGATTTTGATTAATTCTTTCTGAATATGGTTTAAAGAAATGGTTTGAAGATAACCTTCCAATCCCATCATTGCTTTGTAAGCGGCAGCATCTGCAGTTGCCATGTTGATTCTTGTACTCATAACGTTTATGATTTTTTAGTTAATGTATCTATTGAAAAATAAAATTCTTTTTGTGTTGCCAATAAAAAAGCCGCTGCGCTTCCTATCCAAACCGAATAATCCAAAGGTGCTTTTATTCCTAAAGCAATGGCCATCGATAAAGCGAAAACAAGCAATAAAAACCCGGTTCCGTAAGCTGCTATTTTTGTTTTGAAACCTAAAATCAACATCAATGGAAAAAGTATTTCTAAAAATGTAGCGGCATAAGCAGAAAATTTGCTTAACATTTCGGGTAGAAAAAATGTCAATTGTCGGGTATACTTTTCAAAGTTTCCCCAGTTTCCCCAAGCTGAGTTATCACCCCACAAACCGAATCTGTCTGCCACTGCAGAAAGCATTGTTACGGAAATTATTACTCTTAAAAATAACTGTGGAAATATGGAATCTTTGCCTGTCATTGCATTTGTTTTTATGAACAGGACAAAGTTGCGAATTAGGAATTGTAAAAATCTTAAACTGGTTTAAGAACGTAATTTTGCTCTGATTTCACTTAAATATTCCGGGGTAAAACCTAAAAAAGAAGCCAGTAAATATTGCGGAATTCTTTGGATAAACCAAGGATACAGAGTGCTGAAATGCACATAGTATTCCTCTTTCGTCATCTCATAAATATAGCGTATTCTTTTTTCTGCAGCTGCGTAAGCGGTTTGGTAAACCATTCTGAAATAACGTTCCATCACCGGATGTTTTTGCAGCAACAGTTCCTGAGAATGGAAATCAATCGCCAAAATTGTAGAATTTTCAACAGACTGAATATTAAAATCTGTTTTCACTTGTTTTTCAAAAGCAAAAGTATCAGAAATCCACCAGTTTTCGATGGCAAATTCTGTGGTTTGCTCCACGCCTTTTTCATTCACGAAAAATTTTCTCAGACAGCCTTTTAAAACAAAATATTTGAATTTGCAAATGTCACCTTCAAGCATCAAATTCTCTTTCTTCTTCAGTTCCAAAATCTGAAAGAAAGAAAATATCGAAATAAATTCTTCATCACTGATTGCAATAAATTTATCTAAATGTGCTTTGAAAGTTTCCATTTTTGAAATTATGTAACCAAACTTAACTTTATTTTTTTAGTTTTACAATAACAAACAAAAAATCATGGAAATCGTTGCCAAAATCTTAATCGCAGTTGTCGCATTAGAACACCTTTACATTCTTTGGATGGAAATGTTTGCATGGGAAACCAAAGGAAAAGAAGTTTTTAAAGCCGCTTTACCAGCTGAAATGTTTAAACCCACAAAAGGATTGGCCGCCAATCAGGGATTGTACAATGGTTTTTTAGCCGCAGGATTGATCTGGTCTTTTTTTATTGAAGATGAAAAATGGCAAACCAATATTGCATTATTTTTCTTGAGCTGTGTCGCGATTGCAGGAATTTACGGTGCCATTTCAGCAACGATGAAGATTTTTTTCGTTCAGGCTTTGCCGGCAATTTTGGCGATTGTTGCTGTTTTATTAAAATAAATTATTTCAAAAAATATTATTATTTATTTTAATTAGAATTCTTTCCAAGCGAAAAACACAACAAAAACAACTAATTATAAACCAACACATTACCTATTTAAATTTCGTTTAAATATAAAATCCGTAAATTTGCACCGTCATAAGAAATTGATGTACAGCTTTTTTTATGCTTTTAGCATGATTATAAATTAAAGTTGTTCTGGCAAATATCTTTAATTATCATGATGATAATTATTCTTTGATTCAATTTAAAAAAGATTGATTTCTTTTTTTTACGTAATACATTCTTTGTCAAAATAAAACCTTTTGAAACAGTTAACATAATCACAAAGTGGATATGTTTTTGTATATATTTTGTGATTCAATGTGATTATAAAAATTTATACTAAACATTTTGCTTGTATGTACATTCATTAAAGCAGCATTGTTTCAATTTCTTATTTCAAATACATTAACAAACTCTGAATATGGATACAATTGATACTAATCGAAAAGTAAAACTTAAAGTTGAAGATCTCACGATCATTTTCGGAAAAAATAAAGAAAAGGCGCTAGAACTTCTGGATAAAGGTTTTTCTAAAAAAGAGATTCTTGAAAAAACAGGCTGTACGGTTGGAATCAACAAAGCCAGCTTCGAAATATACGAAGGAGAATTCTTTGTCATTATGGGTCTATCAGGAAGCGGAAAATCAACTTTACTGCGTTGTCTGAACAGACTGAATGAACCGACTGCAGGAAAAGTATATATCAATAACGATAATATTACCGATAAAAATAATAAAGACCTTCTGGAAGTGAGAAGAACGGAAATGAGTATGGTGTTTCAGAAATTCGGATTACTACCTCATCATACTGTTTTAAGCAATGCCGCTTTCGGACTTGAAATACGGGGAGAAAGCAAAGCTGTCCGTGAAGAAAAAGCGCAAAAAGCATTAGACATTGTAGGTTTAAATGGTTTCGAAAATCAATTGCCTTCACAGCTTTCAGGAGGTATGCAGCAAAGAGTCGGCTTAGCCAGAGCTTTAGCAAACGATCCCGAAGTTTTGTTGATGGATGAGGCTTTCTCAGCACTCGATCCGTTGATAAAATCTGAAATGCAGGATCAGCTGCTCGAGTTACAGGAAACTTTACAGAAAACAATCGTCTTTATTACTCACGATTTGGATGAAGCCATTAAAATCGGAGACCGAATTGTCATTATGAAAGACGGTGTCATCGAACAAATAGGAACTGCAGAAGACATTTTAACCAATCCGGCGAGCGATTATGTGAAAGCTTTTGTAGAAAAAGTTGACCGTAAAACGATTATTACAGCGAAATCTTTAATGTTTGATAAGCCAACTGTTGTTCGCTTCAGAAAAGACGGTCCGGAAGGTGCTCTTAGAAAAATGAGAACGACAGGTCTGGAAAATTTACCAGTTGTAGATTTTCAAAATAAATTCCTGGGTTTTGTGACGCTTAGTGATATTGTTCAAATCGCAAAGAAAAAAGAACCAACTGTTGAATCTGTGATTAATAGTAATGTCCCGTCGGTATATCAGGAAGCCACCGTCGAAGAAATGCTGCCTTTGATCTCGGGAAGCAAATCAGCAATTGCTGTGGTTGATGAAACCAATAAATTTTTAGGTCTGGTCACTCAATTGTCACTCATCATCGAGGCTACCAAGTTTAATGAAGAAGAGATTATAGAATTAAAAGAAATCGCAAACAACCAATAAGATGAATAAAACTATAGATATTGGCCAATATGTAGAAACCGCTATCAATTGGCTTACAGATAACGCAAAACCTGTATTTGATGTCATAAAAAATGTCGGCAACTCTTCGATTTTAGGTATTGAATGGGCCTTAGTAAATACTCCTTTTTACATTATCATTCTACTTTTCACGTTATTAGCTTTATGGAAAGCAGGAAAAGGAACCGCAATTATGACGGCAGCCGGACTTACTTTAATATTTTTAATGGGATTCTGGAAAGAAACTATGGAAACATTGGCACTTATTTTTGTGGCAACACTTACCGCATTAATCCTGTCTGTCCCACTCGGAATATGGGCTGCTAAAAATCAATTTGCGGCCAAAATTATTCGTCCATTACTCGATTTAATGCAAACAATGCCTGCTTTTGTTTACTTAATTCCTGCTGTATTATTTTTCAGTATCGGTAAAGTTCCCGGCGCATTTGCAACGATTATTTTTGCCATGCCACCTGCAGTACGGTTAACGACTTTGGGAATTGAGTCAGTTCCTAAAGATATTGTAGAAGCAGCCCGAGCTTTCGGAGCAACCAATCGACAGATCTTATTTAAAGTAGAACTTCCTTTGGCCACGAACACAATTTTAGCAGGAATCAATCAAACTATTTTATTATCATTATCAATGGTTGTAATCGCCGGAATGATTGCGGCAGGTGGTTTGGGTGAAAAAGTTTTGGAAGGAATTAATAACCTGGATATCGGTTTAGGATTTGAAAGTGGTTTATCAGTTGTGATCTTAGCCATTATTCTCGACCGGATTACTCAAGGATTTGTAAAGAAAAAAACAGTAAAATGAAAAGAATAAATTATTTATTATTAATTACTTCTGTTATTATTTTTGGAATATTTAATTCTTGTAAAAACTTAAAAAATTCCAAATACATCAACATCGGAATGGTCGATGGCTGGGCAGAAGATGTTGCAATGACACACGTTGTAAAAGCTATTTTGGATGAAAAGGGATATCATGTTGTGATTCAAAAAGCTTCCACAGATATGATTCTCGCTTCTATGAATAACGAAGACACAGACCTCTTTCTGGGAGTTTGGCTACCTTACACTCACGCAAATAAAATAGCTAAATTTCCGGAGCTGATCAACATTGGAACAAATTACGACAACGGAAAAATTGGTTTGGTAGTTCCAGATTATGTACCTATAAATTCTATTGAAGAATTGCCGAAATATGAGGAGAAATTCAAAAACAGAATCATCGGCATCGAAAAAGGAGCAGGATTAACCTCTGCAACAGACCGAGCTATCGTTGATTATAAATTAAATTATCGACAGATCAATTCTTCTACAATCGCCATGATTACCGAGCTTCAGAATGCAATAAAACGTAAAGAATGGATTGCAGCAGCAGCATGGCAACCTCACTGGATGTTTGGTAAAATGAAACTTAAATTTTTAGAAGACCCGAAAAAAACGTTTGGAGAAGCAGAAAAAATCAAAACCTACAGCAGAAAAAGCTTTGGAGAAGACCATCCTGAACTGATAAAATTCTTTTCTAAGATGTACTTTGATGACCAAACCATGACCGATCTTTTGACTAAAATGGAAATCAGCAAAGACAAAGAAGCCACCGCTAGGCAATGGGTGAAAGCTCATCCTACGCTTGTGAATTCATGGCTGGATAAAAATTGATTTTACTCTGTTTTCTGTACAGATATAATCCTCAGCTTTTAAGCCTGGGGATTTTTTGTTGATATAAAACATTACAAAGCTAAAATCTCCAACAATTTCTGTTTCATTTTTTCAGGTTTGAATTGCCCTTCATGATAAAAAATCAGTTCCTGATTTTCATTTAAAATAATCCACAACGGATAAACAGGCTGATTTTTAGTTTTAGATAAACCTAAAGCCAACTCATGAATTCCGGAGTTCCCGTTGGGTAAATAGCTAAATTCTTTTCCCTGAAAGTTGATTTTTTCTTTTGTTTTTTCAGCTTCAAAATTGATGAAATAAAAATTCTCATTCATCATTTCCACCAATTTTTTGTCTTTTTTTAATTGAAAAGATTCGATTTTACAAACCGAACACCAATCGGTATAAATATGAATAATTGTAGGTTTTGCTTTTTTCTGTTGCTGAATTTCCCAATCCGAAAAAGTGCCTGTTTTTATCTGTGAAAGACAAAAACTCGGCACCAACATTAAAAATAAAAATAGTAAACTTTTCATCACTGAGAAATTATTATTCTAAACCGCAAAAGAGACAAAAGATTTTTGAACCTTTTTTAGATAATTAAAAGCAAACAAAATATGATGTTTATAAAACTTTATATTTTGTAACCTTTAAAAATCTTTTTTTAATCATTTCTTTTGTCTCTTTTGCGGTTATATCTATTTCAAAATATATTTCACGCCTAAAAAACCTCTGATTTTCTGCATCGGAGCATATCCATACGTGGTATCAAAAGTATAACGATTCGGATTAGAGATTGGGTCATCAACATTTTTATCAAACGGATCAAACGGTCGCATTAAAGGATCTTTTGGTGTGAAGTTGAACAGATTTTTAATTCCGCAATACACTTCAAATCCGGATTTGAAGCTTTTCGAAACCTGAATATTGGCAAGATTATAGAACGGTGAATATTCAGGTCGGTAATCGTTTGGTAAAACCGGCAATCGCATCGGTCCGTAAAACTGACCTGTAAAATCTATCGTTAAATTACTCTGAAATTTATACGTCAAACTGTATGTTCCACTCCATTTCGGAGCATGAAGTTGTTGGGATTTTTCAGTTTCACCATCAAATTTTTGATACACATCTAAATAGGTGACCCCCAGATTTACACTTAATGGAAAATTAAAACTATAATCCAAATTCATCGAAGCACCTTTTGAAATTCCGTAGCCATTAAGATTATCATAAATAATTTTCTCAGGATCAGTATCAAAATCGCCGACAATTTTATTGCTGAAATACGTATAAAACGCTGAAGCATCCAAATTGATCAACTTGTCACCAACAGGAATTTTCCAGACATAATTCAGATTTCCGTTAACTGATTTTTCCGGTTTTAAATTAGATTGAATTACAACATCTCGAGAGCCCGTCAACGCTGCATGATCTTCCGTAAATAAATTGACAACCCTAAAACCCGTTCCGAAATTGAAGCGTAAAGTATGATAAGGATTCGGCGAAAATTTCCATGCAAAACGAGGCGAATGCACAGCGTGATGTATTTTATCATAATCAAATCGATAACCAAGCAACAAAGTGTTTTTATCATTAATTTCCCATTGATCTTGAATAAAAGCTCCTAAAATTGGTGATTTCATCGGTTCGTTGGTCAATCCATCGCTTGATAAAGTTCCGGGTGTGTTGTCATCATAAAAAGTTCTTTTGAAAGTAACGCCTAAAATCAAATCATGATTTCCTAGTTTTTTGTCCCAATACGTTTGAGCAAAAGCTACTTTTTGAGTCGCCTCAAAAGGATTGGTTCCGTAAAAAGAGTTCTGGTCATGAAAATTGTAAGAAAACTGCGTCACAATATTTTCTTTCACCGGCCATTGATAGGCTCCAAAAGCTTCTACCCGATTCGTATAAATACTTTCACCATACACCTCATCACTTCCACGATACGACTTATTCCACTGCATTTCTCCGCCAAAACGGTCTTCATATAAATACCTTAATGCAAAACTTGCCTGTCGGTTTTCTTTTCTTTTAAAATTCCATTTATTGAAAACTGAAATTCGGTTTTGTAATGCTGCATCAGTAAAATTGTCTTTATTTTCGTCGAATCTTTTGGTCGAATTAAAATAATTTAAACTTAAGAGTGACGCTATTTTTTCAGACAAATTAAATTTCGTAGACAGATCGACATTATTTTCTGCCCAGCTTGTTGTCATCAGATCAATACTCAATTTCGGAGCTGTCAAAGCATTTTTTGTGATAATATTGATGACTCCGCCCATCGCTTCAGATCCGTAAAGCGACGAAGCCGGACCTTTTACCACTTCAATTCGGTCAATCAAACTATTCGGAATTCCACTCAAACCATATACTGTTGAAAGTGAACTCACAATTGGCATTCCATCAATCAGAATCATCGTGTAAGGTCCTTCCAAACCGTTGATGTGAATATCTCCCGTGTTACAAACCGAGCAATTCAGCTGAGGTTTTACACCATTTACCATTGCAATCGCTTCAAAAACATTTGGAGTCGGATTTTTTTGAAAAAATTTCTGACTGTAAATTTCTACAGCAACCGGACTTTTCGACCTGCTAATTGGTTTTATGGTTCCGGTAATTACAACATCTTCAATATCATTTGTTCTCATTTCTTTTTTAATTGAAATTTTAACAGAATCGGTTTTTTGAGTTCTATTCAAACCTAAATTCTCTGTTTTCTGAGCAAAACAAAATGATGATAGTAAAACGGCAGAAAGTAATATTCGCTTCATGAAATAAAATTGTTAGACAAAACTAACATTTATTTTTAGAACAACAAAACTTAAATAAATTTTGTTTTTAATTTCAATTCATTAAAAAATATTAAATTTGAGATTCAACATACAAAGTAAAATGAGATACCATCAGTCGGGAAATATCCCTCAAAAAAGGCATACAGTTTTCAAATCTCCAGAAGATAAATTCTATTACGAACAGCTTTTCGGAACGGAAGGTTTTCATGGAATTTCTTCTTTGCTATATCACACTCATCGCCCCACTCAAATAAAATCGATTGGCGAGCCGAAAGATGTAACACCGAAAATTGCCGTAGACAAAAACGTTACTCCAAGAATGTTTAAAGGAATGAATGTCACTCCCGAAGATGATTTTATGGATAGCAGAAAGTTTCTTTTGGTGAACAATGACCTGAAAATGGGGTTGGCAAAACCAAGAAAGTCAATGGATTATTTTTACAAAAATGCCGAATGTGATGAGCTTTTATATGTTCACAACGGAAGCGGTATTTTGAAAACTTTTGTAGGAAATCTAGATTTTTCTGTTGGTGATTATCTGATTATTCCGAGAGGAACGATTTATCAGGTTGAACTACAGTCTGAAGACACCGTTTTTTTTGTTGTAGAAAGTCATTCCCCGATTTACACGCCAAAAAGATACAGAAACGAATTTGGACAACTTTTGGAACATTCTCCATTTTGCGAAAGAGACATTATCGCACCTACTTTTGTTGAGCCCAAAGACGAAAAAGGAGAATTTTTAATTAAAGTAAAAAAAGAAAACCAGATTACCGATTTCATTTATGCAACACATCCGTTTGATGTTGTAGGTTGGGACGGTTATTTTTATCCTTATAAATTCAATATCAAAAATTTCGAACCAATTACAGGAAGAATACACCAACCGCCGCCAGTTCACCAGACTTTCGAGGCGCACAATTTTGTAGTTTGTTCGTTTTGTGCAAGAATGTATGATTATCATCCGATGGCAATTCCAGCACCTTACAACCACTCGAATATTGATTCTGACGAAGTTTTATTCTACACAGAAGGTGATTTTATGAGCCGTAATCATATTGACTTAATGGATTTTACACTTCACCCGGGAGGCATCGTTCACGGGCCTCATCCCGGAGCAATGGAAAGAAGCATCGGTAAAAAATTCACTGAAGAATATGCTGTAATGGTAGACCCTTTCCGTCCTTTAAAAATTACCGAAGAGGCAATGAAAGTGGAAGATCCGTCTTACAAAACTTCTTGGCTGGAAAGCGAAGATCATAGTCTGGAAGATCGTTCACAGGAATAATACAGCTTTTGGCAATTAGCTTTTAGCTCTAAACTTGTTATCAAAAATAAAGGACTGAATTTACACATTCAGTCCTTTATTTTTATTAATTTCACTAAAACATGATAAATATTTTCTCTTATTTATTTCCGGTGCAAACAATATGAAGTAACTTTAAACAATCAACGAAAACCGTAGAATTATAACTGTAAAATTTTAGAAAATGTACAATTATATAAGTGCAGAAGAAGCTGTATATACTGTAAAGAGCGGAAACCGCGTGTTTTTTCACGGCAGCGCATGTACTCCGAATCATTTAATTGACGAATTGGCAAGACAGTCTCACCGACTTGATAACGTAGAAATGGTTTCTATTACCCAACAGGGAAATGTAGAAATTGCCAAACCAGAATACAAAGACAAATTTTTTGTGAACTCATTATTTGTTTCAACGCCGGTGCGTAATGCCGTGAATTCTGACAGAGGTGATTTTGTTCCTGTATTTTTAAGTGAAATCCCAATTCTTTTCAGAAAAAATATTTTACCGCTTGATGTAGCTTTCATCACTGTATCTCCGCCAGACAAACATGGTTTCTGTACATTGGGAACTTCTGTGGATATTGCCCGAGCAGCTGTAGACACCGCTCAAACTATTGTCGCTATCGTAAATCCTTTGATGCCTAGAACTCATGGTGACGGAATGATCCATATCAGTAAAATTAATAAACTGGTTTGGCATGAAGAAGAACTTCCAACCGTTGATTACGGTGCTAAAGTAGGTCCCGATGAAATGTTAGTTGGAAAAAACGTTGCCGAACTTATTGATGACAGATCAACTCTTCAGATGGGAATAGGAACCATTCCGGATGCGGTCTTAAAATGTCTCGGAAATCACAAAGACCTTGGTGTTCACACCGAAATGTTAAGTGATGGAGTGATCGATTTGATTCAAAACGATGTCATCAATAATAAATATAAAGGCTACAACGATAACAAAACCATTACGAGTTTCTGTTTCGGAACGAGAAAATTATATGATTACGTAGATGATAATACCGTTTTTTCATTTGATGATGTAAGTAATGTTAATTTCCCGATTAATATTATGAGAAACAAAAAAATGGTTGCTATCAATTCGGCTATCGAAATCGACTTAACCGGACAAGTTTGTGCAGATTCTATCGGAACAATGCAATACAGCGGAATTGGCGGACAAATGGATTTCATGAGAGGAGCTGCATTAAGCGAAGACGGAAAACCAATTATTGCCATTACCTCAAGAACAAAAAGAGGAGTTTCCAGAATTGTACCTTTTTTAAAACAGGGAGCCGGAGTAGTGACGACACGAGGCCATATTCATTGGGTGGTAACCGAATACGGAACGGCTTATTTATACGGTAAAAATCTTCGTCAGCGAGCCCAGGAATTAATCAGCATTGCACATCCTGATGACCGGGAAATGCTGGAAAGAGCAGCTTATGAGAGATTTAAGCATTAAAAAAAAATAAAAAACATAGCTTTTCAAACAAAAAAATTTCTTACATTAGTTAAATAACCATGAAGTTTTTGGCAATCCTTTGTCAAAAACTTTTGTTGTTTAAAATATTACACAAATGAAGACGATTTATAATTCTATAAAAGAAAAGGTTGCCAAGCATCCAAAAATTAAAGATTCAGTTTTAGGAACAGTAGGCGAATGGAAAAGAAGTCATTACATCATTCTGTCAGAAATCATTAAAGAAGAATTAGCTTCATCTGAAGAACTCAAAAATGATAAAATATTTGAGTTAGGAAATACAATTTCGCACATCACCTTACAGCGTTTTTTCGAAAATGATTATCAAGATAAAACCCACAATGATCTGCGTTTTTTAAAAACACTTGATAAAATATGCATCTTTTTGGGATTTAAAGATCTCAACTCATACATTCATGATATTAAAGAAAACAAGATACTCGAAGAAAAAGCAAGCAGCGATGTTTTTTCAACAGATATTGTTTATCAGTATTGCGAAGCCGTTTTCAATTTATATAAAAATTTTCCCACATTAAAATTAGACTTATTCGAGGATTGGGTATTTGACAATTCTCCGTTTCTTGAAAGAGCTTCAGCGTTCAGTAAAGAACTTTGTGAAAAACAGTTTGAACTTGTCACTAAAAACAATCGTTCAAATTTTGAAATATTTGATGTCAACATTATAACAGACGATCCCGATAAAAAGATTCTTGAGACCCAGGAATTTTGGAATCTTCTCTTCAAAGTAGGAGAAACCGGAGAAGAGCACTTTGTCAACCAGCTCAACACACAAATTTATTTTATCCGCAAAATAAATAATGAGTGGAAAATATGGGATAATTATAATCCCGATGCGGGAAGGTTAAATAATAAAAAGTAAAAGCCGTAAATAATTACGGCTTTCTTTGTTTGAAATAATTTTGTTTTCAACATCCTGTATCTTTAACAAATATAAAGTAAATAATAAAATAACAATAAACTTAAACATACTTAAACAAACTTTAATATTCATTACGAATAAGACAATCGATTGCATAACAATTTTGTTTTTAATTATTTACAGGAATTTTGTAATTTGCAACCGTTAAATAAAAGTAAAAATAGAAAATATGTCAACACTAACATTTGCCGAAAAAATTGCTCAAGCTGAGAATTTTTTACCAATTAATGGTACAGATTACATTGAATTTTATGTAGGTAACGCTAAGCAGGCTGCACATTATTATAAAACCGCATTTGGTTTTCAGTCAGTTGCTTATGCGGGTCCTGAAACAGGTGTAAGAGATCGTGCATCTTACGTTCTACAGCAGGGGAAAATCAGATTGATCCTTACTACAGGTCTTAAATCTGACTCTCCAATTAATGAGCATGTAAAAAAACACGGCGACGGTGTTAAAATTTTGGCACTTTGGGTTGATGACGCATATGCAGCTTTCGAAGAAACAACAAAAAGAGGTGGAAAACCATATTTAGAGCCGGTAACCCTTACTGATGAGCACGGTGAAGTGAAAATGTCGGGAATTTATACATACGGAGAAACCGTTCACATGTTTATCGAAAGAAAAAATTATACAGGACCTTTCATGCCTGGTTATCAAAAATGGGAAAGCGACTACGAGCCTGAAGAGGCAGGGTTACTATATGTTGATCACTGTGTAGGTAACGTAGATTGGGACAGAATGATCCCCACTGTAGAATGGTACGAAAAAGTAATGGGGTTTGTAAACATCCTATCTTTTGACGATAAGCAAATCAACACAGAATATTCTGCTTTGATGTCTAAAGTAATGTCGAACGGTAACGGTTTCGCAAAATTCCCGATCAATGAGCCTGCAGAAGGTAAAAAGAAATCTCAGGTTGAAGAATATCTAGATTTCTACGAAGGTGAAGGTGTACAGCACATCGCTGTTGCAACAAAAGATATCATTCATACCGTAACTGAGCTTAAAAAGCGTGGTGTAGAATTTCTTTCAGCTCCACCGGAAGCTTATTACGAATTGGTTCCTGAAAGAGTTGGGCACATTGACGAAGATCTTAAAAAACTTCAGTCTTTAGGTATACTTATTGATCATGATGAGGAAGGATATCTGCTTCAAATCTTCACAAAACCTGTAGAAGACCGTCCTACTCTATTCTTCGAAATCATTGAAAGACACGGTGCACAAAGTTTTGGTGCAGGTAACTTCAAAGCATTATTCGAAGCATTAGAAAGAGAGCAGGAAAAAAGAGGAAATCTTTAATCTAAAATAATAAATACAGAGTTTTGTCAGGATGCAGATCTTGACAAAACTTTTTTATAAAACACAGTATTATGAGAAAACTTTTGATAGGAATCTTTTTTTGGGGAGCCACTTTTGGCTTTAAAGCCCAATATGGAACATTAAACGGAATTCTTACCCGTCTTGAAGAGAGAAAAGGTGTGAATCAAAATCTGGAATCTGTCAATATAGATAATAAGAAGTTTGTTCTCATTAAAGATCTGGCAGATCATACAGAAAGAAATTTCATTGTTATAAAAGGCCAGCAAGCTACTTATGTTGAAATATTTGACGATAAAGCTACCGGAGAAAGTACTTCTAATGTATTTTCCGGTGATATTATAAGAAGCCGAAAAAACATCATTTCGCTGAGAGCAGATTTGCTTGAAGGTAAAAAAGTTCCCATTCCGGTTACCAAAACCCTGTTACTTACAAGACAGGATGGTATTTTGTACCTTATCGACGTCAACAACAAAGACAGATGGATCGATGAAGAATCTTTTTCTAACCCGAAGATTAAAGCTAAAAAGTAAAATCATTATTGATTTTATTCTAATCTAAATTAAATTACAAAAATTATGAAATCATTTGTAGAATATTCATCAAATTCAGACTTTTCAATCCACAATATTCCTTTTGGAGTAGCTGTTTTCAATAAAGAATTCATTGGATGCTGTACAAGAATCGGAGACCAGGTCGTAGATCTGGCAACCCTATATGATTTAGCGTATTTTGAAGAAATCGAAGGTCTTGATGACAATATTTTTGAAGCTTACACTTTAAATGAATTTATCGAACTTGGGAAACCAGTTACCAACGCCGTACGTCTTAAAATACAGGAGTTATTACTTGAAGGTTCTATTCTATCTAAGGATGAAAAAACGATAGAAGCAGCATTCTACGATCTGGATCAGGTAAAAATGATGATGCCTGTTCACATTCCAAATTACACCGATTTTTACAGCAGCATTGAGCATGCAACCAATGTCGGAAAAATGTTCAGAGATCCGGCAAACGCATTACTTCCAAACTGGAAACATCTGCCTGTAGGATATCACGGTAGAGCTTCATCAATCGTTGTTTCGGGAACTGATATCAATCGTCCGAAAGGTCAGATGAAACCTGCAGATGCAGACAAACCGGTTTTCGGACCATGCAAACAATTAGATTTTGAGCTTGAAATGGCATTCATCGTCAACAAAAACACCGAAATGGGCGAAAGCATTTCTACAAAAGAAGCTGAAGACGCAATTTTCGGAATGGTCGTTTTCAACGACTGGTCGGCAAGAGACATCCAATCTTGGGAATATGTTCCTTTGGGACCATTTTTGGCGAAAAACTTTGGCTCATCAGTTTCTCCATGGGTAGTTACTTTGGAAGCTTTAGAACCATTCAAAACAACTTCTCCAACACAAGATCCTGAAGTTTTAGATTATTTAAAATTTGAAGGGGACAAAAATTACGATATCAGTTTGGAAGTTTATTTACAGCCTGAAAACGGTGAAGCAAACTTAATTTCTGAAAGCAACTACAAACATATGTACTGGAACATGGCTCAGCAACTGGCTCATCACACGGTAAATGGTTGTAATGTGGAAGTTGGTGATATGTACGCAAGCGGAACCATTTCGGGAAGCGATCCAAAATCTTTCGGCTCTATGCTGGAATTAACTTGGAGAGGGCAAAATCCAATTACATTAAGCAATGGTGAGGAAAGAAAATTCATCGATGACAATGATACTGTAACGATGAAAGCTTGGGCTGAAAAAGATGGAATGAGAGTTGGTTTTGGTGAGGTTGCTGGAAAAATTATTCCGACTAAATAATTATATTTTTAAATAAGAATATTTAGATGCTTCGACAGGCTCAGCATGACACCGCTAAAAACATTCTGTAAAACAGTTAGTATTAGAAATGTCATGCTGAGCGAAGTCGAAGCATCTTTTTTAAACATAATTTGAATACTTAAGCCTAATTAAGTGTAAAATAATAAAAATGAAAACAGTAATCCCATCCGAAATAACGTCTGTACAACTACAAACAATAATGCAGACTGCCGTTTCACCGCGGCCGATTGCGTTGGCTTCTACGGTTGATAAAAATGGTGAAAGCAATTTATCTCCGTTTAGTTTCTTTAATATGTTCAGTACCGTTCCTCCGATTTTGATTTTTTCACCATCGAGAAGGGTGCGAGACAATACCACAAAACATACTTTAGAAAATGTTTTAGAAACTTGTGAAGTAGTTATTGGAACCGTAAACTTTCCGATCGTACAGCAGATTTCTTTAGCTTCTACAGAATATGGTGACGGAGTGAATGAGTTTATTAAATCTGGTTTGACGATGAAAGATGCTGATTTGGTTAAGCCTAAATTAATCGAAGAGTGCCCTGTAAATTTCGAATGTAAAGTTTTAGAAGTAAAATCTTTAGGAGATCAAGGAGGCGCTGGAAATTTAGTAATTTGTGAAGTACAGAAAATTCATATTAGAGAAGAATATCTGAATGAAGAAGGAAATTTAGACCAGAAAAAACTGGATATGGTTGCACGCCTTGGAGGAAACTGGTATTCTAGAAACAATGAAAATAATCTTTTTGAAGTCCCAAAACCATTAGTAACTAAAGGAATTGGTTTTGATCTTCTTCCTGATTCTATAAAATACAGCAAAATTTTTACAGGAAATGATTTGGGAATGTTGGCCAATGTGGAAGTTTTACCTTCTGAAAACTGTCATGATGATGAAAACATTCATACCGAAGCACAGAAATTTTTACTTGAAAGTAAAATTGAAGAAGCCTGGAAAATTTTGATTAAATAAATTAGATTCAAATTAAAAGGAGTGAAAATTTTCACTCCTTTCTTTTATTTTTAAAACTGAATACTTAGTAACAGCATTGCCAACGTCCATTAGCATCTTGGCTCTGTGTTCCAAAATTAGGAGATTGACATGGGGGCACAATGCATAAAATGCCTTGTCCATCTCCAAGATAATTTTTGTGACAGCCTGTCGCACATTGTATTGGCTCTAGACCTCTTACTCCTCCAGAAATACTTTTCTGAGCTTCTCTGCTTAATTTTTTTAAATTTGAATTTTTCATAAGATTTTCTATTATGTTATTAGTGTTTCACTAAATTATGAAAAAATATTATACCAGCAACAATTTTAGTCCTAAATATCCAATTTCATATTAATAAATTCAATACATTTCGCTACAACTTCTTTCAAATCTTTTGGTAAATCATCTTCTTCCCAAGGTTCTTTTGCTCCAAAAGTATGATTTGCATTTTCGATTAAATATAATTCAGAAGTTGGATTTAAAATATGAAGATGTTCAGCATTTTTTACACTTACGCTTTCATCAGAAGTCCCATGAATAATTAAAACCTGTGCTTTTGCCATTTCCATTGACCGCTCTACATCGAAGCGGTGCTCATCATTTTTAAAATCTTCAAAAAATTGGTAATAATGCGGCATTTGTTGTTTCGTTCTCCCGTTTTCTACATAATACACTCCTTTTTCTTTCCATTCTTCAAATTTTTCTTGTGTAGGAAATCTTTCTAAAGTATCTACACTTGCCAAAGTAATCAACCCATTAATTCTTTCATCTTCACAGGTTTTAATAATAGAAATTCCACCGCCGCGGCTGTGCCCGATTAAAACTATTTTCTGATCGTCTACTTGTGGATTTTTAACAAAATGATCTATCACAAAATTTAAATCTGAAAGTTCTTTCGAATAATTATTGTTTCCGAATGCTTCCAGATCTGCAAAATTTTCAGGATTTTCAACAGTAGTTCCATTATGGGAAAAATTAAATTTAACAAAGAAAAAACCAGCTTCTGCAAACTTTTCTGCCATCAAATCCCACGCTCCCCAATCTTTATACCCTTTATAGCCGTGTACAAAAATCACTAAAGGTAATTTCTTATCGGTTTCAGCATAAAAAGCGTCGGCTAAAAACGTTTTGGTTTCCGGATTTGAGAGAATGATATTTTTATTTTTTGTGATTTTCATTTTTTTTTAAATCTAAAAATAATACAAATACTATTAAACACAAAGGAAAACCTTAATTTTGCATCATGTTGGATTTAAGAACAGTTACCGTACAGCGCTATATTCTTCCGCTTCGCGAAGGCGGCTCACTTCCTGCTTTAGCAGAAGCCGATGATGATTTTAAGTATGTTTTAAAATTTCGCGGAGCCGGTCATGGTGTAAAAATGTTGATTTCAGAACTTTTAGGAGGAAAAATCACAGAAGCTTTAGGTTTACCTATTCCAGAGCTTGTTTTCGCCAATCTCGATGTCGATTTTGGACGAACAGAAGCTGACGAAGAAATTCAGGATTTATTAAAATTTTCTGAAGGTCTCAATCTAGGACTTCATTATCTTTCAGAGTCGATTGCATTTGACCCGAGTATTAAAGTCGATCCATTTTTGGCTTCAAAAATTGTCTGGCTCGATGCTTTTATTACCAATATCGACCGTACTTTCAGGAATACCAACCTTTTGATGTGGCATAAAGAATTGTGGGTGATTGATAATGGTGCTTCATTTTACTTTCACCATTCGTGGCAGAATTTTGACACTGCGGCAAAAACTCCTTTTAAGTATGTGAAAGATCACGTTTTACTTCCTCAGGCAACCATGTTGGATGAAGCCGATAAATTTGCTCATGAGGTTTTGAATGATGAGGTTTTCAGAGCAATTATCAATCTCATTCCTCAAGATTGGCTGCATTGGGATGACGCTGAAGAGAGCCCGGATGAAATACGAGAAGTCTATTTCAACTTTATGAAAACCCGATTAGAAAATTCTGAAATCTTTGTAAAAGAAGCAAAAAATGCAAGAGGATAAAATATACGAATACGCCATAATACGCTTGGTACCAAAGGTTGAAAGAGAAGAATTTTTCAATATTGGCCTGGTTATGTTTTCGAAGAGAGAAAAATTTATCCGAATGGCATTTTATTTGTGTCCAGATAAATTCAAACTGATGCATAGCAAATTGGATTATGAAGATGTCTATCAAAATCTTGAAGCTTTCAAAAAAATAGCAGACGGAACAAAAGATGGCGGCCCCATTGCATCATTAGAAATCCCTGAACGTTTCCGGTGGCTCACTGCGGTAAGAAGTTCGGTGGTACAAACTTCAAGACCTCATCCCGGAAAATCAAAAGATCTGGACAAAACTTTTGAAAAGCTATTTGAGGAATTGGTGAAATAACAAACCATTTACAATAGAATATGAACTTTTACACTTTACATAAACATACAGATAGGTTTTTTACAAACCTATTTTTTGTGCTTATAATTACCATCTCTACATTTGGGTTTTCACAGAAACAGAAAAGCCAAATCCTTTTTCAGGCAGCCAGTGTTTCAGAAAATATTGCGTATAAAACTGACGAAAGCGGTAAAAAAATACAGCTTGATATTTACCGCCCAAAAAATACGGATGATAAAAAAATTCCGGTTGTGGTTTATGTTCATGGCGGAGCTTGGGTGGAAGGTGACAAAATAATTACTGCAGATAATTATGTTGAAAATACCATTTTGAAACTTTTAGAAAAAAACTATGCGGTTATCAGCATCAATTACCGTTTGGTTTCTGAGAATCTGCACTTCCCGGCACCCATTCAGGATACCAAGGATGCAATAAGATGGATTCGTAAAAATGCAGATCAATATCACCTTGATGAAAACAACATCGGAATGTGGGGCGTTTCTGCAGGAGCTCACTTATCACTTTTGAGCGCCTACACGCAGGATAATGAGTTTTTGGGAGATCCTGAGCTTTCAGAATATTCGGCGAAAGTAAATTATGTAGTTGATAATTTCGGCCCGACTGACATGAACACACTGCTTCATACGAGAGCTCCCAAACCAATGCTTTTTATTGTCGGTTTAATTTCGCAAAAAATCATCGACATAAGAACCAATCTTGCCCACGGACTTACCGGATATGATATTAAAACAGATAGACAAAAAGTAATTGAAGTCTGCAAAACCATATCTTCGCTTAATTATACTCAAAATACAGTTCCTACATTGATTCTTCACGGGAATAAAGATAAAGTAGCACCACTAAGACATTCGAAGAGACTCAACAGAATGCTGAAAAAAGCAGGAACCGAACATTCATTAATCGTTGTGAAAAAAGGCAATCATGGTTTTAAAAATACAGATAAAGCCTATCAGGATGAGCTTAACGATGAAATGATTAAGTTCATTCTTTCACATGAAAAAACAACAGTTGTTAATGATTAATTACAACATTTAACTATATACTTTTTCAAATTGAAGCAATAATTTAAACAACTATTAATCAATTATTTAAATGCAAATAAACTTTCTAAAGTACTACAAATTTGCTAAATTGATATACATATTGATCTATTTTATATGAAAAACAGGTAACTTGGCCAAATGCTTAAATTACTAATAATAAAAAAGCAATAACCTTAATTATTTAATCATATAAAATTGAAATAATATGGAATTTCTAAATGGAATTAATGCATTGACTTTAGTATTTACCTCACTGCTCATTTTTGCAATTGCGTACCGTTTTTACGGAATTTATTTAGCCAATAAAGTACTCCGTCTGAATGACAAAAATACTACTCCTGCCGTAGAATTTGCCGACGGAAAAGATTATGTAGCCACCAACAAAAATGTTCTTTTTGGGCATCATTTTGCAGCAATTGCAGCAGCAGGACCATTGGTAGGGCCTGTTTTGGCTGCTCAATTCGGTTATCTTCCCGGTGCCATCTGGATCTTAATAGGTTGTGTTTTGGGAGGCGGCGTTCACGATATGGTCGTACTTTTTGCATCTGTAAGACACAAAGGACAAAGTTTAGCAACTATCGCATCCAAAGAAATTGGTAAAACAACCGGAACTGTTGCAGGTTTTGCTATTTTATTCATCTTAATTTTAACGTTGGCCGGGCTTTCGTTAGCCTGTATCAATGCGATGCATGAAGCTTCGTGGTCATTGTTTACTGTGGTTATCACAATGCCGATTGCTATTATCATGGGATTGATCATGCGATACAGAAAAAACTCTGTGACTTTTGCAAGTATTCTGGGCGGTATTCTTTTGATCGCCGGAATTATTGGCGGACATAATTTAATGCAAAATGAAACGATAAATAATATGTTCTCATGGGATATTACAACGATTTCTATTGCAATTCCTATTTACGGATTTTTAGCTTCTGTGCTTCCGGTCTGGCTGCTTTTGGTACCAAGAGATTATCTATCAACTTACTTAAAAATAGGAACGATTATCATGTTGGCCATTGGGGTTATAGTCATTCACCCAACCATTCAAATGCCGGCCTTAACAGAATTTGTGAACGGCGGTGGCCCGGTAATCGGCGGTCCGGTCTTACCTTTTATTTTTATTGTAATTGCGTGTGGGGCTATTTCAGGTTTCCATGCAGTAATTGCGACAGGAACAACGCCGAAAATGCTGAACCGAGAAAAGGAAATTCTATTTGTAGGGTACGGAGCAATGCTTGTAGAGGGATTTGTAGCATTAATGGCATTAATTGCAGCGTGTACTTTGATGCCCGGAGATTATTTTGCCATCAACACACCAAAAGACACTTATGATGCTTTTTTGGCGACACATCCAGGTTTACATGGTGTTGATATTGATTACTTTTCAGAAAGAATCGGAATTGATCTGCATGGAAGAACCGGAGGCGCCGTTTCTTTAGCAGTCGGAATGGCTCATATTTTCAATAAAATCCCTTACATGGATCAGCTGATGGCGTATTGGTATAATTTCGCAATTATGTTTGAAGCGGTATTTATTTTGACCGCTATTGATGCAGGCACAAGAGTCGGAAGATTCTTCTTACAGGAAATGCTGGGATCTGTAATACCTAAATTTAATGATAAAAACTGGACTCCCGGAATTATCATCAGCAGTTTGCTTTTCACTTTTGCGTGGGGATATTTGGTGTTTACCGGAAACGTAAGCAGCATCTGGCCACTCTTCGGAATCAGTAATCAGTTGCTCGCAGCCTGCGGATTGATTGTCTGTACAACGATGCTCATTCGTCTCAACCGTGGAAAATATGCGCTTTGCTCAGCAATCCCAGGAGTTTTTATGGCGATTATTACATTTTGGGCAGGATATATTCAAGTAATGGATATTTACATTCCCAAACAGCAATATTTATTGGCAACGTTAGCAGTCGTGGCAATGGTACTGATGCTTGTGGTTTTTGTTGGTGCATTTAGAAAATGGTACCAGCTGCTTCAAGTTAAAACTTCACATACCGATTTCTATGGCGAGACAGTGAAAGAATTAGTCGAGAGATAATTTTTAAATTATAAAAGAGACGCAATTTGATTTTGCGTCTCTTTTTATTTTTTGATTTTTTCGAAAATTTTTGAACAACCTTCATCGCAAATAAAACTTCCTTTCAAATCTATCTCATCTAAAATTAATCTTTCCTTTTCAAATCTGTAAGAATATAAAACAGTATCATTTATCACAGGGTCAATTAATTCCAAAATATTTTTATGGCTGATTTTATATATCCCAGAAAATATTTTACCATTTAAACTTTGGGTATACATACTATCTTTACTAAATGAAATAAGGTATTCAAAATCATCATTTTTAACAAATTTTGCACCATTATCTGTTTTAGATTCGCTTAATTCCCACACACCAATTACTGTATACCTTTCCTTATTTTCACATGAAATATTCAGAAAAAATAAGATAGCCAGAAACATTCTCATTACTGTACATTCTTAAGTTTCTCAATCCTTTTAATTTCATTTAAAAGTAAAGGAAAAGCAGGATGTGCCATTCCGCCATGATCGAAGCCATCAAGTTCGTAAAGTGTGGTTTCTTTATGCCCTTTCAGTTTCATCATTCTCCACATGTAAGCATTTTCTTCATATCTCCCTAATAGTTCTTTTTCACGATCACCAGTTATTAAAAGCAATGGCGGTGCGTCTGCGCGGATGAAGTGAAGCGGTGCCATATCATCAATTCGTGCATCAAGCTCATCAATTCCTTTTTCTTTTCTGGTGGTAAAATGACTGATCATCTGCCCGCTGAAAGGAATAATTCCGGCCAATTGATTGGCGTCTATTTTATATTTATGTAAATAAGATTTATCTAAACCTACCATCGAAGCGAGATAACCACCCGCCGAATGTCCGGTAATGAAAATCAAATCTTCACTTCCGCCGTATTTTTTGATATTATTAAAAACCCAGGCTGTTGCTGCCGCTGCGTCTTCGATATATTTTGGAGCATTTACTTTAGGTGACAGTCTGTAATTGACAGCAATAATGGCAACTCCTTTATTTTTTAGTTCTTCGGGAATATGTTTTTCCCCACCCGTTATTCCGCCACCATGAAACCAAATGACTGTAGAAAAATTCTTTATATTTTTTGGAAAATATACATCCAAAACACATCTTTCGTTAATGTAAACATCAGATTTATTTGTTTTCTCATCGTAATAATGAACATTGGAAATGGTTTGATATTCCTGTGAAAATATTGATATTGAAGTGATTGTTATGAATAAAAATATAAGAAGTTTTTTCATTTTAAATTTTTAGGAATTTAAAGATAAGAATTTATAAAAAAACAGACCTTTCAAGAAAGTCTGTTTAATAATTTATAATGAAATTTCGTTTTTAAATCTTAGTCAACTTAGCATATTTCAGAATCAAATTCTTTTCTCCTTCGTGTAAGAATACTACTTTCGCTTTGATATTCTGAGGATCTGTTCCATCCAGGAATTTCACTTCTCCGATTCCGAAACGGTCGTGTCTCACTTTATCCCCAACCTCAATATCTTGGGATGATGCTCCACTTGGGTTAATGATTTTTGCAGTACTTACCGGTTTCAATTTTCTCGGCTCAGCAATCGGCTTATCATTTTCAGTCTTAGATATTGTTTTCTTTTCTATCTTTCTAAAGCTCTTCATTTCAGAAGGATGCTCATCAAAAATATTTGAAGTAATGCCTGCATTGTTGATGAATCTCTTTTCGATCGCAGGATTCAAAAATTCAATATATTCTTCATCTACTTCGCTCAAAAACCTTGACGGCTCGGCATCGGTAATTTTTCCCCATTGAAAACGGGAAACGGCATAGGAGAAAAATGCCTGTTTTTCAGCTCTTGTCAGGGCAACGTAGAACAAACGTCTTTCTTCTTCCAAATCTTCACGGGTTGCCGAACTCATAAAGCTTGGGAAAAGGTTTTCTTCCAATCCTACTAAATGTACAACCGGAAATTCAAGACCTTTTGAAAGGTGAATCGTCATCAGCGAAACCATATCTTCATCATCATCTTTTCTTTGGGTATCGGCGGAAAGCGCAATGTTTTCAAGAAAATTTGGTAAGCTTGGATCTCCGTCTTCAATTTGTTGTTGCTCTTCAATGAAACCCTGCATAGAGTTCATCAATTCCTGAACGTTCTCTACACGTGAAATTCCTTCAGGAGTTTGATCATCTTTTAAAAACTTAATTAAACCGCTTCGTTTTGCCACTTCCATTGCAACGCTGTATGCGGTTTCAGTTTTAAGCAAAACCTGAAATGCTTTGATCATTGACCAGAAATCGCTCAGTTTTGTTAAAACGCCATTGTTGAATTTCAATTGTGGCGCATATATTCCCAGATTGTCTAAAACTTTAGACACCGGAAGATTTTGCGAATCCGCAAAAACAATTAATTTATTCTGAGTCGTCTCACCAATTCCTCTTGTCGGATAGTTGATTACTCTCATTAAAGCTTCAGAATCATTTTCATTGACTAAAAGACGGAGGTAACCGATCAAATCTTTCACCTCTTTCCTTTGGTAGAAAGACAAACCTCCATATACCTTATACGGAATATTTTTTCGTCTCAAAGAGTCTTCAAAAGCTCGTGTCTGAGAGTTTGTACGGTATAAAATTGCAAAATCGCTGAATTTTTTCTGTTCTCGATTGCTCAGTTCCCAAATATTTCCGGCGACGAAATTGGCTTCATCTGCATCAGAAAGCGAACGGTAAACCTTGATTTTTTCACCGACTTCATTTTCACTGAAGACATTTTTCTTAAACTGCTGCAAGTTTTTAGCAATCACCACATTCGCTGCATTAACGATATTCTGTGTCGAACGGTAATTTTGCTCCAAAGAAACCGTCACGGCATCCGGATAATCTTTTTTGAAATTTAAAATATTATAAATATTGGCACCACGGAAAGAGTAAATCGACTGCGCGTCATCTCCAACCACACAAATATTCTCAAATTTTGACGCTAAAGCTTTTACAATTAAATACTGAGAATGATTCGTATCCTGGTACTCATCCACAAGAATATATCTGAATCTATCCTGATATTTTGCTAAAACCTCCGGAAATCTTGTTAAAAGTTCATTGGTTTTCAACAATAAGTCATCAAAGTCCATTGAGCCATTTTTAAAACAGGCTTCTACGTATTTTTCATAAATCTTCCCGATAAATTTCATGTTGGCTTTTTCGTCAGCCTCCATTAGTTCTGGGTTGTTGTAATATGCTTTTACAGTAATCAGGTTATTTTTGTAATTGGAAATTCTAGCCTGAACTTTTTTAGGTTTGTATAAATCGGCATCAATATTCATGTCTTTCAACACTTTTCTGATGACATTCAAAGCATCCTGCTGATCGTAAATCGTAAAATTGGACGGATAACCCAAATAATGCGCCTCACTTCGTAGAATTCTTGCAAAAACGGAGTGAAAAGTTCCCATCCAAAGGCTTCGTGCATTGCTTTGCCCAACCACTTTGGCGATACGTTCCTTCATTTCCTTTGCCGCTTTATTGGTAAAGGTTAATGCCAGAATATTGAAAGGATCTACACCATTGGTAATCAAATGCGCAATACGCATTGTAAGTACACGCGTTTTTCCGGAACCGGCTCCTGCAAGCACCATCAGAGGTCCTTGTAAAGTGGTAACAGCTTCATATTGTGATTCGTTGAGTCCTTTCAGATAATCCATACTGCAAAAAAATTTGGGAACACAAAATTAGTGTATTATAAGGAGAATTCAAATTTGAATTTTGCTGTGGTATTTTACTGCTTAATAATGAAATTTGAAAATAATTAAAATTTTAAAACCTTTTTATTCCCGATTTAACTTCTGTGAAATTCTTAAAAAAATATTAAAAAACTTGTAACAATTAATTTAAATTTGACACTAATTGACAAAACAATTTCTATTTTATGAAAAAACGACTTCTTAGTGTTGCAGCAGCTGCCTTTTTTGGAGCAATGCTGAATGCACAACAAATCAAGTTTGAAGAGTATGATTTACCAAATGGTTTACACGTAATCTTACATCAGGATAATTCTGCACCGGTGGTAACAACAGGTGTAATGTATCATGTGGGAGCAAAAGATGAAGTAGTTGGAAGAACAGGTTTTGCCCATTTTTTTGAGCACCTTTTATTTGAAGGTACACCAAATATTAAAAGAGGAGAATGGTTTAAAATAGTTTCTTCAAATGGTGGACAAAATAACGCAAACACAACGAACGACAGAACATATTACTACGAAACTTTCCCTTCAAACAATGAGCAATTAGGCCTTTGGATGGAGTCTGAAAGACTTCGTCATGCAGAGATCAACCAGATAGGTGTAGATACCCAGAGAGAAGTTGTAAAAGAAGAAAAGAGAATGAGAATGGATAACCAGCCTTATGGAAATCTTTTCACAAACGTACAGAAAAATCTTTTCACCAAACATCCATATACATGGTCTACAATTGGATCTATGGATGATTTGAATTCTGCAAAATTGGATGAATTTAAGGCGTTTTACAAAAAATATTACGTTCCAAACAACGCAACTTTGGTTGTAGCTGGAGATATCAAGCCTGAGCAGACCAAAAAATGGATTAAAGAATATTACGGAGCTATTCCTAAAGGAACCGTATATCCTAAAAACTTCCCGAAAGACGAGCCTATCACAAAAGAAAAAGAAGTAACGGCATACGATCCAAACATCCAGCTTCCTGCTTATGTTTTTGCATACAGAACGCCGGGTAACAAAGAAAAAGATGCTTATGTTTTAGATATGCTTTCATCTTATTTAAGCAACGGAAAGTCATCTATTTTATATAAAAAATTGGTAGATCAGGAGAAAAAAGCACTTCAGGTAGCAGCTTTCAACCAAGGTCTTGAAGATTACGGTATTTTCGCATTCTTTGCAATCCCGATGGGAGCAACTACGAAGCAGACTTTACAGTCAGACATCGATGCCGAAATCAAAAAACTTCAGACTACTTTAATTTCTGATGAAGATTATCAAAAACTTCAGAATCAGTATGAAAATCAGTTTGTAAATGCTAATTCAAGCATTCAGGGGATTGCAGCTTCTTTAGCTACAAACCACGTATTGATGGGAGATACTAACCTGATTAATAAAGAAATCGACATTTACAAATCGATTACTAAGCAGGACTTACAGAATGCGGCTAAAAAGTATTTGAATTCTAACCAAAGAGTTGTCCTTAATTACTTACCTGAGAAAAAGTAATCATATAAAAAACCTCGTGTTTTAAATATGATTATACAATTTAAATTTTTTACAATGAAAAAACAATTTACCTATATAGCCGTAGCATTTTTATTTTCAGGAATGCTTTCTGCACAAAAAATTGATATCAATGCAATGCCAAAGCCGGGACCAACTCCTGCGATTAACATTGCGAAACCAAAAACTTTTCAGCTTAAAAACGGAATGACCGTAATGGTGGTTGAAAACAACAAATTGCCAAGAGTAAATGTAAGTCTTTCTATGGACAGACAACCTTACTTCGAAGGTGATGTAGCTGGAGTAAGCGAGATCATGGCAGATCAGCTTGGTAACGGAACAACTACTTTAAGCAAAGATGCATTCAATAAAAAAATTGATTTCTTAGGAGCTAACTTAAACTTCTCTTCTGCAGGAGCTTCTTCAAACTCACTTTCAAAATACTTCCCTGAAGTTTTAGGTTTAATGGCTGATGCAATCATCAATCCTAAATTTTCTGCTGACGAAATTCAAAAGTCTAAAGACAGAGCTGTTGAAGGTCTGAAATCTTCAGAGAAAAGCGCAGATGCAATCGCTTCAAGAGTTTCAAACGCATTAGCGTACGGAAAAAACACTTCAAGAGGTGAATTTGAAACTGAAGAATCGATCAAAAAAATTCAGTTAGCTGACGTTCAGAATGTTTATAAAAAATATTACGCTCCAGACAATGCATATCTTGTAATTGTAGGGGATGTAAAATATGATCAGGTGAAACCAATGGTTGAAAAAGCTTTCAGCAACTGGAAAAAAGCCAATACAAAATTCGCTGCATTAGAACCAGCTTCTAATGTTGCTAAAACGGAGATCAATGTAGTAGACGTTCCTTCTGCAGTACAATCTGTAGTGTCTGTAGGAAACCTGAACACATTGAAAATGAAAGATCCTAGTTACTTCCCTGCAACAATCGCCAACTATATTCTTGGTGGTGGTGGAGAAGCCAGACTTTTCATGAATCTTCGTGAGAAAAACGGATTTACATACGGAGCTTATTCTGATATGAGCGCAAGCAAATACTCACCTTCTTTCTCTGCAGAAGCAAGTGTAAGAAATGAGGTAACCGACAAAGCTGTAAAAGAGTTTATAAACGAAATTAATGCAATCTCGACGGTAAAAGCTGACGAACTTGAAAATGCTAAAGCTAAATTGAAAGGAAGCTTTATTATGGCATTAGAGCAACCTGCAACCATTGCAAGATTTGCTGTAAACCAAAAAGTTCAGGATCTTCCGGATGATTTCTACACCAATTATTTAAAGTCTATTGATAAAGTAACATCAGCTGATGTTTCTAATGCAGTAAAAACAACTATTTTACCCAACCAAAGCAGAATTTTCATTGCTGGTAAAGCTTCTGATATTTCTGAAGGATTAGAAAAATTAGGTTACCCAGTAAAATATTATGATGCGTATGCAAATCCTGTTGCTAAACCGACAGCACAAAAAGTTGACCCAAGTGTAACTGTAGCTTCTGTTGTTGATAAGTATATTAATGCAATTGGTGGAAAAGCTAATTTGTCGAAAGTGAATTCTTACACAATGACTGGTTCAATGTCTATGCAAGGACAAAACATCGATATAAAAACAACAAAAGCTCAAGGAGGAAAAGAAATACAAATCGTTTCTATGGGGGCAATGACTCTTCAGAAACAGGTTTTTGATGGTAAAACAGGATACTCGGAGCAAGGTGGACAAAAAGTTCAGATGACTAAGGAACAAATTGCTGATAATCTGAAAACCACAGAGCTTTTCGAAGAATTAGGTTTTTCTAAATCTGGAGATTACAAATTGACAGGAATTGAAAAAATCAACGGTGAAGATTCTTACGCAATCAAATCTGGTGATAAGGCATATTACTATAGCGTAAAAACTGGTCTTAAAACTGGTGAAACTGAAACTGTATCAACGCAGGGACAAACATTTACAGTTCCTACAACTTTTGCAGATTACAAGGACGTTGCTGGTGTGAAAATGCCTTATACGATTACAGTTAATCAAATGGGTGCGGAAATGGTGATGAAAGTAAAATCATACGAAGTAAACCAGGCTAAAGATTCTGACTTCAAATAAGAATTAATATATTTTAATAAAAACGGTAGCAATCGCTGCCGTTTTTATTTTAGCTTAAATCTTATTTTGCAGTTCGGTAAAAAAACATTAAATTTGCCCATTCAAAAAGATATTAAAATTAATGGATACTATATTTACACTATTAATGATTCTTATTATGATTGCCAGCGTTTTATTGGTAATCGTTGTTATGGCTCAAAACCCAAAAGGTGGCGGTCTTTCTAGTACATTCGGAGGTGCATCTCCTGCACAGTTTGGAGTACAGAGAACGAATGACTTTATGGAAAAGTCAACCTGGACTTTAGGCGCGGTGATCATCGTTCTTATTTTGATAAGCGTTGTTGTTACAGGGAAACCTAAACAAGCAGCACCGACTATTCCACAAGCTCCAACTAAATCTGAAGCTCCTGTAGAGAAAGCTCCGGCTTCTCAATCTACGGCTCCGGTAAGTGTTCCGGCAAATAAATAAGAAATACTTTATTTAAGATAAAAAAAGCAACTCAATTAATTCATTGAGTTGCTTTTTTATTTGAGTTTTATTTTTTCTATTTTGTGCCTTAGCCTTAAACCGGCTTTCATAAATGAATATTGCAGAGGCTTATTCACTCTATAATATTTATCAATAAAAATCTGCATTGCTCCATAAAATCGCTCAAGATATAACTCATCTTTCACGGTGCTTTCACCTTTATGATGAAGGATAGATGCTTTTCCGTAATAATAGTTTTTATAATTGTTATTCAATAAAGTATAGCACAGATCAATATCTTCACCGTACATAAAATATCTTTCGTCAAGACCACCAACTTTCTCGTAAACCTCTTTTTTAACCAGGAAAAATGCTCCGGTGATGACTTCTACTTCGGCAACACCATATTCATCTACATCATTTCGATAATATGATTTTGAATTTTTCTTTTTGAAATTGGTAAATAATTTTTCGAAAGAATTGATCATATCAGGAACCGAACGTTTACTTTCCGGAAGGAAATTTCCTTTTGCATCATGCATTCTCACGCCCAAACATCCGAAATTGGTTTTAGAATCAGCAAAATTTAAAATTTCTTTTAAATAAAAACCTTCCAGTTCTGTATCCGGATTTAAAATCAACAGATATTCTCCTGCTGCCGTTTCTATTGCTCTGTTATTAGCTTTGGAAAAACCTTCGTTCTTTTCAGAAGCAATAAAATGTACTTTCGGAAATTCGGGAATCAGGTCACCCCAAGAACTATCAGTAGACTTACTATCAATCACAATAACCTCGTAATCGATTCCTTCACAATATTTTTGAATAGAAAGAAGGCAGTTTCTCAGAAGCTGAGTCACATTATAATTAACGATAACGATTGAAAGTTTCTTATTCATTTTTAATCCTTTTCGTTATATGGAAGCCTGTTGGTGATCGACCTACCCAAAGATATTTCATCTGCGTACTCCAATTCATCCCCTACGGAAATCCCTCTTGCAATACTTGAAAACTGAACCCCCGAGTTCTTGAATTTTTTGTAAATATAATATGCTGTAGTATCGCCTTCCATTGTTGCGCTTAAAGCAAAGATAAATTCTTTTGCCAAACCTTGCTGCAACTTCTTTTCAATACTAGGAATATTTAATTGGTGAGGGCCAACCCCTTCCATCGGAGAAATCTTTCCGCCCAAAATAAGGTATTTCCCTCTGTATTTTCCGGTATTTTCGATAGCAATCACGTCACGTACATCTTCAACAATACAAATCAGCTCATTACTGCGTTTATCATTACTGCAGATTTCACAAATCTCAAAATCTGAAAAATTGTGGCATTCTTTGCAATATTTAATTTCATTGACCAGATTGATAATTGAAGTTCCCAAACTTGTCGCTCTGGAATTGGGCTGTTTTAGTAAATGAAGCGCAAGACGCAAAGCAGTTTTCTTCCCAATACCCGGAAGCCCGGAAATCTCTTCAACTGCTTTTGCCAATACTTTACTTGGGTAATCCATAGCACAAAAATAAGAATTATAGTTGTAAAATGTAATAGTCAAAATTCAATTAGGTCGATAACTTAACAGGTTAAAATTGAAGTGATACTATCAACTTGCAGAATTAGTCACTTATCAACCATAAATCTGAAAAAACCACTATCTTTGATCATCAAAATATTAAACAGAAATAAACTAAATGGTACTTAACAATCTCAACTATCCGCTGGATTTTAAATTTAAAATCACAACGCTTGCCAGCGATTTCAACATTACAGACAGGCAAGGAAATTATGTAGCTTACGTTCGTCAGAAGATGTTTAAACTAAAAGAAGATGTTATCGTTTTCAATGACGAAAGCAAAACCAAAGAACTTTTCAGAATTCAGGCCAACCAATGGATTGATTTTAATGCATCTTATTCTATTAAAGATACGATCGGAAAAAATTTCGGAAGATTGGCAAGAAAAGGAATGCGTTCTATCTGGAAATCTTCTTACAATGTTTTAGACGAGGCTGATCAGCAAAAGTTTACCATCACTGAAGATAATGCTTGGGTAAAATTTTTCGACGGAATGGTTGGTGAAATCCCAATCATCGGAATGTTTACCGGATATTTCCTTAACCCGTCTTACACCGTAAAAGGAATGGATGGAAAAGAATATTTTAAGCTAAAAAAAATGCCTTCAATGTTCGGAAGAAGATTTCAGCTTGACAGACTGATTGATATTGATGATGAAGACGAAAGTTTAGTCGTTTTATCTCTATTAATGATGGTTTTACTTGAAAGAGCAAGAGGATAATACCAAGATTGCAATTAACTATTGATGATGGCTTACATTTTGAAGCAGTTATTCATTAAATTAATTACAATCTTTATAGACAAAAACTTAGACACATGAAATATTTTATCATTCTCTTTTCAGCTTTAATTTTGGTTGCCTGTAAAAAGGAAAAAGAAACCGTTACAGATTCAAAACCTTCAGACTCTTTGAATGTGGTTCAGGATTCTGCTAAAACAGATTTTGCACCTGAGAAAGTTTTAGTTGATGTATTTCCTTTTCCGAAAGAAATCAAAGAATGCTCATGCTATTTTGCAAGAAACAAAGCAGATTTTGAACAAGAAAAATACATTTACGCCGATGATGCAGGAAAAACGGCTTACATGAAACTCGACGGAAAGAGAATCGCCATGAATCTGATTTCTTCAAGCGATATGGAAGCTGGCGAAGAGCTAACCAAGGAAATTGAAAATGAGAATTATAAAATCTCTGTTAAAGGAAAAAAAATAAAACACGAAGAAGCTTTAATTTTTGAAGGTACTTTAACCATTGAAAAACCGGACGGCAGCATTACCAAAATACCTATTTATGGTGAATGCGGATGCTAAACCTCTTTTTGCTTCTAAAAATACTGCTCCTGAATTTCGGGAGCATTTTTTATTTCATATGTATTTATTTATGTTTTTATTTGTCATATGCAATCGCCGAGTTTTAGTTGGTATTTTTGTTTCTAAATCATAGCGATTTCGTAATTTTGATAAAAATAAATTTTTATGGAACTATCCAATATAGAACCGCAAATTATCTGGAAGAATTTCTCCAAATTAAATGCAGTTCCGAGACCGTCGAAAAAAGAAGAAAAAGTAATCGCTTTCATCAAAGAATTTGGTGAAAATTTAGGACTGGAAACTACCGTAGATGAAGTAGGAAATGTGATTATTAAAAAACCGGCTACTCCGGGAATGGAAAACCGTAAGTCAATCGTTATGCAGTCGCATTTGGATATGGTTTGCCAAAAAAATAACGATGTAAATTTCGATTTTGAAACCCAAGGTATCCAGATGGAAGTTGACGGAGACTGGGTAAAAGCAAAAGGCACAACTTTAGGTGCAGATAACGGTTTAGGCGTTGCAACCATTATGTCGGTTCTTGAAAGTTCAGACATTCCACATCCTGATTTGGAGGCTTTATTTACGATTGATGAAGAAACCGGAATGACCGGAGCTTTAGGTTTAAAACCCGGACAATTGACCGGCCAAATCCTTTTAAATTTAGACACAGAAGAAGATGACGAAATCGACATCGGATGTGCAGGTGGAATTGATGTTACGGTAACCCAAAACTATCCAACAGAAGCTTCTAACGGACAAATCGTGAGAATCGAAGTAAAAGGTTTGCAAGGCGGTCACTCAGGAATGGATATTCATAAAGGTTTTGGAAATGCCAATATCATCATGGGAAGAATTCTTTACAAAGCTTTGGAAAATCAAAACGTTCAATTGATCTCTATTGACGGTGGAAGTTTGAGAAATGCAATACCAAGAGAATCTGTAGCTTTAATTTCTGTGCGAAATGCTGGTGAATTTATTGAAAACGTAACCAACGGAATCAAAAAAGAAATTTTAGAAGAATTTGCATCTGTTGAAGCTCATCTTCAAATTAATATTGAAAACTCTACAAGTTCTGATAAAGCACTTTCTGTAGATGATTCAAAGAAAATTATTTTAGTTTTAAAATCTCTTCACAACGGCGTTTACAGAATGAGCCCGGATGTACAGGATTTGGTAGAATCGTCAAACAACGTGGCAAGAGTAGAATTAAAAGAAGGTGGTTTGAAAATATTGAATCTTTCAAGATCATCGGTAGATTCGTCTAAAGATTCGGTGGCAGAACAATTAAAATCTGTATCAGAATTAGCCGGAATGAACGTTGAATTCAGCGGTTCTTATCCAGGATGGAAACCAAAACCAGGTTCTGAAATTGTACAAGTTTTAGAAAAAATCTACACCGAAAAATTTGCAGAAAAACCACACGTTGTTGCTTGTCATGCAGGTTTAGAATGCGGAATTATCGGTGCAAATTATCCTGAAATGGAAATGGTAAGTTACGGACCAACCATTAGAGGAGCTCACTCTCCGGATGAAAAAGCAAATATTTCTTCAACACAGAAATTCTGGAGCTTTACAAAAGATATTTTAGCAAACATTCCGTTAAAATAAGAATGTGATTTTTATATTGAAAATATCCAAAGTCGATTGATTTTGGATATTTTTGTTTCTTGTTTTCGTGCTTTTTAGATTTAGAATTAAAATTTAATTTAAAAATCATAAATTTGAATAAGAAAGATGAATTATGAAATCACATATTCTCAACGAAAAGCTTGAACTTATTCAATGGTTATCTACCTTGGAAGATACTTCTATTATCAAAAAGCTAATGCAATTTAAGAAAGAAGAAACAAAAGACTGGTGGAATTCTATCTCAGAAGAAGAAAAAAAATCAATTGAAAAAGGAATATCCGAAGCTGATCAAAATGATGTAAAGCCACATTCTGAAGCGAGAAAACTCTATGAAAAGTGGTTATAATATTTCATGGACTCCAAATGCACTGAGCGAATTGGAAGAAACAATTGAATATCTTCAAAAAAACTTTTCAGAAAAGAAGTAACAAAACTTGCCCACAAAATAGAAAGCTTCTAAGAAATAATCTCGCAGAACCCATATATTTTTCCAAAGTCTGAACATACAAACGTTCACAAAGCGGTCATTCTTACATTCAACACTGTATATTATCGTATTAAAGATAGAAATGTAGAAATTTTATCATTTTTCTCTAATAGACAATCACCTATTAATAGGAAAATATAAAAAATTAATTGATAATAATTCTATTATCAATGATCTACTAAATAATCACTTTTGATTAAACATATTCATGAAAATCACAACCACCCATCAACTTAATCAAGTACAAAAAGAACAGGTTTTACAATTGTGGAATAATGAATATCCTGAAAAACTTACTTATAAAAATATGGCCGGCTTCGAAAGTTATCTTGAAAAGCTCAATGAAGTCAAGCATTTTCTTTTAGCAAATAATGATGAAAAAATTCAAGGCTGGGCAATTACTTTTAAAAGAGAAAATGAAACATGGTTTGCAATTATTCTTTCAGAAAACCTTCATGGTAAAGATTGGGGAACAAAAGTTCTGAATGAGCTTAAACAAAATAAAAAAGCGCTGAACGGCTGGGTTATAGACCATAGCGATGACAAAAAACGTAATGGTAGTTTTTACAAATCACCACTCGAATTCTATTTAAAAAACGGATTTGAAGTTTTATCAGACACAAGACTAGAATTGAAAATCATGTCTGCCGTAAAAATAAAATGGAAAAAATAATTGAAAAATTAAAATAATGAAAAGCATCACAGTATTCTGCGGATCAAGTTTTGGTTCTGATGAAATATATAAAGAACAGGCAATTTTGCTAGGACAGACTTTGGCAAACCAAAATATTCAACTCGTTTATGGCGGTGCTAATGTCGGATTGATGGGCGCAGTTGCTGACGGAGTTTTACAGGAAGGCGGAAAAGCAATAGGAGTTCTACCCCACTTTTTGCAATCTAAAGAAATCGCTCATCAAGACCTTACCGAACTTATTTTGGTAGAAACCATGCACGAAAGAAAAACCAAAATGAATGATCTTTGTGACGGCGTGATTGTACTTCCCGGCGGTTATGGTACTTTAGAAGAGTTTTTTGAAATGATAACCTGGGCGCAACTCGGACTTCATAAAAAACCGATTGCCATTCTGAACATCAATGGTTTTTATGATGATTTGATCAAGCTGGTACAGAATATGGTAGATAAAGGATTCTTAAAACAAATCAATCAGGAAATGCTTCTTGTGAGTGATTCGATTGATGAATTATTGGAGAAAATGAAAAATTACCGGGCTCCGTCTGTTGGAAAATGGATTTCAAAAGAAGAAGTTTAAAAAAAACCTAGGCTTTAAAAGTAACTAATAAAGGATTATAATTAAAAGTTTGTAAATTTAAATAATGGCTAATTATTATGATAAACGAGGATTTAAATAAAATACTAATTCAATATGAGGAAAAATCTCACTTGTATTCTTCATTTAGTTTCAAGATCGAAAAGATTTTAAGGAAATTATGTAAAAATTATTCAATCCATCAAATCATAAGCCGGATAAAAACCAAAGAAAGCCTCGCACAAAAAGTCATCAAGAAGAATAAGTACGAAAAGCTGCAGGATATTACAGATATTTTGGCATTGCGAATTATTACTTATTTTGAAGATGATATTTCAAAAATAGAGGAAATCCTAAATAAAGAATTTAAAATCGATTGGGAAAACTCAATTGATAAAAGAAATATTGAGATTGATAAATTCGGGTACAGAAGCGTTCATTATATTTTACAACTAAATGATCATAAAGCACAAACAGCAGGATATGAGGAGTATAAAGATATTAAATTTGAAATTCAGATAAGGAGTATACTTCAACATTCGTGGGCAGAGATAGAACATGATCTGGGCTATAAATCTTTTACTCAGATTCCTCAAAAAGCAAAGCGAACATTCTACAGAGTAGCCGCATTACTTGAACAAGCGGATATTGAATTTACGAAGCTAAAAAAAGAAATTCAGTACTTTGAAAATACGGTCAGTAAAAATTTAAAAAGCAAAGAAAAATCCATAGAAATCAATGAATCTACGATTATTGCGTTTGTGAAAAAGAATCAGCTTTTACGGGAAATTGAAAATGAGATCAAGAAAGCTCTAAAGCTTACCGAAAATCCTAAGTTTGATTCTACCTATATTTCATCAAACAATTTCTCATCACAGCTTAAAGATTTACAGATATTTGATTTAACCCAACTGGAAGAAAATCTGGTTATCTATAAGGAAGAAATTACAGCAAGACAAGTAGACTATTTAAAATCTTTAAATGAAAATGTGACTAATAGTAAAATAAAGATTTCTTTGATACAAGGTGCGCCGATACTTTGGCTAATTAATTATTTGGAAAGTAAAACATAAAGTTTATCAACAAGAAACTCCCGAAGAAAACCTTCGGGAGTTTATATATTATGTATAAAAATGTTCTAAGGATACGGAGCGATCTCCACTTCAAGACCTTCCATCTCCATCGCCATGTGTAGCTGGCAACCCAATCTGCTGTTTTCTTTTACATGGAAAGCTTCACCAAGCATTGCATCTTCTTCATCGCCCATTGGCTCTAGTCCGGGATCGCTTATCACATAAACCTGACATGAAGCACACATCGCCATGCCACCACAAACTCCGATGGTACCTTCTTCTGCCAATTCATACGAACGGATAATTTCCATCAAATTCATCGACATATCCGTTGGAGCAACCACTTCGTGAGTAACACCTTCTCTATCGGTGATTTTTATATTTATATCGCTCATTATTATAAATGTTGTTAGTTGATGGTTGTTGGTTGTTGGTTTTCAGAAATGCATTAACTAACAACCGTCAACCAAAACCTAAAAACCAAATTAATCTATTTTCTTTACAACTGCTTTCTCAGCTTCCTTACGGCTTCCGTCGAAACCATCTACTCCACTTACTGTCGTATATTTTAAAACGAATTTTTTACCAGGATTTAATCTGTTATAAACACTCTGACACATCAAAGTAGCTTCGTGGAAACCACAAAGAATCAGTTTTAATTTCCCCGGATATGTATTGATATCACCAATTGCATAAATTCCGCTGATATTCGTCTGATAGTCTAAAGCATTGTTTACCACGATTGCATTTTTCTCAATATTCAATCCCCAATTTCCAATTTCACCCAATTTTGGAGTCAAACCGAATAATGGAATGAAATAATCTGTTTCTATATCATAAGGATCTTGCCCGTCAACTGCTACAGTAATCGCTTCTACTTTTCCGTCACCTTTAATCGCAGTAACTTCAGCAGGAGTAATCAATTTAATTTTACCCTGATTTTTAAGTTCCTGAACTTTCTCTACAGAATCCAGAGCGCCACGGAATTCATTTCTTCTGTGAATCAAAGTCACTTCACTTGCAACATTAGATAAGAAAACACTCCAGTCTAAAGCAGAATCTCCACCTCCGGCGATAACCACTTTTTTATTTCTGAAATGCTCAGGCTCTTTTACAAAATATTCCAAGCCTTTTTCTTCATAGTCTGCGATGTTCTCCATCGTTGGCTTTCTCGGTTCGAATGTTCCCAAACCTCCTGCAATTGCAATGGCTTTACACCTGTGAACGGTGCCTTTATTAGTAATTACTTCAAACCACTCGTCATCTACTTTTGTGTAAGAAACAGCGGTTTCTCCCAAAGTGAATCCCGGCTGAAACTGTTTGATCTGTTCCATTAAATTATCGACCAACTCACCTGCATTTACAGACGGATAACCCGGAATATCAAAAATCGGCTTTTTAGGATATAATTCTGCTAACTGACCTCCCGGTTGAGGAAGTGCGTCGATGATGTGACATTTCATTTTAAGCAAACCAGCCTCAAACACAGCAAATAGTCCCGTTGGTCCTGCTCCGATAATCAATATATCTGTAGTGATCATAATATGATGATAATTTAATAATTTGTAGCTGCAAATTTACTAATTTTAATGCGAAGCATATTTAATTATGCTCAAATAAAAAACTGAGATTTATCAAAAAGACGCAATAAGCTGATAATGAAAAAATTGGCAGTGTTTTTGCAAAATTTAAATTATGAAGAAGTTACTTACCATTACAGCAATATTTGCTTTCTTTTTGGGCTATTCACAACTTAACAATGTGGCAGACGGCGAATCGATCACTTTAAGAATACACTATGGGTTTTTAAACGCCGGATCGGCCAATCTCACGACCAAAAAAGTTAATTATAAAGGCGCCCCACACTTATACGTAAAAGGAACCGGGCAAACAACAGGAGCTGTAAAAGCTTTTTTTAAAGTTGAAGATTTATATGAAAGCTATATCAATATTGCTACAGAATTGCCTAGTTTTTATGTAAGAAATGTGAAAGAAGGCAGCTACAGACAACACTTGCAAACTGTTTTTAACCACGACAATCACACATTGGTTTTAACTGATAAAAAAACGCCTGCCAATGGTTCAAAAACCATAAAATCTGTAAAAGGTGTGCAAGATATGCTCTCATGTTTTTACTATCTGAGAAGCAAAACTCCTGCTGAGCTAAAAGTAGGAACTATTATTAATATGAATGTGTGGATTGATGACGAAATGTTTCCTTTCCAACTTAAAGTCACCGGAACTGAAAATTTAAAGACAAAATACGGAACCATCAGTGCTTTAAAGATCATTCCTTCGGTAAAGAGCGGAAGAGTTTTTAAAGAAAAAGAAGGTGTTACAATGTGGGTGAGTAATGATTACAACCATATTCCGTTGCTGCTAAAAGCTGAATTGGCAGTTGGCTCATTAAAGGCAAGTATTGATGATTATAAAAATGTGAAATTTCCGTTGAAGTTTACAAAATAGAAAAAGTCTCCGGAACTTTTCCGGAGACTTATCAACCTAAATTAACAAACTTGTAGAATACTATTCAAAGTATTTATGAAAAACTCCACCCTTTCACTTATTATAAAGTTTTAACTTTATAAGTAACCTAAGGGCATTTATTATTTGTATAAATTATTTAAAATTGATTTAAGGCACCTGTTACAGAGCCTTTCAGCTCTGTAAAGATGACACTTAGGTTAATCAATTGTGTTTTTATAAGTTGTAATGAACTCGGCATACTTTTTTTTCTCATCATTCGTGTTTTCAACCAATTTCAAAATTTTAAATTTATTTTAATAAATATTTTCAAAATCTCAACTTATTTAGATAACAAATAAAAAACATTCTAAAGAACTTTTTCGATCGTTTCTATAATGTAAAAATAGGAAGATATGACAGTAATTGCACTATAGATATTGTAGATGTACTTCGATCCACATGTAGATATTTATCTACAAAAAACTATTGAGTAAATCTTTATTTTACTGAAAGCAGATTGTAAATTCTGATTTTTAATACATAATGTTGAAAACTAAAAATTGGAGCTCTACTTAATAAACAAAAAGCCTCCGAAAAACTCCGAAGGCCTTACATCCTAAATTTACATATTTTTGAAATCATTTTCTAGGACTATTATAAAAAAACTTTATCGTTTCAATTATCACAAAGTTTTTTTTTAACTCTGCAATAAACATGTGGAAGATTATTGTTTCTATTTAAATTTTAGTACAAAAATTAATTTTAATATTTAATATCTAATTGCAAACTTTTCAATTCTCCAATTAGATATTATTTTCATCCATTCACCCTTAAGTTCAAAATTTAATTTATTATGACTTAAAAGTTTATTTTGAATTAGCGACTTAAAATTCTTCCTTTCATCTGTATAATGTAAAAATAAGAAGATATTGAGTTTTATTCAGTCTATTTATTGTAGATGTATTTCGATGTTCGTATAGATATTTATCGACAATAAATTAATTAGGTTAAATTAGCATCTCTTACTTAGAGCTATGCAAAAAAAACTACATAAAAGCAAAAACCTCCGAAAAAAATCCGAAGGTTCCATAACCTAAATTAACATGCTTTTTGAAATCATTTTCTAGGACTATTGTTAAAAAAACTTTCTTTTCCAGTATATAGGACAAGCTTTTCAGTTCCGTGATTATACTTACTTTTTTATTATTTCTTTTTGATTAAAGGCATCTTTCGTAGAGCTTTTCAGCTGTAATGATGACAATTATTTATTTAGTATTTTCAAAACCTGAACTTATTTTAGATTTACAAATTAAAAATCATTCCTAAAGAGATAATTTTTCCCGTATTTCTATAGTGTAAAAATAGGCAGATACAGGGGTAGCTCCACAATATATATTGTAGATGTATTATGACATGATTGTCGATATTTATCTATAAAATTAATAGTAAAAGGATAAAACTAATGTTGATTTTTGATCAGTTCAGCCAAATCAACAATGTTCTCGATATGTAGTTTATCAAAAATCCTTTTTTTAATCGTGCTTATCGTGTTTTGTTTTACGTTCAGATTATTTGCAATTTCGAGATTACCATATCCTTTTGCGTACATCTCTGCAATTTCCAACTCCCTATCCGTAAGCTTTTGCAAAGGATTAATGATGCTCCGATTGTGTAAAGAATCAATCAGTAAATTCTGTGTAATTGAGGAAATATATTTTCCTGTTTCATGAATTTTAAGAATTGCTTCTTTTATCTCTTTTTCTTCACTCATTTTACTGAGGAAGCCGTTTGCTCCGGCATTAATATATTTTATAGACTGTATATTTTCATCAACTCCGGAAAAAACCAGAATTTTAATTTCTGGTTTCAGCGCTTTGATTTCAGCAATTATATTTAAGCTATTTCCGTCTGGGAAAATAGCGTCTATTACTACAATTTCTATTTGCTGCACCCCTACAGTTTCTAAAACTTTCTTTAGAGTGGATGCGTGAAAAATTTCGCCTTCAAAACCAAGTTCTTCGATAAGAAATTCTATACCCTGCCTTATGAGACTATGATCATCGGCAAGTAAAAAATTAATGGTTTTAGTTTCTAAATTATTCATTTATTGATATTCAAATTAATAGTAAAACGTACTGTTGTACCGACATTTTGTTCGCTGTCTACCGAGATATTTCCAGAATACAATTCTACAATCTCCTTACATAAGCTTAAACCTAAACCTGCGCCCAAATTTTCAACCCCTTCAGATAAAACTCCCTGATAATAAGGCTCGAATATTTTTTCGAGATCAGATTTAGAAATTCCCACCCCGGTGTCACTTATTGTAGTCATCAGAGAAACATAGCTTTCATCAACAGATTCAGCTTTGGTTACGACCTTAATCTCTCCGTTCTCAGTAAATTTATTTGCATTGGCAAGTATATTCATAAAGATCTGATTAATCTTCGTATTATCAGAATACACTTCAATTTCCGGATCAATATTTTCTTCAAAAATAAATTTATTATTTCTTGTTTCAATGTATGGTTCTATTGAATTTAAAATAGAGGTCACTTCATTTTTAAGATTAAAAACTACAAGAACAAGATGGTTTTCTACATGTTGATTTTTGGTATATTCTAAAATCTGATTTGCCTGCATCAATAAAGTTTTGTTGGTAAAACTAATTGACTTTAAATATTCTTTAATACTGTCGTCATTGGTTTTTTTATCAATCTTTCTGATAAAAATGCCGATAATCTTCAGAGGCGAGCGCAATTCGTGGCTCAGCATTCCCAGAATTCTGTTTTTAAAATTAAGGTTTTCTTTAATTTGCTTATTGGCTGCTTTCAGCTGATTCTCATATACAAATGCAATTCTTGTCAGATACATAATTAATATGGAAACGATAAACATCAAAGCCATTGCTCCCAAAATCAGATTTGTTCTAATCTTATTATTTTCAGAATTTAGCAGAGCATATTGCTTTTCAAGATCAGCTTTAGAATCTTTAATCGCAAAATCATAGATATTCATTACCCCATTACTATACACCAAAAGATTATTAAAAATGGTATAAAACTTATTGGTGTCATTTTGCTTTCCAGCAACCTGCACCTGCATTTTTTTTATTTCACCAGAATAGTGATTTTCCACGAGGCTCATAATACTGTCCATATCTGCTTTTATGGCAGCGGCTTCAGGTATTTTACCTTTATTTACAGTAATGATCGTACTTTCTTTACGCACTCTTTGCTTTCCTGTGATGGCATCTCCCAAACGACCAAAAAGGCCTTTTTTCTTAATAGTATCTGTAATCGTTTTTGTTTCTACTTGAAAATCATATTTATCCAGATTGTAATTGCCATCATATTTTTTAATAGAAGGTATAGAAGTAGGAGCTCTAAAATTTGATTTTGTAGAATACTGATAAGTAGAATCAATCAACGTCTTTAGGTTTTTACTTCCTAGAGAATCATTTTTTTTAAATTTTAATATATTTTTTAGCCTCGGATATTTAGACTCATATCGATTGATGTTATCTAAATTTTTACCAAGTTTATCTAAGGACACAAAATAGGAATTCAAATATTTTTCATCAGCCTTAGTTAAATATTGCTGAAGAAAATCCTGAGCATTCAAAAGCTCTTTTCGAGAATCATCTGTTAAGTTTTCCAGAGAAAGCACTTCCTTCAGTTGATTTTCTATAAATGCTAAATTTTTTCTATTGATAAATTCATTATAAAAAAAAGCTGCAATAATAAGCTGTATTAATAGAATACAAAAGATAAGAGAGTAGTGAACAATTTTTCTGAATCTAAAATTCAATGATTTTGGACGGTCTTCTTTTGATTTCATATACATGTATTTAAAGCTTTTTACAATCATTCCAGATTAAAAGTCTGATTCACAGGCTGTAAAAAACATTCTGGCACACTATCACTTATTTAGATTAAAATATTTATTGAAACAACTATATTTTATTCTCTAAATTTCATCAAAAGACTGTATGTTTTTTTCAAAAACTTCGTCTTTAAGTGATTTTATAAAGTTAATAAAAAATCCTGCGAAAATTCACAGGATTTAAATTTATTTAATATTTTAAATTATAGTGTTTTAAACTGTTCTAAAGTTCTGATATCGTTTTCAAAAAACATTCTAATGTCGCTCATTTGATAAAGAAGCATTACAATTCTTTCAATTCCCATTCCGAATGCATAACCTGAATATTTCTCAGAATCAATATTTACATTCGTCAAAACAGCTGGATCTACCATTCCGCAGCCCATAATTTCCAACCAACCTGTTCCTTTTGTAATTCTATAGTCGGTTTCAGAATTTAATCCCCAATATACATCAATCTCTGCACTCGGCTCTGTGAAAGGGAAATATGAAGGTCTCATTCTGATTTTAGATTTACCAAAAAGCTCAGTTGTGAAAAACTGAATCGTTTGCTTTAAATCTGCAAAACTTACTTTTTCATCAATATATAAACCTTCGATCTGGTGGAAAATACAATGCGAACGCGAAGAAACAGCTTCATTTCTGAAAACCCTTCCCGGAGACAAAATTCTGATAGGCGGTTCGTTTTCTTCCATATAACGAATTTGTACCGAAGAAGTATGTGTTCTCAATAAAATATCAGGATTCTGCTCGATAAAGAAAGTGTCTTGCATATCTCTTGCCGGGTGGTATTCCGGAAGATTAAGCGCAGTAAAATTGTGCCAGTCATCTTCAATTTCCGGCCCGTCTGCAACGGCAAAACCAATGGATTTAAAGATCTCAATAATTCTGTTTTTTACTAAATTAATGGGATGTCTCGATCCCAAATCTAAAGGAAAAGCAGGTTTTGTAAGATCTTCTTTTTCCAGGATAATAGAAGAAGCAGAAGCATTTTTTAGATCTTCCAGCTTTACATTTACCGCTTGCTTCAGAGTATTGATTTTCTGTCCGAACTCTTTCTTCTGGTCGTTTGGAAGTTCTTTAAATTTTTCAAAAAAATCATTCAGAACTCCTTTTTTCCCATTATACTTGATTCGGAAGTTTTCTATTTCCTCTTTACTTGTCGTATTGAAGCCATTGACCTCAACAAGCAATTCTTCTATCTTTTCAATCATTGTTTTACCCTTTCAAAAAAATGTATTTGCAAAAATACGATTTTCAGTTTAAAAAACCTTTTCAATTTATCATAAAAAAATCTGTCTCGTGAGAAACAGATTATATAATTAATTTGACTTTTATTCGATTTAACTAAAAAAACTGTTGTAATAATACAATTTATATCGCCTTACTCATCAGATTTATATTGAGATTACTTTTTCTCTAAAGCTTTTACCTTTATCTGTAGCGTTACTTCATTTTTAATTACCCCATTTGCAGCAGGAGATTGAAATTTTACTCCAAATTCTTCTCTCATAATATCTTTAGGTTCCGTAGCAATACTCACTTCTCCCCCATTTACAGCAACATTCGCCTTAAACTGAACAGGTTTTGTAATACCTTTTACCGTTAAATTCCCGTCTAATACGGTATTATAATCACCTTCTGCAGAAGGGCTTACTTTTGTAATTTCATAAGATGCTGTCGGAAATTTTTCAACTTCAAAAAAGTCGGCACTTTTCAAATGACCGTTAAGTTTTCCTAATTTTTCCGCATCATTTTTTAAATCTTCAGAACTTAGAGACGCCATATCAGCCACAAATTTTCCGCTTTCGAGCTTCCCGTCTTTTATCGTCACGTCACCGCTTTCAAATTTGATGGTTCCGAAATGACTCGTATTTTCAGATTTAAAAACTTTATACCCTTTCCATTCTACATTACTGTTTAAAGTATCCAAAACAAATCGGCTTCCGTCTTTCGTTGTGGTAACCTCATTGGTATCACTTGTTACCGGTTTTTCTTTAGAACAAGAAACAACAGTTAATAAAGCCGGAATAGCGAGAGAAAATAATATTCTTTTCATTTTGATATAATTTATGCATGGCTAAATTACTAAAAATATGCCAGTCTTCCTCAAAAACCCTTATTTTTGCAGTATGCTATTAGAGATAAACAACCTATATTTTTCTCATTCTCAGGAAAAACCGCTTTTTCAAAACTTTAATCTGAAACTGGATGAAGGTAAAATCATCGCATTGGCAGGTGAAAGTGGTTGTGGAAAATCTACGTTACTAAGTCTTATCTACGGATTACACGACTGGAATCAGGGGGAAATTGTTTTTGAAGGCAGAAAACTGATGGGTCCTAAAGGAAATCTCGTTCCGGGTGAAGCTGAAATGAAGTTTGTAGCACAAAACTTTGATCTGATGCCTTATGCAACGGTTGCAGACAATGTTGGTAAATTTATTTCCAATATCAATTTAGCCAAGAAAAAAGAGAAAGTTTTAGAACTTTTGGATGTTGTTGGTTTGGTTGAATTTGCGAATGTTTTACCAAAAAATTTGAGTGGCGGACAACAGCAAAGAGTCGCCATTGCGAGAGCACTTTCTGTACTTCCAAAGTTACTTTTACTTGACGAACCGTTTAGTAATCTTGATTTTGCGAGAAAAATTGAGCTTCGTGAAAAACTGTTCAGGTATGTAAAAGAGAATAATATTTCTTTGGTTATTTCCACTCACGAACTGCAGGATATTATTGCATGGACTGATCAAATTATCGTTCTACAAAACGGAAGACTGATTCAAAATAATTCGGCAGAAGAAACATATAAAGATCCTTACAATCCTTATGTAGCCAAACTTTTTGGGGAAGTAAATATTTTCAGTGAGAATGAAATTTCAGAATTACCGGTTTCCAGATTTTTTTATTATCCACATCAGATCAAAATATCTGAAAATGGTGAAGAAGCTGAAGTTTTGGAAAGCAGATTCGCAGGAAATCATTACTGGAATAAGATTAAATTTAAAAACAGGGAAATGGTGATGTTTAGTAATCATCAACTTGAAAATTCGGTTAAAATTACTTTTGATTAACATCTTTAATATTAAGAAAATATTAAGCCACTTAATGTTAGTATGTGGATAATTTCCAATGATTTAGCCAAACGTTTCTGTAATATTTCTATATATTTGTAAGACAACAACATAAGGAAATTTTTGGTTAATTCTCTTTCTGCCTTCCAGACCTACATTAGCATTAATGCAATCAAGTCTTTGAAAGATTACACTGTCCAACTCTTTCCTTTTTTTTATTGATTTTTGGCAATTAGTTTAAAGACAATTCTAATTACCAAAAACCAACATTCCTTGTATATTAAGCTTTCTTTACAAATTCAGATTTCAAAGCCATTGCGCCAAAACCATCAATTTTACAGTCAATATTATGATCGCTGTTTGGTCTTAAACGGATATTTTTTACTTTAGTTCCTGATTTTACAGGTTTCGGAGCACCTTTTACCGGAAGATCTTTCATTACAATTACCGAATCTCCATTTTGGAGCTCATTTCCATTGATGTCTAAAATCTTATCTTCATTTCCCACTTCCTTAGGATCCCATTCGTGGAAACACTGTGAACAGACCATTAAGTTATCTTGTTCATAAGTAAATTCAGAACTACATTTCGGGCAAATAACTGCGTCACTCATTTTATTAATTTTTTGCAAAGGTAGGTTTTTGAGTTAGAAGTTAGAAGTTAGAAGTTAGAAGTTAGAAGTTAGAAGTTAGAAGTTAGAAGTTAGGCAAAAGTAAACAACCTCTTTTTTTCAAATTAAATTAAAACACAAAAATCATAATCTATAAGTCATCACTACAAATCATTAACTTTAAACATAAATTCGTATTTTTGCAAGTTCAAACAGCTTACAGCAATTTATGGAATTAATTCACAGAAACCTGGCAATCGGTATTCACGATGCTTTACAGGAAACATTTTTCGAAAAAAACAAATATGCCGATAAAGTAATCGAAAGACTTTTGAAAGCGAACAGAAAATGGGGAAGCCAGGATAGAGCCGTTGTTTCTGAGATTTTCTATAATATTATCCGTTGGAAAAAACGCCTTGAATATTATATGGGTGAAAGTGTGAAACCCACCAACATCTATAAATTGATTATTGCTTATCTGCTTTGGAGCAAGACCAATTACAAAAGATTTGAAGAATTTGAAGGAATCAAAATTGCCGACATTACTACAAAACTTAGAAAAGGAACCGTTCCTACCAAAGCAATTGAACATTCTATCCCGGAATGGCTTGTTGAAACTCTAGAAAGAGAATTGGGCAATAAGTGGGAAAAGGAAATGTTTGCTTTAAATGAAAAAGCACCGACCGTTTTAAGAGCAAATTCTCTGAGAACTACTCCAAAAGAGCTTATTTCTGATCTTGCAGATGAAGATGTGGTTGCTTATCCTATTAAAAATTATCCTGATGCGGTACAGCTTGAGGAAAAGAAAAACGTATTTCTTACCACGGCTTTCAAAGAAGGTTTGTTTGAGGTACAGGATGCTTCTTCACAAAAAATCGGTTATTTTCTTGATGTAAAAGAAGGCCAGAGAGTAGTTGATGCTTGCGCAGGCGCAGGTGGAAAGACCCTTCACTTAGCAGCTTTAATGGGAAATAAAGGGCAAATTATCGCTCTTGATATTTTCGAATGGAAGCTTGCTGAATTAAAGCGTCGTGCAAAAAGAGCCGGAGCTCACAATATTGAAACGAGAATGATTTCTGATACGAAAGTAATCAAACGTCTTCATGATAAGGTAGACCGACTTTTGATTGATGCGCCATGTTCCGGATTAGGAGTTTTAAAAAGAAATCCAGACAGTAAATGGAAAATTGACCAGGATTTTATCGACAGAATTAAAAAAGAACAGCAACAGATCATTCAGGATTACTCTAAAATGCTGAAAGTTGGTGGTAAAATGGTGTATGCAACATGCTCTATTCTGCCTTCTGAAAACAATTTGCAAGTAGATGAATTCATCAAAAACAACCCTAATTATAAAATGATTAAAGACGAAAAAGTAATGCCAAGTGAAGGTTACGACGGATTCTACATGGCTTTGATCGAAAGACTTTCTTAAAGATTTAATCAATACATTATACTAAACTACTCTATTTTTTGGAGTAGTTTTTTTTTATTAAACTCAACCCTCACAGGTTTTTGAAACCTGTGAGGGTTATTTTTAAATAATTTTCAAAGAATTTCTCAGAGTTTTTATTATCTAAATCAAACATTATCTTTGTAAAAACCATCAATCATCATGTTTAAATCTATTTTAGTAAGTTTTTTTATTTTCTTATCTGTTTTAAGTTTTTCCCAGACCTACGAAATTCAATATGAAAGTTCGTACAACGGAAAAGTTCAGCCCAATCAGAATCAAGTAATTGTATGGGTTAATGAAAATGAAAACTTTATTTTAAATACAAAAATTAAAGAGCAGAAAAATGATTATCCTTTTGAAATCAGCAAAATAGAAAAACCTTCGAATACGATTGTTTCGTATGCTTTTTTAAAACCGAATGAAGCTATTTCAACTTCAGACAAAGAATCAATTGCTAAACAGGAATTTGAATTGACTGCACAAACTAAAAAGATTTTAGGCTATAACTGTAAAAAAGCAGTTACAAAAATCAATTCAAACACGATTGAAGTTTGGTATACGAATGATTTAAAAATCAAAGGCGGACCATCAAGTCTGGGACAGAATTTAGGATTGGTATTGCAAATTGAAAGAAACGGTAATTCAGCAACAACTGCAGTTTCTCTTAAGAAAATTAAAACAACGGGAATTGATAAGATTATTAACAAGACTATTCCTACGACAGATCTTTTGAGCTATAAAGATTTACTTTGGAAAAGCAGATTTACGACATTAAAAGTTTTCGAAAATGAAATAATTAATTTCTCAGACCAATCAAAATCAGATGAAAAAATAAAAAGATTTGCCAATGGAACTATTATTTTAAAAAAGATAAAATTTCCTAAAATTGCTAAAGGCGATAATATTTTTGTCGAATTGAAGCAACAATCCAATGGTGATGCTTACGACAGAACAGGAACCGTTTTTTTTATTCCTGAAGAAAAGTCACAAACTTTTTTTGATGGTTTAGAAAAAGGAGCCAAAACACTTCCTCTTTATGAAAATGGTAATGGAAAACAATATTACGGAGTCGTTTCTAACCAAAATTATCAGCCAGCGGTTGAGTTGATGCGATTTTTCACCTCTTTTGGAATCAATAAATTCAATCATATTGAATTAAAAGACAAAACCTGGCAAACCGTAAGTCCGTTTCGTCAGGATATTACAGAATTAAAGCCTTCCCTTTCTGAAAAAGAACTCTGGATTGGAACCTTCATTGGAAACTATGACAAAGGCGGTCACAAAGTGAGTTTAGATATTACAATTCACAACAGCGAACAGATTGTTAACAAAAATAATAAGGTTATTCCGTTGTTTAACACAACCAATATTATGGAAATGGCGGGTCAGGATTATGCAACGATGTTTAACAACGACAAAGGACTTTTTGTGGAATTTAATTTAGAAAAAGATCTTAAAAATGCACAGTTAAGATACATTACCACCGGACATGGAGGTTGGGAAAACGGCGACGAGTTTATTCCTAAAGCCAATTCAATTTATCTGGACGGAAAAATAGCATTTTCATTTACACCCTGGAGAACAGAATGCGGTTCTTACCGGTTATTCAATCCTGCTTCGGGAAATTTTGCTGACGGACTTTCGTCTTCAGATCTCAGCAGATCAAACTGGTGTCCCGGAACAGTTACCAATCCAAACTTTATTTCTTTAGGAGATTTGAAAGCAGGAAAACATACTATTCAGGTGAAAATCCCTCAGGGAGAGCCGGAAGGAACGAGTTTCAGCGCATGGAATATTTCAGGAGTTTTATTAGGTAATGAGTAAAAACAAAACCTCCTTGCAATATTATTACAAGGAGGTAAAAACACAAATGATGAAAAAAAATTATTTCGAGCAACAAAGGTGAGAAAAATATTTGAATTAGCTACAACAAATCTGAAAAAAAATTTAATTATTGTCTCTTAATGAACCACAAAAAATATATTGTGAAAAAAATTCAGATTATCTGTAAATTTCAACGGTGTTGATTGAATTATTTAACTAAAAAATCGTTTAAAGTTAAAAATTTAAACCAAATGAAATTTTTAGTTGTAATTTTTAAATCATATATCTAGTTTTGTTTCAAATAAATAATATATGTGCGGAATCGTTTGCCTATTTGACGCAAAACAGTCAACTGAAATATTAAGACCTCAAGTCTTGGAAATGTCTAAGAAAATCCGTCATCGCGGTCCCGATTGGAGTGGAGTTTTTCAAAGTGAAAAAGTTGTTTTTTCTCATGAAAGATTAGCTATCGTAGATCCGGCTTCAGGAAAACAGCCTTTGTTTTCAAAAGATGGAAAAATTGTACTTGCCGTAAATGGTGAAATTTACAATCACAGAGAACTAAAAGAAGAATTTCCCGATTATGAATTTCAAACCGAATCTGATTGCGAAGTTATTCTTGCTCTTTACCAGAAATACGGAAAAGATTTTATTGAAAAACTGAATGGCATCTTTGCTTTTGCATTATACGATATTGAAAATAATATTTATCTGATTGCGAGAGATCACATGGGAATTTGTCCGCTTTATCAAGGTTGGGACAGAGAAGGAAATTATTATGTTGCCTCAGAGCTGAAAGCCCTAGAAGGAATCTGCAAAAAAATTGAAACTTTTTTACCGGGACATTACTTATATAATATTGAAGGGCATGAGCTTCAGCAATGGTACAAAAGAGATTGGGAGAACTTTGATGCCGTAAAAGACAACGTTACAGATATTCAGGCAATCAGAAAAGGATTGGAAGATGCTGTTCACAGACAATTGATGAGTGATGTTCCTTACGGCGTTTTGCTTTCGGGAGGATTAGACTCTTCAATTATCTCTGCTGTTACCGCAAAATTTGCAAGACAGAGAATAGAAAGTGGCGACACCCAGGAAGCGTGGTATCCGAGGCTGCACAGTTTTGCCGTTGGATTGGTTGGTTCTCCCGATCTGGCAGCGGCAAAAAAAGCGGCGGAGCATATCGGTTCTATTCATCATGAAGTTAACTTCACCGTTCAGGAAGGTCTTGACGCAATCCGTGATGTGATTTATCATTTGGAAACTTACGATGTAACAACAATCAGAGCTTCTACTCCGATGTATCTTTTGGCAAGAGTCATCAAATCAATGGGAATAAAAATGGTGCTTTCAGGTGAAGGTGCAGACGAATTGTTTGGTGGATATTTGTATTTCCATAAAGCTCCGAACGCTAAAGAATTCCATGATGAAACCGTAAGAAAACTCAATAAACTTCATTTATACGATTGTTTAAGAGCCAATAAAGCACTGATGAGTTGGGGAATTGAAGGTAGAGTTCCGTTTTTGGATAAAGAATTCATGGATATTGCGATGAATGTAAACCCCGAAGATAAAATGATTCGCAAAGAAGAAGGAAAAATTGAAAAATGGGTTCTACGAAAAGCTTTTGAAGATCTTTTACCGGATTCTATTGCATGGAGACAAAAAGAACAGTTTTCCGATGGCGTTGGTTATTCATGGATCGACACTTTAAAAGATATTGCTGAAAAATACGTTTCTGACGAAATGATGGCAAATGCAAAATTCAGATTTCCTTTAAATACGCCGCAAAACAAAGAAGAATATCGGTACCGAACAATTTTTGAGGAACATTTCCCAAGCGAAACTGCAGCTGCAACTGTTCCATCGGTTCCTTCTGTAGCATGCTCCACTCCTATCGCATTAGAATGGGACGAAGCATTCAAAAAGATGAACGACCCAAGTGGAAGAGCAGTAAAAGTACATGAAACGTCTTACTAAAATCGACCAAATTTATCAATCCTGTATCCGTACAGGATTTTTCATTCAATAAAATCAATAATATTTGTATAATTTAACTAAGTATTAAACTTATTATCTAATAAATAATTATATTTGGAAAATAAAAAATAATCTCTGTTGTAAAATGAAAAGAAACATTACTATTTTTTTTGCTTTACTGTGTACAAGCTTAGCTTTCGGACAAGGTAAATACGGAAAATTTCTCAATTCTAAAAAACTCGCTCTTTCTTATAAAAGTGTAAAACCAGTTGACAAAGATGATTACTATCAGCAATATTATTGGTTGGTAAAAGCTGAACAGCTTAAAACATTTCCTCACCTTGCAGATGTAAAACCTGTTGTACTCTACAATTTTGTAAAAAAAGTAAATCCTCAAAACCCAACAAAAAAATTGGATGACAGAGGAAAAGAACTTAGAAAAACAGCAGAATTATCTTTAGACCAATATTTCAAAAACAAAAACTTCCAGAACAATGAAGTTTTGCTTTACAATTTGGAAACGTATGTAGATCCTTCACAAGGTGAATATTTCACAAAAGTAGACGCTGAAAAAATCAAGCAATTGGTTCCTAAAGAATTTTTTGGATTTGCTTCTCTAAATAAAAAGACACAAGAAGAGACCAACTATTATCTTTGGGTTGATAAGAAAAATGATAAATTTAAAATCGTTGATATCATTCCTAACGAAAAAGATAATGCGAAATTTTATGCTTCTGTAAAGCAATATCTTCCGAAGTATAAGTTTGAAAGAAAATATATGCCTACTGTAAAAAAGGGGTCAAAAGCTGACAAAACAGATAAAGATTTCTTCTACATTATGCCTTTCGAGCAAAATAAAGATAATATCGAATACAAGACAGACGATTTTGAAACATTCATTCTAAGCCAGGTAAAAAGAGAAGGTGAAGCATGGATCGGAGTAGAAAAACCGAGAAAATAATAAGATTTAATCTTAAACAAAATACAGCCCCGAAAGCAATGCTTTTGGGGTTTTTATTTATAAAAGTAGTGGAGAAATTTGATAAATAGTAAATAGAGTTTTTAAAAGTTTTTAAAATCCGATCGAGTTGAAAAATGATTGCTTGTAATAAACAGATAACAATTTTACAATGAAAATAGTTATTAAAAGTTTTCTTACTTTAGTATCAACAACAAAATATGAAAAAAAATATTGAATTATACGAAAGTTTCTTTCAGGAAAGAAAAGATTATTATCTTGAAAAATTAAAATTACTAGAAAACAATAAAAAATTTACTTTCAATTACGGTACCTTAATTTTTGGCATTTTTTGGTTTTTTTATAGAAAAATGTACATTGAACTTTTTATTATTTATTCTTTCGTTGTTTTAGAAACTTTGTTTGAAAGACATTTTCTATCTGAAATGATTGGTTATGATAACACTACGATTTTTAACATTGCCTTTTCCTTATTCTTTTTATTATTCATTGGCTTTACAGGTAATTATTTGTATTTAAAAAAAGCAAAAAGAACAATTGAAAAAGCAGAAAAAAAGTATCCTGACTTAGAAACTCAAAAAGAATATGTTACCAAAAAAGGAGGAACTACCTTTATTTTTATTTGGATTCTTCTTATTTTGGTAATCCTATATGCTATTTTAAAATAAAATATTTGACAAAAATATCTATTGATTTGCCATCGTCACATAAATAATTCTTCCGCCTTCTTCATTAGAAAGCAATATTTTTTTGCCTTCAGACAATTCAACCATTGAATTGGGCGGAATCTCTTTTTGTTCGGTTAAATCTTTCATAGAAGTCAAAGTTTGATTCACCAAAACCCATTTATCCTGATAAAAAGTAAAATACCCAACCGGTTTTTTATCTGCGAAAGTCAGACTTTCATTGCGGATCACCTTCCTTGAAACGTGCCATTTAAATAAATACTGATCATGATAAACCATCAATCGATGGTTTTCAGGTTTCCAAACCTCATCATCATATTTAAAATAAAGATCAAGAACCGGCAAAGTTCCTTTGTGCGAAGTTCCACAAAACGGACATCTTGGAGTTTGCGTATTATCAAAAACATACCATTTCTCATTACATTCAGGATTATGACAAGGCTGAATTAAATCTACGGTTTTCAGTAAAGCCGTTTCCCATTCATTTGCCAAAGGTCTTTTTATTGGCTCATGAAGCCCGTCGATAAAAGCTTTTTTAAACAATTCAGATAAATAAGGTCCGGTAACGGCGTAAGGAATTTTATTGGGATCGCCCCAAAAAGCATCCCATTTTTTAAGATATTCTACTCGTACTTTATTGCTGGAATCCGTTGGATGCTCTACAAAAAGAGCTTTCTCTCCCATCGATAATATTTCATCTTTTTCAGAATCAAGATCCCATATTTTACCGCCTCGCAAAGGATGACGGCGAAGCAAATACATATAAATAAGAACCGCCAAAGCATGTAGATCGGTCTTCTGATTCGGAAGCTGTCTTCCGGGATCATGCAGATGCAAATGTTTTGTTTTTAAAACTTCCGGAGCAATAAAATCTGCAGTTCCAATCACTTCAGGCGGAAACAATTTTGGAACCACCAATCCGTCAATATCAATGATACAGGCCGATTTCGTCACCGGATCAACCAAAATATTATTATAAGAAAGATCTGAATGCGCCAAACCCATCTGATGCAGTTTTTTAATTCCTCGAGTAATATTGATGGAGATTTGAAAGTAACTTAACCAATCTCCCAATTCAGATTTATCTAAGCGAAGTGGATAATGTTGGTTTCTGAACATCGGAGCCGTAAACCACTTCCCTACTTTATCTCCGCCCGCAATATTATCTGAACCGACATATCCTTTAGCAAAAAAGAATTTTTGACTATAGACAGGAACAACAATTCCGGTTAAATTATTTTTCTGAACGATATCATAAGGCCATCTGAAAACCTCATCTAAATAATATTCTGAAGCATTTCCATTTTGAATATTCACCAAATAAGTTGAAACAATTCTTTTGATTCTTTCTTTTTGTTCGTTTTCCAAAGGTGTTCTGTAAAAAGCCACCACATATTTTCTGTCAGGCGAAAAATAAACGTCTTTCACCCCACCTTTTACAGGGTTTTCATCTACATATTCATAAGATTTTGTAGTGTTTAAAATTGAGGAAACGGTGGTTGTTTTTTTCATGAAAGATTCTTATTTAACATTTTGGCGATACAAAACTTTACCTATTTGATTTTGAAATATTATAAAAATTAAGCCCAACAACACTTTAACGGATTCTGTAATAATTTCATAATTTAAACCAACGGTATTAAAATTATCGCCTAAATGTTCGTTCATACTTTTCAGTTTGAAAAGAAGTGATAATTTATTTATGAGATTGGGTATTGAATCAAACAATATTAAGATTCCAATGGATAATATTGCAATTTGAAGTAAACTTTCGGAGTTTAATTTATCAAAATTAATCGTTTCTTCTAAAAAACTTTTAGGTTTTAGTTTATTAATAATAATATCCGGATTTATAATCAATAAGTAAAATACAGCTGTAATTAATAATAAAACCACTATAAAATAAATCCAGGTCTGCATTATTGAGCTATCTGGATCAAAAGGTAAAAAAGCTCCAGAACTACTTAAATATGCAATCGCAATTTGTTCAGGAAAAAATGTAAATGATAAATTGATAACTGTGTAAAGACCAAAAATTCTAAAAACGATTCTTAATAAATCTTTTATTTTCATAAGTTTCTTAACTTTATATTTAATAAATCACCGCCAAAGTTCTATCATCATGATTTCCTTTGCTCCAGAAATCCATCCAGGAAAGTAATTGTTCATCGATTGTTTCATCATTTTGGAAATCAACCTTCACTTCATCTTCATTTTGACCATCTAAATCTTCAAAAAAAGCTTTCCAGCTTTCTATGTCTTCCAGTTTATTTTCGGTGATAAATTTTGGATCGTAAATTCCATCGGTCATTAAAACCAATTTAGAAAAATCTTTAGCATGCGTAATTTTGAAACGTGAAGAAATAGTATCATCAAAAATTTCATTCATTGTGATAAAACGAGTTCCGCCTCCAAATTCGCCGACATCCATTGTGTTCAGCAATTTTACATCAGAAAAATCTTCGTTGATCAGATTAATCGGGCAATCACCTACTCCAAAACTTAAAATAATATATCCAAAATCAAACTTTTTAATCAAAGCAAAAATTAAAGTGGAATGCAAATCTTTCAACGTCACAAAATGTTCTTCTGCTTTATCTTTTAATGTTTTAAAAGTATCAGAAACTCCTTGATAAAGAATTTTTATAATGTTTTGTTTCGCTTCTGAATTCTCATTTTCTAAATTGAAAATTTTATTGAGATGAATATCAAGTTCGGTTAAAACTTCTGTATTTTTAAAATAATCGTTGATTGATTGAGTTGCCAATTCAGAACCATATCTCGCCAATTGTGCCGAACCAGCCCCATCGGAAACCGAAATAATATTCCAGGAATTGGGCAATTCATTTACCGCAAAATCATCATCTCTGAATTTTCCTTCATGCGCGTGAGAGCGACCTCTTTGTGAAGCGATCACAATTTTTTTATCTGAAAAATTTCCTTTAAATTTTGCTTCATCTGCTTTGTGAAAAGGCGCTTCTTTATCCGAAGGAATATTTTTCCACAAATCTTTGGGATCTGCGTTGACGAAAAGTTGAGCTTTTTTAAATTCAGAATTTTCTTCGTCGTTAATATGAAAAAATTCGATCTTCAAATCATAAGTATCGCTTTCAAAAGGAATTCCTTTGATTGTGTTTTCTTCAAAATTTAAACCAGCTAATTCCAGTCCGGAAATATTTTTAATTCTGATATTCGGAAATTGCGCCATCGGAAAAACAAATTCGTATTTCTTTTTGGAATGTGCATTGGTAATCGGAAAAAATGCATCGGCAAATTCTTCTCTTTCTTTATAAATGATTGCTTCGTGCATAATTTTGTTCTGAGCTTCTATAATCAGCTGTACATGAGTTTGAATCTCCGTCTGGGTCAGCAGCTTTGAAATCACTTTATCCATCGTTTTATTGTCTTGGATATTATGATTTTCCAAAATCTGCCTGATTGTATTTTCCATTTAGCCTAAAGTTCGGTTGATATCAAACCCTTCATTGCTGAACCCGTAATGATCGCCAGTTCCGCACCAAGGACATTCGTTGTAGCCTTCGCCTTTTAAACAGTGAATTCCACCACACGAACAAGTCGCCAAAGCAATCGGATTGGCACAATGCGGACAAGACGGAGCACCATGAAGTTCTTCTACAGAAATTTTCTGACTGCTTTTCTGTGCCGAAGAAAGTCGGTAATACGAAGCATCATCTATTCTGTACGTTCCTTCCAATCGGTAATATCGGGTTTGCATTCCTGCAATTCCGGAGTCGGTAAATGCTTTTTTATATTTAATTAAATATGATTTCTTCGAGTCTGAACATTTTCCATTCAGCACTACAAAATTATTATCGGGAAATCTTTGTTGAGCTTCGGGATCAACTTTTTCTAAAATACTGTGATCGATTTTAGATAGATTAATTCCTTCTTTATTGGCTTCCGTCACACTCTGACTTGTCGTCTTAATAGAATCGGTCACCCATTTGAAAAACTCTTTGTAAGAATTTTCAGAATTGTTATTAAACAACAAAACGTTATCTGAAAACGAACCCAACAATTTATGATTGGTATTTTCACCAATGGATATTGCAATCGTATTTTGTTTTCCGTGATAGTTTTTATTCCATTTTTCGATGGCAATTTGTGCATCATCAGTCGGTACACCGTCTGTAAAAAGAAAAACAAGAGGTTTCCAATCACCTTTTCTATCGTAAGTGGTTTTTACAATGTCTTTATCGATACAATCCATTACTTTAAAGAGACCTTTCGCCAAGGAAGTCCCGCTTCCTACAGGAATTTTCGGCGGATAAAATGAAATAATATCCTGCAACGGCGTAATCACTTCTGCTTCACCGGCAAAACCAACAACGGAAATCCAGACGGTTTCTAATGAATACGGATCTTTTTTTAGTTCTCTTACAATGGTTGAAATACCTTCCTGAACCTGATCAATCGGCTCGCCAATCATCGATTCGGAAATATCTACCAAAAAATAAATGGGAAGTCTTCTCATCATTTTTAATTTTAGAAGATTTTAAATTTAACCATTAAGGTTCTATTAAGGATTTAAGAATATTAAGTTTTGGCTTCGCTTTTAGCAGCTTTCTTTTCAAAAAATCTATTTGATTTTTCTTAGTGAAACGTAACTTTTTAAATCATCTTAATGGTTTGATTTTTTATAATTTTTAGTAACAGATTTTAAATAATAATATTCAATTCTGATGGTGGTGGCGGAAGGCTGATGCTTTCGCCTGTTCCTTGTGATTTACCGCCCATGGTTATGGATGAACTTACCCATTTGAAAAACGAAGATAAAGTTGCTGCGTCTGTCGTATCGAGTTTTACCACATTATCGGTGAGTTCTTTCAGGAAGCTTTCATCAGCTTTTGGACCTGCAGCACATCCAACAATGACACCGAAATCCATATTTTTAATTACAGGAATCATCTGTCTGTATTTTTGAATATCTGAAGGTTTACCGTCGGTAAAAATAAAAAGAAGAGGCTTCCAGTCGCCTTTTACTTCAGTTGATCCTTTAATTAAATCTACCTGAAGTAATGCTGAAACCAATTCCAAGGCTGCTCCTGTGTGAGTTGGACCGCTATCGGGACACGTGATTTCCATTGGGTGAAAACTCGCCAGATCGACCATCGGAATAATATTTTTTACTTCACGATCGAAAGTAGTGACACTTAAATACAATGTATCCATCGCTTGCGGATCTGAGCGGAGCGCACTTATTAATCCGTTGAAACCATTGTTCAGCGCCTGAATGGGTTCGCCATTCATCGAGCCGGAAGTATCCAGCAGAAAATACGCTAATAATCTTCTGTTCATTTTGCGACAGTATTATTTGAAAGATTTAATTAAAAATTTGAAAATCCATCAAAATTAAGTTCCTTTAAATATTTAAGAAAATCAATTTTGATGGAATATTTTTTATAAAAATTTTATTAATTAATAAGAATAGTTTTTAAGAATATCTACAAAACTGTCGGTGTGATTGGGTTCACCTAAAGCACGGAATTTCCAGTCGCCGTTGTGTCTGTAAGCCTCAGCGAAAACCATAGAACACATTCCGTTCATGCTTGCATCGCCCGAAAGACTGTATTTTGTAATTTCTTTTCCTCTTGCATCAACCGCACGGATAAATGCATTATCAATCATCCCAAAATGCTGATTATTTTTTCTGCCCATATAAATGGTTACTACAAAGATGATTTTTTGATAACGCTCGTCCAACTGTTCCAATTTTACAATAATCTGTTCATCATCACCATCACCGGCTCCGGTTCTGTTATCTCCGGTTAGCCAGATATGACCACTTGGATGCTGCATCGAATTAAAATAAATTACATCTCCTTGATACAGTCCCATTTGTCTTCCGTCATTAGTCTGAACCGTTCTTCCTAAGTTGGCAACTTTTCCGTTTCCATCAAGAAGAAAAGCAACTGCATCCAAATCATATTCTGCTTCTTTACTGAACATTTTTCCGAAAAAACCTCCTTGCTTACGAACATCCCATCCTAAACCGATGGTTACCTGAGACAGGTCATAAACACTTTCTCCACGGTCGTTTTTCCTTAAATCTATCGTTTGACCTTTTTGTAAATTAATTGCCATTTTTAATATCTTTTTTGTGTTGTTTTAAATTTTGTTTTTTATTTGATGATTTGACCTTTGTAATATTTCTCTAAAAAGAAACCAAGATCTGCTCGGTATCCAATGCCTGAAGCTTCAAATTTCCAGCTTCCATTTCTTTTGTAAAGACGTCCGAATTCTACACCTGTTTCAATAGAAAAATCTTCATCTAATTCATATTTTGCAATTTCCTGATGGTTATTATTATCAACAACTCTGATGTACGAGTTTCTTACCATTCCGAAGTTTTGTTTTTTTCTTTCGAAATCTTCGATCGTTACCACAAAAAGAATTTCTTCCACTCTTGGATCTACTTTTTCAAGATCGATAACAATCGCTTCATCATCGTCTCCATCGCTACTTTTTCCATCGGGATCATCTCCTGTATGTTGTAAAGCTCCGTCCGGAGAATTCAAATTATTATAAAAAACAAAATACTCGTCACCAACAAGCTTTCTGTCGGAGTCAATCATAATTGCTGAAGCATCCAAATCAAAAGTACCACCTGCATGACTCTCATTCGGATCCCATCCTAAACCGATTGTCATTTTTGTAAGCCCTAATTCTATTTTTTGCCCTTTCTGTAAATTAATCGCCATAATCTATAAATATAATTTTTCCCTTAAGATAGATTTGATTTTTGAATTAACCAAATTAATGATAAAAAGTCATACAGTTTTAAACTTTTTTTAATATTTGATAAAATTTTTAAGCAAAAAAAAATCCCGCTTCAAATGAAACAGGATTTATATATTTAAAATAAGTAATTTTATTTTTCAGTAATAGTATTACGCGCTTTTGCCAACATCGGAATGGAAATTAATCCCATTACCAACATAACCACGATCTGTAACGGAAGCGAGATAAATGAATACGTCAAACCCATTTCGCCACCAAACTCAGCACTTTTGCCCATTGCAAGAAATAATGCCATAAAACCATATTTCATAGCAAGATTAAAGGCACCAATTCCGCCACTTGCAGGAATGATCATTCCCAAAGTTCCTACAACGATAATGAAAAAACCGTCTGCGAAAGTAAAATCTGATGTTTCAGGCAATGCAAAACAAACCAGATAGGCTGCAAAATAATAAGAAACCCAAATTCCTATAGTATATAGAATGAACTTTCCTTTTTCTTTAAGTTTGAAAATCGAGGTAAGACCTAATAGAATACCATCAATAAAACCGATTATTTTACCAAGAACAGGAACATTAACAAATTTATTTTTAAAAACAAAAAATAAAACTCCTGCTACAGCCAATCCTCCAATAACAATAAGTATTTTATTTGGATTAATATTGATCCCTGAATTTTTATAGAAAGCCAAGATGGCATCATATTTAAATATTAAGGTCAATCCTAAAAATCCCAACATGCAGATCAAATCAACCACTCTTTCCAGAATAATTGTTCCAAAAGATTTATCTACAGGAACTTTTTCAACACCATATAAAGCAGTCGCTCTCGCTACTTCTCCACTTCTCGGGATTGTAAGATTCATCAGATAGCCGAAAGACAAAGACCAAAGTGCATTAGAACTCGAGATCTTATGTCCCATCGGTTCTAATAATAAATTCCAACGAATGGCCCTGAACCAATAGGCTAAAAGTGCAAATACAGCAGCAAAAGCTACCCAAAGGTAATTTGCTTTAGCCAATGATTTTTGAACGACTTTAAAATCGAATCCTCTAAGTGCCAACCACAAAAAAAAGCCTGCAAAAGCAAGCGAAATTACTATGGTGAGAAAAGATTTTAAAGTTTTATTAGATTTCTTCTCCATATCTTAAGTAAGAAGATTGGTTTTTTCGTCCGGGAAAACTATTTTCGGCTGAAACTCCTGTGCTTCCTCTGGAGTCATCTGTGCATAAGCGATGATAATGATAATGTCATCACGCTGTACTTTTCTTGCAGCAGGACCATTAAGGCAAACCTCACCAGATTTTCTTTTTCCTTTGATCACGTATGTATCAAAACGTTCTCCGTTGTTGACATTAACGATATAAACTCTTTCTCCGACTACCAAACCGGCAGCTTCGATAAGATCTTCGTCAATGGTAATACTTCCAATATAATTAAGGTCTGAAGCCGTAACTCGTACCCTGTGAATTTTAGATTTAAATACTTCTATTAACATGGTGCAAATTTATTAATAATATTTAATAAAATCATTTTAAAATAAAAATTACAACTATCATAAATTGAGGTGATTAATTTTATTCAAACTAAATTATCTATATTTATTTTACAAACTTAACAAGCATATCATAAAAAAAATCAATTCTTGATACTAAATTAGGAATTTAATAAATGTAAAATCAAATAATGTAAATTTAGGAAAGTCAATATACATAAGTAGTTGGCATGATTTTAGTTCCTCGAAACGTAGATTTTTCGTAAAAACATGAATTATCAAATTTTAATTGATTTTGAGAAATTGTAAAAAAAATCAATAAGTTTTTACAAAAAATTTGCACAATTTGAAAATTGTTTTAAATTTGCTTTTATAACTAACTAACTTTTAATATTAAAAATTATGAACAAGTCTGAATTAATCGACGCCATCGCAAAAGACGCAGGTATTACTAAAGTTGCTGCAAAAGCTGCATTAGAATCATTTATCTCTAACGTAACTACTACTTTGAAGACAAAAGAAGGAAAAGTGTCTCTAGTAGGTTTCGGTACTTTCTCAGTATCTGAAAGAGCGGCTAGACAAGGTATTAACCCTGCAACTAAAAAACCAATTAACATCGAAGCTAAAACTGTTGCCAAATTTAAAGCAGGTGCAGACTTATCTGCTGCTGTTGCTACAGCAAATGCTCCTGCAGCTGGTAAAAAGAAAAAATAATCTTTTGATTATAAAAAAGAAAACCTCATCATATGATGGGGTTTTTTTATTGCAACTAATGACGCAACATTTTAATAATCAAATTATGGCGCCAATCGGGAAATTTTCCAGTCGATATCTTCTAATGTATAGATAATTCTGTCATGCAACCTGTTGGGTCTTCCCTGCCAAAACTCTATTTCGTAAGGTTTTGCGATATAACCGCCCCAATTTTCAGGTCTTGGAACTTCTTTATTTTCATACTCTTGTTCTAATACTTTTAATTTTTCTTCTAAAAATTTTCTGTTGGGAATTTCCTGACTTTGAGGTGAAACAGCTGCACCTAGCTGACTTCCTTTCGGTCTTGAATGAAAATAACCGTCACTCAGATTCTCAGCAATTTTTTCAAGATCTGCTTTGATGATAATCTGTCTTTCTAAACCTGGCCAGAAAAAATGAAGACAGGCTTTGTGCGTTTTTTCGATCGCTTTCCCTTTTCTACTATCGTAATTGGTATAAAAAATAAAACCTTCGTAAGTATATTCTTTTAATAAAACCATTCTTGTACGCGGACAACCATCTTCCTCCAACGTAGAAACCGCCATTGCATTGGCTTCAGAAATCGAAGGATTTTCTGACGCATCCAAGAACCAGTCTCTGAATTGCTCAATCGGGTTCTCTTTAATCTCAGTTTCAATAAGTTGAGATTTTTCGTAGATTTTTCTTTTATCGTGGAGGTTTTCCATAAATAATTTTTATTAAATTTGAGTATGAATTACTCATACAAAGGTAAAATATTAATTTCCACACCTGATATTTCCGGCGATATTTTTTCGAGATCGGTCGTGCTGATTATAGATCACACCGAAGATGGAGCATTTGGCTTGATCCTTAATAAGAAGAACAGCAAAATGAGTAATCGTTTCAAGAATTTTTTTGATTTTGATATTGAAGTTTATGATGGCGGGCCTGTAGAAAACGACAAAGTTTTTTTTATTATTAAAGGAAAAAAAGTAACTGAAAATTTCACGGCCATTAACGATGAATATTACCTTACAGAAGATATTGAACTGATTATAAATGCTGTTTTGCAGAATGAAATCAGCATTCAGGATGTAAAAATATTTTCAGGATATTCGGGATGGTCTGCCTCACAGCTGGAAAATGAAGTTTTGCAAAAAGTATGGACGGTTGTAGATGTTTATAACCTAGATTACACACTTCCCAATGATCATACATTATGGAAATCGATTATGCAAAACCTTGGTGGCGAGTTTCTTCTGTGGGCAAATGCACCTGAAGACATTTCCCTAAATTAATCATTACTTCACAATGAAGCGATTTAAAATTTAACAAAGTTTTAAGCTTTTCTTGTATAATTTTTAAGATACTTTTCACGTTCTTTGATAACTCTTAAATAATTAATCATGAAAGCATTAAAATTACTAGCTGTATCGTTCGCATCTGCTGCAATGCTTTCTTTCTCAACCGAAACCAAAAAGATTATCGTAATAGACGCCGGACATGGCGGAAATGATTTTGGAGCCACTATGAATGGTGTTTCAGAAAAAGATATGGTTTTAAATATCGCTCGGCAAATCAAAAAAGCAAGTGATAAAGACGGTACATATGAGGTGATTTTAACAAGAAGCGAGGATACCAGCACCAAACTTACAGAGCGTACGGAACAAATCAACAAGCTAAATCCTGAAATGGTCATTTCGCTTCACATCAACAGAACTCCTGAAGCAAACACCAATAAAAGCGGTCACGAAATTTTCATTCAGAAAACTTCAGAATCAAAATCTTTAGCTGAAAAATTATCTGCAAAATTGGGAGAATGCAGCATTAAAGAAGAAAATCTGCATATCCTGAGAAACTCAAAATCTCCTGCGGTGTTGGTTGAATTAGGCTACATCAACAATATAAAAGAAAGAGAATATATGAACAGCAGCGACGGGCAAAGAGAAATTGCTCAGAAATTTGCTGATTTCATCAACGAACAATAGTAAAAAATACAGTTTCTGATCTTAATCAGAATAAAACCCGGTAAAGGACTTTAAATGTTGTTTACCGGGTTTGTCAATTTTAGAAACTATTTCTCCAGCTTTCAACCAATTCGGTGAAGCGGGCGTTTTCAAAAGTTTTATTTCTAATTTTCTTTACAGAAAAGATTCCTTTTTCATCTGAAATCAACAGAATTTCTTCCGCTTTCTGAGATTCAAAAGCAATAATTTCATGTTCCTGTGTATCGGCAAGATTATTTTTGTGTAAAAAGGTCACAAAATTCTCCAGCAAAGGCGAAATATAAGCTCCTTCCGACTGTTTGGGTATCTTGATAAAATCTCCTTCTAGGAACAAAAGATTTCCGCTTGTAGAACGGGCAATACGCTTGTTTGGATTTAATAAAATCACGTCATCCAAATCATTTTCCTGAGCGTAAATTCCACCATAAATATTTTCCGGACAATGAACTCTGATGTTACTCAAAAGATTATTATTAACATTGATCTCCTTAATTAAATCTAATTCTAAAGGTCTTTGATGAATAGAAAGAACATCATCCATCTCATCTACTTCAAAATAATATGAAACAGATGATTTAGATAAAATAGCTCCGTCTGAATTTCTGAATACAAGGAAATTGATAATTCCGTTTTGAACTGCTTCGCCTTCGATTACTTTTGCATTAAAAAGATTCTGAAAAAACTCCAGCGTATAACTAAGAGGAATATTCATTCTCATTTTTCTCATGGAAGCCATTAAAAAGAAATAGCATTCTTCATCCATGATTAATTTTGAATTTCTGATAAAGAAAGAAACCTTCACAGCATCTCCGGAAAGAAATGCACGGTTTTTCAGTTCAAGTTCGTCAGATGTAAAATAGGTATTTTTCAAAATTTAATTCTTTTAAAAAAAAATAATGAACGATAAATCGTTCATCAGTTTTGTTCATTAAACAGTACCGCTGAATTAAGCTGCACCTAATTTTATTCTAAGGTTTTCTATAAGATTTTCCCAGTACATTGCATTTTCTTCCTCATCACCTTCTTCACAAAAATCTGTAATATTTAAAGCTAGATCTTCTGTAATATCATCAATTGTAATAGTCATTTCGAAGAAATTTTTTGTTCCTTCGTCTTCTTCCCATCTGTAACGTACGAAACCTTCAGGCTTATATCTGATTAAAGTAGCCTTTTCAGCAGGACCTCCACCCCAACTGAAAAAGAAATCATCGCCTTTCTCTATCACCTCATCCGCAAACCATTCAGACAATCCCTCGGCAGTTGCCAAATATTCATACAAAATCTCTGAAAGACAGTGCATTGGGAATTCGTAATGGACTTTATGTTTCGCCATATAACTTGTTTTTAACGTCACGCAATATATAAATTAATTTTTTTATTACGCAAAATTCTATCTATATTTTTATGATTTTTATCAGAAATATTTCCATTGCTTCAAAATGAAATTTAATAGTGGTTTTTAAAAGTAAATTACATCAAAAAACGTCAAGAAAAAGTATGGTTTTATAGATTGATATTTCTACTCTTCTTCATTTAAAACATCAAGAATAATCTTACATCCTTCTGTAATTTCTTCTTTAGAAATAGTAAGCGGCGGCGAAATTCTCAGGTATTCATTTCGGTACAACTGCCAGAAAACAATAAGACCTTTTTCCATACATTTCTTGGCAACATTGAGTGTAAATTCGGGAGTTCCAAGATTTACAGCAAGCATCAACCCTTTACCGTTTATGTTTTTTATTTTAGGATGAACCAAAAGTTCTCTGTATAACTTTTCTTTTTCATCAACTTCATTCATTAACCCGCTTTCTAAAACTTCCTTTAATGTTGCATGTGAAGCTGCAGCAATCAGAGGATTTCCGCCAAAAGTTGTGATATGACCTAATTTGGGAGAATGAGAAAGCGTTTCCATTATTTTTTTAGAACTCATAAATGCTCCGACAGGAACACCACCGCCCATTCCTTTTCCCATCACCAAAATATCGGGAACGATACCGAAATGCTCAAAAGAAAAGAGTTTTCCTGTTCGTCCAAAACCCGGTTGAATTTCATCTAAAATAAGAAGCGCACCTACTTCTTCGCATCTCTTTTTTAGATTAATTAAATAATCAGTATCCGGAACTAAAAATCCCGCGGCTCCTTGAATGGTTTCAAGAAGTACACAGGCTGTTTTTTCTGTAATTTTATCGAAATCGTTTTCATTATTAAACTCAATAAAAGAAACCATCGGCAATAAAGGCCGGAATTCTCTTTTGTGGATTTCATTTCCAGAAACACTTAATGCACCGTGTGTATTGCCATGATAAGAGTTTTTGAAAGAGACAATTTCTTCTCTTCCGGTATATCTTTTTGCTAATTTTAAACTTCCGTCGATTGCTTCTGCACCGCTGTTGACCAAATAAGTAATTTCTAAAGGATCAGGAGTTGCTTCAGCTAATAATCGGCACAATTCTACAGGCTTTTCCTGAGCATATTCGCCATACACCATCACATGAAGATATTTATCAGCCTGCTCTTTAATAGCATTAACTATTTTCGGGTGCGAATGCCCCAAAGTATTTGCAGAAACCCCTGCTACAAAATCGAGATATTTTCTTCCGTCTTTTCCAAAAATATAGCTTCCTTCTGCTTTTTCTACTTCAAAACCTGCTGCAAATTGCGTCGTTTGAGCCTGATATTTAAAAAAATCGTTTTGCATTTCCATTGTATGAAAAATTTTAGGCAAAGCTAAAAAACATTCATCAGATGCAGAAATTTAAACTCTAATAATAAAGCCAAACGAAAAAGAAAACAGGGAAAATATTAAAAAAAATCCAAACATTTTGAAGATCTGCATATTAGCAGGTTTTTATTGATGCGCATAAGTTTGGTAAACCATGCGCATGAATTGGATAACTCATACGCATCATTTTATAAGTTTATACGTATGAATTCATAACTAAGTAGAAGATTAACCATTTTCAAGGTTTTAAACTTTAACAAGGCTCTCCAAAACAAGCAAATATTTACAAAAGAAAAAGACCAGCTTCAAAAACTGGTCTTTTATATTATTTATTTTCTTACCCTTTTAGGTTTTTTAGCTTCTTCTTTAGCCTTTTCTTTCTCTGCAACTTCCTGTACTTTATTGTAAAGCGCATCGTTGGGTTCGTATTTTATCTCTTCATAATTTGGTGAGTCGACGAGAATATCCTGCCATTTCCGTATTCGGTCTTTGGTATTCCAGTTGAAATCTTCAAACTTTTTCTGCTCAGGCGAAATCTGGCTCATCGGATACGTCTTTGCAGCCGCACCAATACTGCAGGAAATAATCTGCACCTGACGCTGATCAAACAACGCACCGATAATCCCACACAATGAAACGGTAACGCCTATTCTGTCGTTAACCTTTGTTTTCTTATTAAATTCATCGGCATATGTTATTGCTTCGGCATTTCCGATTACTTTAATTTCTTTGATATCCGGTCCTTCATAATACACCGTCATCAACTTTCCTTTTACCTGATGAAATTCATCCAGAAGATTTAAAGAATCTACTTTCGCAATCGCAAAACCATTTCCTATCACTTTTAAAGAATCGATATTTTCGGTTTCTGTGTTAAAATAAGCTTCCACTTTATCACCTGTAACCTGTTTTTCGCCACTCCATAAAATTGGATCCGTATACATGTGCATAATTCCATCTGTCTCGTTGTAAGCGATAGAATCTGCTCTTCCCTGCGCATTTGATTTGTAAATTCTGGCTTTTTTGAAAGCTCTCAAGTAACTTTTCTTCTTGGTAATATCTGCGGTATCAGGCTTCTGATAAGTCAGAATTTTTTCTGATGCAAAATAAAGTGAATCTTTCTCAAAAATCTTAACAGCATAAGGCTCCTTGGTCATCATTGCTGAATCTTTCTTTTCGAAAATTTCACCATAACCACCTTTCACATATCTTTTCTCTAGAGGATCATCCAGCGTTACATTTCCTGTAGCTTTTCCAAATCCGGTGAGCTGATTGTAATACATCTCATCTCCCGTAAGAATTTTATCATTGTAATAAATCCTGGAGTTTTTCGTAAGAAAAGACTCTTTGGTATTCATATTATGAGTTCCTTTCTCGGTAATGATTCTGTTCTTTGGATTCTTATTGTTGGTAATTGTAGTATAACCGTTGATGGTGACAATGTTTGTATTTTGGTTCTGAACCACATTATCTCCTTCTAAAGTATAATCTTTATCTACAATTTTCACTCTTCCGGTAAGATCAATCACTCGGGTTGTCAAAAAATAGGTTGCCGATTTTGTATACGTTGTGCTTTTGCCATCATTGATAGTACCTCCCGTATTAAAATAAGCCTGATTAGAGACTCTGTCATAATACATAATGTCGGTCTTGATGACTGTTCCTTTAGGATCTGTAAGCACTACATTTTTTCTACCGACACCTTTTTGGGTATTTCCGTCGTATTCCATTTCCCCGGATGTAATTACAGATCCATCGCTGTTCTGAAGTTTTGTATTGCCTATCGCTTTTACAAAGTTTTCTGCATCATACATCACCACTTCATCGGCAGAAAGAATAGACCCTTGATGCTCTATGACAACGTTTCCTGTAAGATAACGATTGCCATCATATTTGGTGTCTTTATTAATTTCATCAGCGTGAATAATCTTTACCTTATTCCCGGGTTGATTTTTTGGAGGCTGATTTTTGACAGGATTTTGTAAATAAGGATCTCGTTGCACAGGTTTTGGGGCAACCTGAGCAAGAGCAAACGAAGAAATAAATAAGAATAGAAAAAGAATCAGTCTCATTGATTAATCATTCTTAGTGCCATAAAAATACAGCGAATGAGAATCAATTTTTACGCCGAAAGCTCCTTCTATAGCTTCCTTAATTCCTTGAATTCTAGGGTCGCAGAATTCGATAATTTCTTCAATCTCTTTATCTGAATCTTTTTTGTAAATCACCAAATGATCATGTTGCTTATCAAAATAAGATTTCTCATACGAAGATGAAGTCAACGTTTTTTCACCAAACTGATGTTTACGAATCAAGCCTGCATCAAGGAAAATCTCGATAGTGTTGTAAATCGTAGCTTTAGAAACATGATATTTCTTCTGCATCATCAGAAGATACAGATCATCTACATTGAAGTGATGATCCATATTATAGATCTCCTCCAGAATCGTGTATCGTTCAGGCGTATTACGAAAGCCTTTTTCAAGTAAATAATTTCGTAAAACGTCTTTTATTAAAGCTATATTTTTTTCTTTTTGTAAAGTATCCATTAAAAAATTTATTACTACAAATTTATCGATTTTTATTTAAATCAATATCATGTATTTAAGCTCTGTAATGCAAGTATTAAAAATTTGATCTTCGGTATTCCGACTGTTGAATCTTACTGCTTGAGATGGTTTCTTCCGTTAGTGGCGCCGATTCTACGACAACGTTGTGTGAAGTAACCCCCCAAGATTTGAAGTCATCACTCCCTATATATTTAACAAAATTATAAATATTTAACGTTATTTTTTGTTTTACCGTTAATAGAATATCGTTAATATAGGTGTTATCTATGATCACATACTTCAAATCTGGCGGAATATTGTGAGCCCTTAAAGAAGGATGACTGCTTCGCGATGGAATTGTACCGTCTGCCATAAGATCTTTCAGAACCATATTAAAATAATCATTGATTCTGCGATCAACTTTAAATCCTAAAAGGAAATTGATTTTATAGATTGTTCCCGGCAAAATCTCATCAACACTGTATTTGAAAGTATAAGGATCTTCCTGATTGACTATGCTCAAAATAAAATAATGATCTGCTCTTTTCGGCTGTTTTTTGATAATCGAATAAATAATTTTCGATTCTATTTCATCATTACGCTTTGCACGGCTAAGATAGGCAAGATTGGTACAATATTTTGGTATTGTCTCATCGAGCTTCATATCTTTAATTATAGAGACGTATTTATCAATTTTCACATAGCTTGTAAAGTTCGATTTTAATAGCCTTCCGTTGTACCATGCATACATACAAACTGCAATAAAACCACCCAAAACTACCGTAAGCCAACCGCCATCGAAGAATTTAATCACATTAGCATAGAAGAAACCCGATTCCAGGAAAAGATAAATGGCAACAAAGCCAAAAAGGAACACTTTATTAAGTCTCGTCCGGCTTAACCAATACGTTAATAAGATAGTGGTCATCAGCATTGTTATGGTTATCGTTAAACCATACGCTGCTTCCATGTGCTCTGATTTCTGGAAGAAAACAACAACAATAAAACAGAAAAACATCAATCCCCAATTGATTCTTGGGATATACATTTGTCCTTTTACTCCCGAAGGATATTCGATATGTTGATTAGGCCAGAATGAAATTGACATTGCTTCCGAAAACATCGTAAACGAACCTGTTATTACAGCCTGACTCGCAATAATTGCCGCTAAAGTTGCCAAAATCACTCCCGGTAAGACCGCCCATTCAGGCATGATTCCAAAGAAAGGATTGACACCCGTGAAAACTTGCTGGTAATTATCTAATAACCAAGCACCCTGTCCTAAATAATTCAAAATCAGCATTAATTTAACAAAAATCCAGCTTACACGGATATTTTTTGCTCCACAATGCCCAAGATCCGAATATAAAGCTTCAGCTCCGGTTGTACATAAAAACACAGCACCCATAATTACAATCGCACTTGGCGAATGGGTAATCAGGTTATAAGCATATACGGGGTTGAATGCTTTTAAAATTTCGATATGATCAAAAATATGCATTGATCCGAAACCTCCCAAAACCAAAAACCACGTCACCATAATCGGTCCGAAGAATTTCCCAATGGAAGCGGTTCCGAATTGCTGTACGACGAAAACGATAAAGAGAATAAAAAGTGTAATGAAAACAACCGGCGTATCAGGATTGTAGATTTTTAGTCCTTCAATCGCAGACATTACTGTAAGAGAAGGTGTAATCACACTATCGGCGACCAAAGTGGATGCTCCGATGATGGCGACGACATAGAGCCACTTCTTTTTCAGTTTTTTAACTAAAGAATATAAAGCTAAAATCCCACCTTCACCACGGTTATCTGCTTTAAGAGCGATAATCACATATTTTAAAGTCGTCTGAAGTGTCAAAGTCCAGATAATACACGAAAGTGCACCTTCAATATAAGTGTCGAAAGGCATCGTTGAGCCATCTTTCCTTGCATTGACAATTGCTTTCATTACGTAAAGCGGTGATGTACCGATGTCTCCGAAAACAATCCCCAGAGAAACAATAACTCCTACAAATGAAAGCTTTTTAAGGTCTATATGATGACCTCCTTCTGTAACTTCTGCCATGTCAGCTAATTATTTTGAAAGCGCAAATGTATACTAAATTTATGACCCTCAACTAAAATAGTCATGCATTGTATAAATGAAAAAACTTCCTTTCGGAAGTTTTTTTCTATAATCGTATCATAATTATTTAACGTACATCGCTTTTTTGATTTCCTCTTTTACTTTCTCAAGTTTCGGGAACCATTCTGCGAATAAAGCTGCTGAATAAGGAGCCGGAGCATCAGGAGTAGTAATTCTCTTGATTGGCGCATCCAGATAATCAAATGCTTTCTGCTGTACCATATAAGTAATCTCTGAAGATACAGAACCAAACGGCCAAGCTTCTTCTAAAATCACCAATCTGTTTGTTTTCTTTACTGAAGCTAAAACAGTATCGAAATCTAAAGGACGAACCGTTCTTAGATCGATAACCTCAACAGAAATACCTTCTTTAGCCATATCTTCAGCTGCCTGAAGAGCTAATTTCATGATTTTCCCGAAAGAAACCAAAGTAACATCAGTACCTTCTCTTTTGATATCAGCTTTCCCTATTGGTAAGTAATATTCTTCTTCAGGAATTTCCATTTTGTCTCCGTACATCTGTTCAGATTCCATGAAAATTACCGGATCATTATCCTGAATTGCAGTTTTTAATAATCCTTTCGCATCATAAGGGTTTGAAGGAACGACTACTTTAAGACCCGGAACGTTTGCGAACCAGTTTTCAAAAGCCTGAGAATGCGTTGCTCCCAACTGACCTGCAGAAGCTGTAGGACCACGGAAAACAATCGGACAGTTCCACTGACCACCACTCATCTGACGAATTTTTGCAGCATTATTGATAATCTGATCGATACCAACAAGCGCAAAGTTGAATGTCATATATTCTACAATTGGTCTGTTACCATTCATTGCAGCGCCCACAGCGATTCCTGTAAAACCAAGTTCTGCGATAGGTGTATCGATTACGCGCTTAGCACCAAACTCATCCAACATTCCTTTAGAAGCTTTGTATGCACCATTATATTCTGCAACCTCTTCTCCCATTAGAAAAATGGATTCGTCTTTACGCATTTCCTCACTCATTGCCTGCGCAATCACTTCACGAAAAGTATATTCTGCCATATTTATTTGAAAAATTTAGAGTACAAAAATAGTGTTTTTTTATTATTTACATAACAAAAAAGACAACACATTGCTGAGTTGTCTTATATTTAATATTATTTTAAACTGTTTAGTTTACTTTTTGCCAAACCTGCGTTCTTCCTAAGAGAGAAACTCCCATATACCCTCTTACATTCAGCTTATCACCGCTTTTTGTAATGGTGCATTTGTAAGTTTTACCTGTTTTTGGATCTGTAATTGTTCCGTCTGTAAATTCATCACCGTCTTTTTCTAAACCACGAATAATTTCCAATCCCAAAATTGGTTTTCCTTTTCTGTCGTCTTTACAGCCTGTACAGTTAGGATTTGTTGGTTTTATTAATAACTGAGAAACTTTTCCGTAATATTTTCCGTCAGATTTTTTGTAAATCTCAACGATAGATTTTGCCTGCTTTGTTTCATCATCTATTGTTTTCCATTTTCCTTCGATTTGTGCAAATGACATCACACTGAATAGTGAAAGTACAAATGTTGCTAATAATTTTTTCATATTATAGAGTTTAATTTATTTATAAGATACCTAAATTCTTAATTAGTTAAAAATAGACATAAATTTTAAACACACAAACATTTTTATTATCCTTTGCATATATAACAACAGGAATACTGCTTTTTGAAATTAAACAATCAAAAAATCAATTCAGTTTTCTATTAATAACGCGGCTCATATAATCCTGATACCAGGCTTTAGCAATTTGTTTTCCTTTTTCGGTTTCTGGAGATTTTATTTTATCGTTCAGGTTATTTTCAAAACCTAAATCATTTTTATCATAAATACCGATGATATTTTTACCGTCGAATCTGTAAATATAATTTCCATAAATAAACTGCTCCGAGCTTCCGTCTGAATTTACAATCAAAGGCTGATATTTTTTCTCACTTACCAAACTTCTCCCCCAACTTCTTATTTTTTTATTATATCCAATTAAATCTGCCAACGTAGGATAAATATCGATTTGCTGCGCCAATTCATTATTCACCCCTTTCAACTGATAAGCCGGATTTGGAGAATAGAAAATCAAAGGAACTGCAAAACGGTTCATCGCTTTTTCGTATTCGGAATAATAAACCTGATTGGTATGATCTCCTGTAAACACAAAAATGGTGTTATTAAACCAAGGTTGCTTTTTAGCAGTTTCAAAATATTCTTTAATCGAATAATCGGTATACTGCATTGGTTCATGCATTTCAATATTACCTTTTTTAAATTTCCCATTATATTTTTCAGGAATTTTAAAAGGATGATGCGATGAAGCCGTAAAAACTGTCGCCATAAAAGGCTTTGATTTCCCTACATTTTTAGCAAAGTACTGCAAAAACGGCTCGTCCCAGATTGCCCACATTCCATCAAAATCTTCATTATGATTATATTCGTCTTTTCCGTAATAATGTTTAAAACCGAGAATATTTCCAAAACCTAAGAATCCCATCGAACCATTCGGAGCTCCGTGATAAAATGAAGTATCATATCCTAAATCATTACAAACCGAAACAATCGACTGAATTTTCTGATTAGAATAAGGCGAACTCGTAAATGCATCCATCAAACTCGGAATTCCCGCCAAAATACTGCTCATCCCGTGAATAGATTGTCTACCGTTGGCAAAAGTATTCGGGAAAATCAGACTTTCATTCGCCAAGCTGTCAATAAATGGCGTGTAAGAAACGTAATCTTTAATATTTTTATCTTTATTAAAAGCTCCTGAATATTCTCTACCAAAAGATTCCACAATAAAAATCACAATGTTTGGTTTATCCTGAACCTGTCTGTCGTACGTTTTATAGGTGTTGATATTTTCATCAATAAATTTCTGGTCGACAAAATGAACTTCTTTAAAATTATTAGATCCCATTGTTCTGAAAAACGAAAAAGTAGAGTTTAGAACCAAATTTCCCTGAAGCGGATTTTTCACAAATTTATTCGCATCCACTAAGTTAATGGGTCTTGTGCTGTGTTTAAAATCACCTCTGATTCCGCCAACAATTAATACCGCAGAAATACACAAAGTCACCACAGACCAAATAAAATAAGGAATAAGTTTTACCGGTTTTTTATAATTAATCTTAAATCTTTGATACAGAAAAACCCATGCAGCCATTAAAAATACAAACCAAAGAATCACAAAAGGATGTTCTGTGATAGAGACAGTAAATACTTTAAAAATATTGGTCTCGTGCTTTGCTACCTGAAATGCTGCAGAAGTAAGCCTTGCCTGAGAAAATTTATAATAAATAAAATCACCAAAATTCATGGCATACGCAATTCCGTTGGTGATAAAATACAGCCAGATTAGGAGTTTCTGATACCCGCTTTTTGTATTGATTACAAGCGGAATTAAACTTAACAAAATAAACAGAGCATTCACATATAAAATTGCTGTAAGATCAAATGCTGTCCCGTGATAAGCCAAACTCAGATAATCTGCTACGCTGTCTACTTTTATTAAATCTTTATTGAAAAACCAAAACAAAAGTCTCGCAATCTGATAAAAAACAAAAGCCAAGAAAATTCTGTAGCATAGAACGAGGATTTCTTCTTTTCTGAATTCTTTGAAAAATTTCATTTTTAAATAGTAATGTTTTTAAAAGTCAATTATTTATCGGTTGCAAAATTACGTTAAATTCATATGTAGATATTTATTTTTTTATTGGTCATATGTAATCGTCAATTATATGGCTTCATATTTTACTGTCAGTTAGAGCGATTTCACAGGATTGTAATTTTTAGTTGATATTAATTAAGGTTAAAATTTTTAAAAAATGTAATTTTGCTGCTATGAATTTCATTAAGAACAATCTGGCGAACGCCATTACGCTGGGCAACCTTTTTTCGGGCTGTATTGGTGCTGTACATTTGATTTTAGGTGATTACCAAACAACGGCAATCTGCATTATTTTGTCTTTGGTTTTAGATTTTTTCGATGGTTTTGTGGCAAGAGCTTTAAAAGCCAATTCCAATTTGGGAACCCAGCTTGATTCTTTGGCAGACATGGTAAGTTTCGGTTTTATTCCGGGATTGGCGATGTTTAAAATGTTGGAACCATTCGGAAATGAACTTTTCGGATTACAACTTCCTTTTGAAATTAAATATTTCGGATTTCTCATTACGCTTTTTTCATGTTTAAGATTGGCTATTTTTAATCTGGATGAAGAACAGAAATATTATTTTAAAGGTTTAAATACGCCATCCAATACGATTTTGGTTTTTGGTTTATTATATGCCTTCAAAGAAACTCAAAGCTTTAGTTTTCTTCTTGAAAACGAATTATATTTATTAATTTTCACGGTTGTTTCTTCTTGGATTCTTATCGGTCCAGTTAAAATGATCGCCATGAAATTCAAATCGATGAAGTTGCAGGACAACTATTCTAAATTAGCTTTGTTAATTGGCTCCATTCTTATTTTAGCGATATTTAAGATTGTCGGAATTCCGATGGTAATTCTTTATTATATTTTTATTTCGATTATCTTTCAAAAACAACTTAAATAGTTATAAATTATGAGTTATTAGAACTCATAATTCATTACTTACAACTCATAACTTAAAAAAAAATGAACTTAAAACTATACAAACCTCTTTGTGTTTTTGATCTTGAAACGACTGGAACCAACGTAGGCAAAGACCGAATTGTTGAAATCTGTATCTTAAAAGTAAATCCTGATTCTTCAAGAGAAAGCAAAACATGGAGAGTAAACCCTGAAATGCCGATTCCTGTTTCGTCAAGTGAAATCCACGGAATTTATGATGAAGACATTAAAGATTCTCCGACTTTCAAAGAAATTGCTCCGAAAATTGTTGAAATGATTTCAGGAGCCGATTTGGGAGGTTTTAATTCTAATCGTTTCGATGTTCCATTATTGGCAGAAGAATTACTTCGTGCCGAATTTGATTTTGATTTAAACAAATTCAAATTAGTGGATGCACAAACAATTTTCCACAAAAAAGAGCCCAGAAACTTAGGTGCTGCTTATCAATTTTACTGTGGCAAAACTTTAGAAAATGCCCATTCTGCGGAAGCTGATGTTTTGGCAACGTTTGAAGTTTTGGATGCGCAAGTTGGAAAATATGATGATCTTCCTAAAGAAGTTGCTGAACTCAGTGAGTTTTCTACTCAGAACAGATTTGCAGATTTAGCAGGAATGATTCATTACAACGCAAAAGATCAGGAAATTTTTGCTTTCGGAAAATACAAAGGTCAGGTTGTAAAAGAAGTTTTCCAAAAAGATTTGGGATATTTCGGATGGCTTCAAAATGCCGATTTCCCTTTGTACACGAAAAAAGTTTTCACTAAAATTCAGCTTTCAAGTAAGTTTTAATTTTTTTCTATCCGCAAAAGAGACCAAAGACTTTAATTTATTTTATAAACCTTTGTCTCTTATGTGATAAAAATATCTTAATTTTCTATAAGGTATGAAAATTGAGTTATAAAAAATTAAAAAGGATGAGCAACTTAGTTAAGTTTAAATTTTACGAAACTGCACTTGAAGCCAATCGCGACAAGCAGATTCTTGCCGAGAGCAACATCAACAGTTTTATTGCAAACGAACAATTGATACAATCTGATTGGTTGCTTTCACAGGCTGTTGGCGGAATTCAGTTACAGGTTTTTGAAGATGATTTTGAAAATGCCGAAAAAATATTAGCTGATTATCACGAAAACAACAGATTTTCTTTAGAAGTTGAACATACTGTTGAAGATCCGAAATTTGATTTTGTCTGTCCAAAATGTGGTTCAAATCACATCTATAAAGACGACAGCTCGACAAGTTTCTTCGGAATTTCTTTGCTTTCAAGCGACAGATATGTTTGTTACTATTGTGAAAATGTCTTTACGCATTAGGAAGTTGGAAGTTTGAAGATAGGTGATGGAAGTTTAAATTATTGAGGATAAATTTTGAGATCACTTCGTCGTTTCACTTCTCGTAATGACACACTTTGAAATGACACTTAAAACTCCCCTGCAAAGGAAGCGGGGCGAAAATTTCAAAGAAATTTTTGAGGGGGTGGTTTTTAAACACAACAATTTTTATTAGCCCCGATTGCAGCGACATCCTTTTGTGCAGCACAGCGTAACAAAAGATACAGCGAAAAGCGGGAAAAAGCTTCTAAAAAACATGAGTAATAAATAAAAAGATGAGTGATTCTGAGATTCCTTCTTCGCTTCACTCATCGCAATGAAAAATAAATAAATTATGAAAATAATCTGCATAGGAAGAAACTACAGCGAGCACGCAAAAGAATTGGGAAATACTATTCCCGATAAACCCGTGATCTTTATGAAACCAGACACCGCAGTTCTGAAAGGCAATGATTTTTACATCCCCGAATTCTCGAATGATGTACACTACGAACTTGAAGTAGTGGTAAAAATCTCAAAAGGCGGAAAATATATTCAGAAAGAAGCCGCTAACAAACATTATGATGAGATTGGCTTGGGAATAGATTTCACAGCAAGAGATCTTCAGAGTGATCTGAAATCTAAAGGTCTTCCTTGGGAACTGGCAAAAGGTTTTGACGGCTCTGCGGTCGTAGGGAATTTCTTTAAAAAAGAAAATTATAATCTGGAATCTCTGAATTTTTCTCTTCTAAAAAATAAAGAAGAAGTACAAAAAGGAAACTCAAAAGACATGATCTTCAGTATTGATGATATTATTGCTTTTGTATCGCAGTATTTCACATTAAGAGTGGGTGATTTGATTTTTACAGGAACTCCGGAAGGTGTAGGAAAAGTATCTGAAAATGATGTATTGGAAGCATATCTTGAAAATGAAAAAGTCTTGGATCTAAGAATTATGTAACATTATCATTTGAGTTGGTCTGTTTTTTTCATATCTTTAAAAGACTAAAATTACAAATTCAAACTTATGATTAATATTATTTTACCTGTAGATTTTGGAGAGAAAACAGATCAGCTTGTTGACGGTGCCGTAAAATTTGCCAAAGAAGTAAACGGAAAGATTTGCCTCATACATGTTGCGCCAACAGATATTGGTTTTGCCATCGGAGATATGGGATATCAGTATTTTCCGGAAGTAGAAGAAAATGAGATCAGAGAAGAATTGGTACTTCTCAATAAGATTAACCAAAAAGTTCTTGCTCATGGTGTAGAATGCGAGCATATTTTGAAGCAGGGCATCGCAAAAGATATTATCCTGGAATATTCTGACCTTAAAAACGCCAGTTACATTGTAATGGGTTCTCACGGAAGAAGTGGCATTTACGATGTTTTTGTAGGAAGTTTAACCAAAGGATTAACTAAAAGTTCAAAAATTCCGGTATTGGTTCTTCCCATTCACGAATAATTTCAGCTGAAAAAATAAAAAAGACCGATCAAAAATTTTGACCGGTCTTTTTCTATATAACCAATTAATTAACCTTCTTTTTTATAGATCGCAGGATCGTAGTAAGGGTTTTTCCCTTCTGTCGGAGAATAATACTCTTTGTCTTTGTTGTTTCCAAGATTTACTACCAAAACGTAGCACCAATATGTGAATAGTACACAGCATACTGCGAACAGAATCCAGTTTAATACGTTTCCGAAAATATCGTAGAAACCAAATGCCCATTTGAATGCATCACTCAAGAATAGAAAGAAAGACGTCATTATTTTCCTTTTTTAAATTAACTTTGCACAAATTTATAAAAAATGTTTAGATTACTTTCAAAAGAAAGCAATATTTTTTCAATTCCTGTGTATATTGGTTTTCTTCTTTTAATTGTAATATTATTTAACATACTGAATTTCAATACTTATGAGGGCATTATTGCCGGAATTACTTTTATTGGAATTGCACTGGGATATTTCTGTTTTAATGCAATAGATCTCAATTATCATACTCATTTGCCATTATTTCTCTACACATTTTTTATTTTTGGACTTTATGACGGCAGTATCGACCTTGGAATTGCCGTTGCCATTCTTACCAATTCTTTCCTCTTGCTACTTTTAACAAGTACTAATGAAGACCTCAGAAAGAAGTCATATGTTTTGGTAGGTTCTATTGTTGCGTTAAACTTTATATTTCTGCCAACCACTTGGCCGATGATGATTTTTGTACTGATTCACCTAATTGTTACTTCAGAAAGAATTGGCTTAAATATTTTCAGATTTCTATTGGGAATTATTATGATTGCGCTAAGCTATTTCTCGGTAATGTTTTTCTTTCAGTTCAACTCATGGAATACAGATTATATTCCTTTCGGAAAAATGAAAATGGTAACTGATTACTTAGACCTCTTTTCGCTGATTCCAATTGCTTTGATGCTGATCTATGCAATTTATGATCACTTTACACATTACAACAAGAAAAGCCCGGTAAGTAGATACAAATATACTTTCTTGCTCGTTTTTTCGTTAGCACAGCTTATAACCATCATTCTTTATATGGATAAGACCTATGAATATTTATTGCTTCTGGCTTTTCCGTCAACGATTATTTTAAGCCGCATGATGAAGTTTTTACCCAAATACTGGATGCAGGAAGCGAGTTTATGGTTAACTATTATAAGCTTAGTTGCTTTTAAGGCAGGTACGCATTTCAATTTATTTTAAAAAAAAGATTATGATTCAAATAGACGATAAATTAATTTCTGAAGATATTTTTTCTGAAGAATTTGTTTGTAACCTTACCAAATGTAAAGGTGCATGTTGTGTAGAAGGTGATGTAGGAGCGCCTTTAGATAAAGACGAGCTTGTGATTTTAGATAATATTTATGATAAGATAAGGCCTTATCTTACAGAAGCAGGAATTAAAGCATTAGACGAGCAAGGAACATGGACAACCGATCCTATGGACGGAATGTATGTGACCCCAATGATTGAAGACGCAGAATGCGCCTATGTAACTTTTGATGATCGAGGAATTACCAAATGCGGTATCGAAAAGGCCTACGAAGATGGTGCTATTGACTGGCAAAAGCCAATCTCATGTCATTTATATCCTATAAGAGTTACAGAATATTCTACATTTTCTGCTTTAAACTATCATGAGTGGCCTATTTGCAACGATGCGTGCACTTTGGGAAAAGAACTTCAGGTTCCGGTATACAAATTTCTGAAAACCCCTCTTACCAGAAAATACGGTGAAGATTTTTACGCTACTTTAAGCGATGTTGCCGAAGAGTGGAAGAAAGAGTATGGGAAATAATTTCGGTTGATAGTTGATAGTTGATAGTTGATAGTTGATAGTTGATAGTTGAAAAATAAATGATTTTGTTATAATTACAATATTTTCAGTGATTGGAAGTCCTGAAGGGACGGCTTAACAAAGAATAGGATGCAATCCTATTGATTCAATACAATTCATTGAAACGCATCAATAATTCAATAAAAAAAACCACCGCAGAAAAGTTTCTGCGGTGGTTTTCATTATATGTAATCGACTAAGATTATTTTACTGCGCTGGCTTTTACTGCTGCAGAAGTTTCTTTCTTAGGAGCACTTTCCCACCCGTCTTCAGGCATTAAAGTAGCAACTACTCTGTTTTTTGTCAGGTATTTTTTAGCAACATCCTGCAGATCTTTCACAGTCAATGCCTTTACTTTTTCCTGATAATTTAAGATGTCATACTTATCGCTTCCGTCTAATTGATTTTTAGAAATAGCATTCATCCAGTAAGAATTGTCTTTGATGTCTGTTTTGTAATCATTGATCTCTCCTTCTTTGTACTTATCAAGATCTTTTTGCTCAGGGCCTTTATCGATCAGTTTCTGAATTTCTGCAATTGCACTTTTCGTCAGTTTATCTGCATTTTCAGGTCCGCAAGGGAAGCTTAAGCTAAAGCTGTAGTTATTATAAGGTACTTTCCCCATATATCCTCTTGCTCCACCGCCGTAGATTCCGCTTTCGTCCTCTCTCAGTTTTTCAATTACCTTGATGGTAGCCACTTCACCTAAAGCCGCAAGTGCTAAAGCTTCTTTCTCATTATAAGTAGTTTCACCAGAATAAACGATCTGCACAAGACTCTTCGGATCTTTACCTTTTTTGTACACTTTGGTATGATCTCCTGTTATCGATCTGTATCCGGTATCTTTGAATTTGGTTGTTTTTCCGGTCGTCGGTAAACTTGCGACATACTGTAAAACTTCATTTTTAAATGTAGCTTCATCAATATTTCCTACGAAATAGAAATGGAAATTTCCGGCATTGGCAAATTTCTCTTTATAAACATCGTATGCTTTTTTGTAATCAGTCGCTGCCCAGTCTTTTGCCAATGGAAGAATGCCGATAAATCTCGGATTTTTCTGATTCGTAAACTTAGCATGTTCACTTGCAAAATACGTCTGGGGATTAGACAGAATATTATCCAACATGGCAGACTGCTTTACAATATAAGCATTGAACGCTTCCGGATTGTAATTTAAGCCTGTAAAATAGGCATAAAGAAGCTCCATAGCCGTACCAAGATCTTTTTGATTGGTTCTACCTGATATTCCTTCCAAAGTGCTGCTGATGTAAGGATTTACGCTTACTTGTTTTCCTGCCAGATAATTGGTAAGTTCGGCTTTAGATGCGCCGTTTACTCCTGCTTCCGTTAATGCCTGGTAAGCAAACTGAGTTTTATTGTAATCTGCGTCGCTCAATAATGAGTTTCCACCTAAACTTCTTGCTGAGAAAACAATTTCATCATCTTTAAAGTCTGTTTTTTTGAACGTTACTTTTGCACCGTTGCTTAGCGTCCATGTTGTGGTGCCCAATTTTGCATCGGTTTCAGTTTTAGCAATTTTCCCATCAGATTTAAATGGTTTTACCAGATTTTTAATGGTCGCCTTTTCTTCATAAGGTTTAAGGTCAGCCATTTTTACATCTTCAAATGTCTTTAGAACCATAGCTTCTGTAGGCATCTTTACATTGTCTTTTTTAGGACCGGTAATGATGATTACTCTGCTGTCTTCTTTTACCATTTTCTTGATCACATTATTGGTCTGAGCCAATGTTACCGACGGCAAGAAGTTTTTCACATCTTCAAATTCCCATGCAATTCCCGGCATTGGTTCCTGCTCCAGGAAGTTTCTTACATATTCGTCTACCAAAACGTCGCTTTCCGTTTTGTCGCGGTTGTTGTACGAGCTTTCCATATTAGACATCACCTGAGATTTTGCTCTGTCGAGCTCACTTTGTGTGAAGCCAAATCTTTTTGCTCTTTCAGTTTCTTCTAAAAGTACTTTCAAAGCGTTTATCTGATTGCCCTCTTTTACCAACGCAAATCCCTGGAAAGCTTCCTTAGTTCTTGCATACGTTCCGCCGTGATAAACAGATCCGAACGTAAACGGAGGATTGTTTGAATTTACCAATTCTCTCAATCTGTTATTAAGCATCTGAGTTGCAAGATTTTCGATTAAGCTTTGATTGTATTGCTCAACGGTAACATCCGGTGTGTAAGAGCCTTCATCCTTCATGATAAACTGAACCATAGAATTGGTAGCATCCGGATCGGTTTCTATCGCCACCAAAGTTTCTGTGTGATTCGGAAGATCAAAAGATTTTCTTTCTCTCGGTTTAGAAGGGTTTTTGTATTTGCTGAAATTTTCTTTAATTTTCTTTTCTACCTCATCTACATTAATGTCTCCCACTACCACCAATGCCATCAAATCTGGTCTGTACCAGTCTTTGTGAAATTGTCTGATTACTTCAGGCTTAAAATTCTGAAGCACCTCTTTGGTACCGATTGGTAATCTGTTGGCGTATTGGGATTTGTGTAATAATTTTGGCAAATATTTATCAGACATCCTTTTATCTGCACCTAAGCCTAATCTTAATTCTTCTAAAACAACACCTCTTTCTTTGTTGATCTGCTCATCGGTCAATGTTGCGTTAAAAGCCCAGTCTTCCATTACTTTCAAACCGGAATCTAGATTACCTGGTTTATCTAACGGAACAGGAAGCATGTAAACGGTTTCGTCAAAACTTGTGTAAGCGTTAAGGTGCTGACCAAATTTCACCCCGATCGACTGTAGGAAGTCTACCAATTTATTGTCTGGAAAATTTTTGGTACCGTTGAAGTTCATATGCTCCATAAAGTGAGCGAGACCTCTCTGGTTTTCGTCTTCAAGAATAGATCCGGCATTGATGGCCAATCTGAAATCAACTTTCTTTTCGGGTAATGTGTTCTTTTTAATGTAGTACTTCAATCCGTTTGGAAGAGTACCTGTTCTTACAGAAGCATCCATAGGAATATTCTGTGCAAAAGCCATAGACGACATAAAAATGACCGCAATTATGGACGATAGATTTTTTTTCATACAATTTGATTTATTTTATCTGAGATAAAAATAACATTTAATCCCATACTGAGGAAATTTAATCACTAACTATTTAGTTAAACTTGCGTTAAAGTTTAAAAACAAAAAAACCGGCAAAAGCCGGCTTCCAATATATAATTGATAATAATTATTTAAAATCTGCGTCAGTAACACCAGAATTAATGGTAACTTTTGATGTTTTTATAACTACCTTCTGCCCGTTTCCTTCAGCTTCAATATCTCCCGGAAATTTGATTCCGTCTACGGTGATGTAAGATTTAATTAGCGCATCACCCACCGGCGAGTTCGATTTATACAAAAGACCTGTCGTCGTATCAAAATAGAATTTACCTTTATCTGAAGTCAGCACATTATAATCTTTACCGTCTAATTTTTCTACGGTTACCCCACTGAAATTGGCTGCATCATATCCTAAAGCATCAATCGTCTTCCCTTTTTTCAATTCAGGAATTGCCGTTGCAGGCAAATCACTTTTTGTACCCATCTGGTTAACGTATCCTTTTTCGCCATCAAACATCTGAGTAACTTCCTGACCCATTACCGACTGTACAGATTTGAATTTGTTACCCATTTTTTTGGTATTCATCGCAATTTCCATTCCCTGAATAGACATTGTATTTTCTGTAATTGTTGTTTTTACAGATTCAAGTTTACTTTTCCCGCCAAGCCCGTTCAGGTAATTATCAATAACCTGTTGAGGAGAAAGTTTAGATTTTACCGCTGACGTTGTTTCTACCGTTGCCGTCTGCGCATTCACAGTAGTGGTAAATAGTACCGCACAGAAAAACGGAATGATGATCTTTTTCATATTAAAATATTTATTTGTTTAAAAGCTTGTGAAACCTATATACTTCTCGTAAAAGCATAATATGATTTCATTATTAAATTAAAGGCATAAAGATAATCATATTGCATAAAAATGAAATAACCTGCAGATTAAATTCTTTAATAAACTACAGACTTTATATCAACATTAACTTTATTGGCAAAAATTTCTGACATTGATGTACTTGTAACTCTAACTTTCGAGTCGATTAATTTAAAAAAAGTAAAATCCAGATCTCTTCTTTTTGAAACCAAAAAACCTCCAATTTCTTGGAGGTTTTCATTTTGATAAGGAGCCTTGAAAAGGCTATTAAGGTATTATTATTTAGTCAAACCTTCGGGGTTAGCCGGATCTGCAGAGCCAGGTTTTCTGTTAACCAACAATACATTATACTGATCCGTCAATGCATTCAGCTGATTGATCACGGTGGCGTACGGTGAGGGTGGTGTTTCTACCAAAAGATGCAATGCATCTACCCTGTTTCTAAGCGCATAGTACGCAAGATTGGTCTCTTCTCTTTTGCTTTTAATGGTGTCCGGATTAGCATCGCCGTATTCCTGCGTACGCAAAAGGTATTGAGTATTGAATTCTTCATTGGCAGCTTTCATTTCATTTACCCATGATGAAAGATCAAATAAGATGATGGCATCTGCAAGCTCCGGCTTGTTTTCCCAATCACGGAGAAGATTACTGATGGTGGCGGTCTCTGCCTGATAATTGAGCCTGGAAATACCACTTCCATAGAGCGCCATATTGCCAAGAAGCAACTCTGCCTTTTGCTGTCTGTCGGTTTCAAAATGATAGGTGTTGCCCAAAAGAAAATAATAAATACCGTTCACGGCATCATCTCTTCTTTCATCCAGAGCCAATAGTTCCTGTGTTTTTTCGCTTGCCAGTGCTTTTTTGTAAAGGGTTTCCAGCTCTGTGGTTCTGGCTGTGAGATCGGTAAGCTTGGCTTCAATCTCCAACTGTTGTGGATTATTCAGATTAAGGATCGCCAGATAGTCTTTTACGTATTGCAGGTATTCTGCATTACGAAGTTTAAATAAATCAATTGCGTTCATTGTTTTGTGTTTTATTAAGTTATTGATTCAATGATATTTTGAAAATATTTTTAAAGATTTCCCGAAAGCTTCTTACTAGGGTGTTTTGCCTTTTCGTGGGTTCCCGCAAGTCTGTCGCAGGGGTGAAAGAAGGTTTCAAGAGTTGCCGAAAGTTTCTTACTAGGGTGCAGGAGCCTTTCGGAGGGGCATTTTAGGATTACTGCCCTGTTTTTGAGGATTGTTTTTTTCATTCATTTTTTTGTGTTGTGTAGGATTGAATTTTATTCTTAAATCTTAAATCAAATGTAAAGAATTTTTTAATAGGCAGATGAAAAAATATTTCTTATTTATCTCCTTGTTGTTATTCTATGAAAAAGTATATTACCGCTTTAAAAATCACATTTAGTTTGTGAAAAAAATCTATTGCTCAGGCTGTGTCTGATTCTTATAGTGGCTATCACAGCTTACTCCTGTAGAACGGATCAATTTCCCGAGGCCAGTCTTTTATTAATGACAGCTCAAAATTTCAGCTTACCTCGAAAAGAATTTCTCTTGATGAAAGTAAGCATAAAGCAAAGCTTCTTCCCGAACTGGAAAAGGCAGAGGATAGCTTTATAAAACCAATGCACAGGGTAAAGTGGTCGATTACGGAAACTAAAGATATTGTATTAACAAAACAGTAAATAGTGAAAAATATATTATTTATATATTACTCTCAGTTAGGTTACAAACCAAAAAACCTCCAATTTCTTGGAGGTTTTCAAATATTTATATCAGAATAAATTATTTCTTCAATTCTTCTAAAAACTCGTCGTGAGAGATTTCAGTTTCCTTTTTAGTTGCTTTTTCAAGGATAACGTCTTTCAATTTAGCCATTGCTACTTCAGAAGAAATTTGTCTTACCTGCTCTTGGTCTTTCAACATTTCAGCAGCATATTTTTGAACTTCTTCATCACCTAAGTGGTGAATTCCGTAGATTGCCAATTGATTTTTTACCAATTGCTCAGCCTGAGCCAAAACATCAGCATAATCTAATTGAATATTGTTGTCTGACATCAATTTACCTTCGATAATTTGATATTTCAATTGAGTTTTCTCAGCTTCAAGAATTGCCTGCGCCTGCTCTTCAGACTGGATGTTCTGGTTAGAGAAGATCAACCACTTCGTCAGGAAAGACTCAGGAAGTTTTACTTCTTCTTTTTCAGAAACCTGCTCCAACACTTTATTTACAAAGTGTACGTCTGCATTTTGCTGGAAGTACTCATCCAATTCAGCTTTTACTTTATCTTTAAGCTCTTCTTCAGTTTTGATGTTTCCTTCACCGTAAACTTTATCAAATAACTCCTGATTAAGTTCTGCCAAGTTTAAGCTATAGAAATCTTTTACTTTTACCTCAACTTCAGCGTGGTGTAAATGCTCAACTTCTTCTTTAGCGAAACCTAATTCTTTAGCCAAATCTTCGTCAGCAGCAAGAGTTTCTTTAGAAACTTTTACAGACTCATCCATTTTCAAACCTTTAAGCAACTTGAAAGCTGCTTTGTTTTCAGCTGTAATGGTAGCCATTTTTGGTGCGTGATTGTGCTCTCCTTCTGCACCTTCTTCTACAACCTGAGTAATCTCGAAGTTGATGTAAGAATCTTTAGTGATCTTATCTTGAGGAACCTGCTCAGCAAAACGCTTCTGCATATTTTCTATGCTCTTGTTGATTTCTTTTTCAGAAGCCGAAACTTTGTAGTGAGGCGCTTCATATTTAGCCAAATCAATAGTAAACTCAGGCTCGTAACCTACTTCGAAAGCTACTTCCAACTGCTCTGCATTATGATTAAAATCATTCACAGGCTGTGGAACCGGCTGACCAACTAATCTTAGTTTGTTTTCGTTGATATAGTTATTTAAAGCATCAGAAACTTGTTTGTTGATTTCTTCGAATGCAATCCCTGCTTCATATTGCTTTCTAACCATACTCAAAGGCACTTTCCCTTTTCTGAAACCAGGAACTTGTGCATTTTTAGCATAATTAATCAATTGCTTTTCTACTTTTTCTTTGTAGTCAGATTTCTCCAATGTTACTGTAAGCAATGCACTTACATCATCATGGTTTTTTGCGGTAACCTTCATTATTGATTAAAATTTTAGGTTGCAAAAATATGAATTTTTTATTAAAACAAGACATTCCTTTTGTTATAATACGTTAAAATAAAAAAGACATTACCGAAATAATGTCTTTTATACTATTAAAAATTTGTCTGAGCTAACTTTTAGTGTGTATCAACAGTAATATCTACATCACTTTCGCCTCCCTGAGTTTGCCCCAACTGGTTGGTAGCAGAAGGATAGTTTTGATTTACAGAAGTAGGCGCATGAATCAATTTAATATTCATTTTTCCTGTAGATTGTGTAGAATTAATGGTCCATTCTGTTTTTAACCCTATTTTGTTTCCATCTGTTCTTACAATGTCGTCTGCAGCTCTCAAGACAACAATATCAGCATTTGCAGGTGCAAAAGTGATAAAATGATGATCTTTTTCTTCTACAATTTCATCTGAAGAATGGTAATGGTCGTCATGCTTGATCTGAAAATCCAGTACGGCAGTATAGGTATCTCCCTGATGCAAGTGAAGGTGAGCATCTGCAACTCCGCCAATTACGTTTACCGTTTGAATATCTGCAGCATCGGCTTTATTGGTCAATGTTAAAACCACTTTACCAATCTCGTCATGCTCATGGATATCTTCCGGGATGTCATCATCTCCGTTTCTACATGATAAGATAAAAACTGTAGCTAAAAGTAATAGTGTTATGTTGAATAATTTTTTCATTTTAAATTTAATTTTAAGTATTAATAATTAGAAATTGTATTTCAGAGTAACGATAAAGTTTCTTCCGGATTCCGGCATAAAATATCTCAGTCTGTTAAGATATTCACGATACTCTGTATTAAAAATGTTATTGATTCTGAAATTTAGATTCAGATTTTTAAATAGGTCTGCACCTACAGATGCATTGAATAATGTGTAAGCTGAAGGAGGTGTACTGAGATCGAGTTCTTCATTGAATGTAGTGCCATCTTCAATAAAATCAAGGTTTTGATTTCTGATCGGGAAACGTTTCTGTCTGAACACACTTTCGTTTTCCAAGCGTACATAGAAGTTTTTGGGTGTGTTCAGTTTAAACTCAACCGCATTTCTCAGATTAGCCGGCATCATCAAGATCAAAGGCTCGTCATGGGTAAGATCATCTCCTTTTAATGCACTAAAACTCGTATTCCATTTTAAATTATCAAGAATATTAAGTTCCGCATCGGCATCAATTCCGAAAATTCTGGCTTTAATCTGCTGATAACTCCAAACCGGGAAAACGCCTCTATTTGAAGATTCGATACCTGTTGGCACCTGATTGATAAAACTATCTGAAATCATGTAATATGGATTCACCTCAACATGCAATCCTTTCAAAACATTGAATTTCCCAATCATCGAAAGGTTAGCATTATAAACCGTTTCTTTCTGAATAGATAAATCTCCTTCCTCGATAATTGCAGCAGAATGATGAAGCCCATCAGAGAAAAGTTCCGCAGGGTTCGGAGTTCTGTCTGCTCGTGCGAAGTTTAATTTAAATTCAAAATTATTATCGGGCTTATAATTGAATCCCAAATTGGCAGAAAAATTATGATAATCTAGGATAGGACGTGTCAAAATTCGGCTGTCGACTTCCTGTACAAAGAACTGGGGATAACGACTTGCAAATTTTTCGTTCCAGTCTTTTGCATCATAATATTTGTAAGCATCATATCTACTGAAATCATATCGCGCCCCGGCTTCTGCATTTAGCGTTGAACTGAATTTATATTTAAATACAGAAAAAGCACCTGCATCATACTTATAATAATCAGGAATTAAACGTCTTGCTTTCGTTGCAGGATTTGGGTAATTATCCTGAAAACCTGCCGAAAGACCACTTTCTAAGCTCCAGTTTCCTCGTTCTAAAAGATGGGTAAGACTGGCAGAATGTGTAATCAACCGCAGATCCATCGAAGGAAGTTCATTGAGCTCTCCTCTTCTGATATCAAATTCCTTACGGCGATTCATCTGAAAACTATATTGAAAGCTGAGTTTTCCAAAGTTTTCAAAACGTTTGTAAGCCGACAGTTTTGCAATATGATGCTCAACTTCCTGCTTAGGATTCACAATATCATAACTGAAATTATCAAGGTAATAAGGCTGTCCGAACTTGAAGACGTTTCTGAAATCTACATTATTTCCTAAATGCGCACCTTTGAAAATCCCGAATTCCTGATTGATTCCGCTGTATGAAACGTCGAAGCCCTGCATAAAACCATGATTTCCAAACGAGAAATTAAAAGAATTTATTTCAGCTCCTGTATTTTGAAGCGTGTGATGTGGAATGTATAAATCTCCCAACTTTTTATAACTCCCGCCTGTTTTTACAAACCATTGGTTCGTCCATGTTTTAGCTACATTCGCTGATATTTCACCTCCTCTACCATTAGAAATACCGGAAAGTTTTATATTTCCCATAATGGTATCTCTTTTGGGCAAAACTGCAGGTTCCAAAACTACTGCTCCACCGACAGCATCGCTTCCATACTTCAATGCAGAAGCACCTTTCACGACATCGATGTGCTCAAAATCATTTACATCCACATTGGGAGCATGCTCTACACCCCACTCCTGTTCCGCCATTTTCACGCCATTGTTCACGATTGCAATTCGGCTTCCATACAAACCATGAATTACAGGTTTTGAGATATTATTACCTGTTTTAAGTGCCGTAACTCCAGATATTTTTGATAACAAATTCCCCAGGTTTTCTGTAGAATTTCTTTCGATTTCCGTTTTATCAAGTGTTCGCATAATCACAGAACCTTTCGTTTTGTGGCTTCCGTGTATGGTTACGGTTTCTATATCACCCGTATGGTGCTCTAAAGTAATTGCTAAATGCAAATCTCTGTTGACTCCTACATTTTCAGTATAATCATCACACAGAGCATGTTTAGCAATGAGCTGATAATTTCCTGCAGGAATATTTTTAAATGAAAACTCGCCTTTTTTATTGGTATTGGCTGTAAAATCTCCGATTTTTACCACTGCATTTTCAAGCATGGTTTTATCGTGAAAATCCTGAACAGTTCCCGCTACCGTGTAAGTTTTCTGTGCGTTTGTTATTGCAAATCCGCATAGGATTAGCAGTACACTATATATCAATTTCATTGTAAAATAGATTGATTGGGTATGTTTCAAACTACTCATTATTATAAATGAATAACATGAAAAATACATCCGTTAAAAATTTTGAATTGGATTTTTTACTTGAAACTGTAAACCTTTACGTTCAATTTTAAATCATTAAGATTTTATTGAAGTAGTTTTAGAATAAGTAAATTCAGCTTAGCTTTTTAAGAGATACCTAAAAAATCTATATGATTCTCTTAATGAAACTTAACTCCTAAATTTACCTTAACGGTTTAAAAAGTATAGTTTAATTAAAATAACATCATGCAGCTAAAACTATTCAAATTTGAAAAATTTAAAGCAAAAAAATCCGAAAAAGAATCTATTGATTATGAAATTGCGGGAGGTCCGCGAAGTTGAAATGAAAATTTAGTTTGTGACCAGATTTTTTCCTGTACAGCAAAAACCTGCTCTACCTCATGAGTATGTTTGATCAACGTGAAACTAAATTCGTCTGGTAATAAAGTATTTCCTGTTGCTAAAAAGTGACAAGCCAAACAGTCGCCTGCTTTTTCTTTCTCATCAGTTTTTGAAATAGAGTTTTCAGTTTTTTTAAGATTGAAATGCTTAAAATCTGCAGACTCATGGCTGTGAAAGCTTGAAGAAAAGAGCGCAAAGAAGTAAATCCCAAGCATCAGCTTTGAGATAAAATTCTTTAATTGTCTACTTTTCTTAGAAATCATTGGGCAAAATTATAAAAATAAATTAAAAACTTAGATAAAGTTTTATTAAAATGCTTTGAATAATATGTAGAAATGAATGCTGTTTTGTTACAAAACACCCAAAAAAATATTTTGAGACGCTTCGAGAACCTCAGACATCTTTAATACTAACTGTTTTCTTCATCCTGTTTGTCATTTCGTAGGAATCTATGCGGAATTTTTAGAGATTGAATTGTAAAAATCAAAGTTTAGATTCCTACGGAATGACAAATGAGACGGATATTTTTTAGTATTTAATTAGAAATTAATCCAATTGTGTTCCCAAATGTTCCCATTCCTGCAATGCAAGGTCGAGATCTTCTTTGGTTTTATTGTATTTTTCTAACGTTTCTTCAGAAGGATTTTCTTTGGTGAAAGACACTTCGAAATTTTCTATTGCTGTTTCCAGTTCAGAAATTTTTTCTTCTACTTTCTTTAGTTTATTCTGAATACTTTTTTGCTCTTTGCTTACCATCACTGTCGATGGCACATCAGCTTTTGGTTCTACTTTAACCTCAACCTTAGCCTTTACATCATCCGTGTGAAGTTTTGCCTTCTCTGCAGAAATTTCTCTAATGCTTTCTTTCTGTCTGAAAACAAGATATTCGTTGATATCGCCTAAGAATTCTTTCATTTTACCGTCACGGAATTCGTAAATCTTGTCACAAAGCCCTTGTAAAAATTCTCTATCGTGAGAAATTACAATTAAAGTACCTTCAAATTTCTGTAAAGCCAATTTGATAATCTCTTTAGACTGAATATCCAGGTGATTGGTAGGCTCATCCATAATCAATGTGTTGAAAGGACGAAGAAGCAATTTACAAAGAGCCAGACGGTTTCTTTCACCTCCGGAAAGTACTTTTGTCTTTTTATTTACAGCTTCACCTTGGAAAAGGAAAGATCCCAATAAATCTCTAACTCTTGGTCTTGTTTCTTCGGTTGCTGCATCTTCAGCTTCTTCCTGAACGGTTTTGTTTGGCGTTAAAACTTCCTCCTGATTTTGAGCAAAGTAACCAATATTGACGTTATGGCCTAAATTCCAACTTCCTGAATAATCTTTTATATCGCCTGAAAGAATTTTTGCCAGAGTTGTTTTCCCTTGTCCGTTTTGACCAAGAAGAGCAATTCTGTCGCCTCTTTGAACGATAAAATCTACATCATCAAAAATTTGTTTTTCGCCATACGCTTTTCCAAGATTTTCAGCTTCGAAAATAACTTTTCCGGGAACCTGTGATTGTACGAAACGGATATTGAATTTAGAAACGTCTTCGTTATCCACTTCAATACGCTCTATTTTATCTAATTTTTTAATCAAAGACTGCGCAAAAGAAGCTTTTGTAGCACTCGCACGGAATTTGTTGATGTTATCTTCCATCTGCTTGATTTCCGCATCCTGATTCTTTTTAGCCTGAATCAGCTTTTCACGACGGTCTTCACGCATCACCAAATATTTGGAATAATTGGCTTTATAATCGTCTACTTTTCTGTTATTAACGTCAAAAGTTCTGTTACAAACTGCTGTCATAAACTGTTTATCGTGACTTACCAGAAGAATTCCTCCCGGGTAATCTTTCAAAAAGTTTTCTAACCAGATGATAGATTCCATATCCAGGTGATTGGTAGGCTCATCGAGAAGCATCAAATCGTTTTTCTGAAGCAGCAATTTTGCCAATTCGATTCTCATTCTCCAGCCTCCGGAAAATTCGTCAGTTATTTTTTGGAAATCATCCGCTTTAAAACCTAAACCAAACAAAACTTTTTCGATATCACCTTCCAGATTATAGGCATCGTGATGCATCAAAAGATCATTCAGATCTGTCATTCTGTTGATCAAATCTGTATAAGAATCACTTTCGTAATCGGTTCTTACTGTCAATTGATGATTTATTTCTTCCAATTCATCTTTCCATGCATTAATTTGCTCAAAAGCCTGCATGGTTTCATTCCAGACAGTTCTTCCTTTCACAAAATCAAGATCCTGCTTCAGGAAACCGATGGTAATATTTCCTTCAGGAACTACGTTTCCTTCATAGAAAGTAATTTCGCCGGAAAGCATCTTCAGAAGCGTAGATTTCCCCGCTCCGTTTTTACCGACCAAACCAATTTTATCATCCTTTTTGATGGTGAAATTTACGTTTTGAAATAAATAATTACCTGAATGATGTAATCCTAAACCCTGAACAGAAAGCATTTGAAATGAATATTAAAAGTGAATATTGAATATGAATCTTTTTCGGGTGCAAAAATACGGAAAAGAAATGAATGACAGGAAAATAAAAAAAGAGCCGTCAAAAATGACAGCTCCCCGCTAAATTTTTAAAAACATTTGCCTAGAATTTATTTCAGAAACTCAGCAGGTGTATTTACTTATTAATAAAGAAAAAACTCCGTTAAAATAAGCACAGCAAAATAACGCAGTAAAATAAAAAGTATAATAAGTAGAAATACCCAAATATAAAAATCCGTATAAATACGGATAATATCTTTTTTAAGCTGGAGAATAAATATTGTTCACAATGGCGTAAATCACAATTCCAACTGTATTTTTAGCGCCAATTTTTTCGATAGCTCTTTGCCGGTGACTTTCTACCGTTCGCGGACTGATAAAGAGTTTTTCTGCAATCTCGTGATTGGTAAACTCCTGGCAAATCAACTTCACGACATCTTTTTCTCTCTCAGAAAGATCATCATCCATACTAAAGAGTGACTTTTTTTTGGAAGTACTATTCATGTAAGAAAGAAGCATCTCATGATCTTCATTCGTAAAGAAAATGCCGTTTTCGAAGACTTTTGATATCGCTTCTATAAATAATTTTTTATCAGAATTTTTCGGCAGAAAAGCAGAAACCCCCAATTTGACCATATAGCCAAGAACCGATGTTTTGTAATGGGACGAAAGGATAATAATTTTAAGATCGGGATATTTGTCTTTTAGAATCTCCACCAGTTCGAAACCGTTCATTGGCTGCATCTGAACGTCAACTAAAGCAATATCCGGGAAATCTTCTGTGGGACACTTCTCAAGATTCTCAAGAAATAGGTTTCCGTTATTTGCCATCATCGTTACCGAAAAGTTTTTTTCTTTTGACAACAGCATTTTTACTCCTTCAAGAATCAACTGCTCATCATCAACCAAGGCAATTTTTATATGGTGGCTCATTATTTTTTCTGAATTTTAAATATTAATCGACTTCCTTTATTTATGATACTTTTCCATTTGAATTGGGCATCCATAGACTGTAGCCTTGATTCTATATTTTTGATTCCCATTCCTTTTTTCACCTTTTCATAATCAAATCCCTGTCCGTTATCAAAGATAACAATTCCTGTAAAATCTTTAAAATCTTTAATGAGAATATCAATTTTATCTGCACTTGAATGTTTGATCACGTTTGTTGTAAACTCCTGTATTATCCGGTAAATCTGAACTTCTATGAAAAGATCTTTCTGGGTATATTTTGGGGAAACAAAAAGTGAAATACTGATTCTTGCCGACAAATTGGTAATCAGCTCTTCGATATACAAAATCAAGCCTAATCTTTCTAAATTCACAGGATAAAGCGAGTGCGAAATATTTCTGGTACTGTCTATCAATTCTGAAATCTGATTAGCAATAACTTCAGAAGTAGAATCATCTTCGATATCAAGATTATTCAACCATAAAGAGAGAATGTTTAATCTGTTTCCTATATCATCATGCACTGAAATCGCAATTCTTTTACGCTCTTCTTCCTGCACTTTGGTATTTTCTAAAACCAGCTTTTTCTGATGCTGAATTTCTGCTAAATTCTGCACTTCTTTTTCTTTTATAATACGGTCTACAAAAGTTTTGTAAGCCATCAATATAAAAAACACGATAATTGCAAGTGTTACAATTATCAGAATAAGCAGATTGATATTTAAGGTTACTTCTTTAATTTTAAAAAGGTATATACGATTGAACAATAAAGAAAAGTTGACAAAACATTATTCACTCCCATTATTAAATAAACACTTTCTGTAGACAAATTAACGAATTGCGACAATACCACAAAAATAAGCACAGAAACCGAATAATAAAAAAAGATACTTGCATCAACCAAAATAAACCGATCTATATTTTTTCCTGATTTAATTTGCTGGATAAGAAATGTAGCAACAAGGCATATTATAGCCAGATTAGAAATAATTTTTGCCAAATCATAATTAAAACTAATTTTCAACCCATAAATAACAAATAAAAACCCGATCGATAAAAGCCCAGAGAGGATTAAAAAAAATTTATTTAAATTAAGCTTCCTAATAAAAAGTCCTGTTAAAAGCCAAAATTCTCCGGCAATAAAAAAATGATATAAAAACGAAGTGTCATCTGACTCTAATATGTACGGCAGCGTAAAACTGCAGAATTCAATTAAAAAAAGAAAAACAATATAATAGGTATATTGTTTTTCTTTTCTATTTAGAATGGTAAATTTCCAAAATATTAGAAAAATGAGGGCTACAAGTAGTCCGTAATTGATAAACAAAAATGTTTTGTAAAATTCTACCATTTTATCAATTATTCATCAATCCCAAAATCTGGTATTTTACAGATCGGAGGACATGGCTTTGCATAGTCATATGTATTTGAAATTGTTTCTACACTTCCGCCTAAGTTATTATGCACACCAATAAATATAAGTGCCGGAAGCTGCTTCTGATAGATCTCAGAATATTTTAACCCAAAAGAACACACAAAGCTGAATTGTTGATCGCCATGACAGATCTTATCCGCAGGAACATAAAATTTATTAAAGATACCTTTACCTCCGTTTTGTTTATATTCTGCATAAAACCAATCTTGCCCGTTATTTTGCCAAGATTCAATTGAGTCTACTGCTTTATCCTGCTCCATGATTGGTTTGTTAGCAATTGGATAATACATGTCAGAATCATTATCGATCTTACGCATATCTTTTGATAACACTACTTTTTTTACAACAGAATAGGTTTGAGTTTCTGTCAATGTAATATCTTCCTTTAAAGGTTCAAAAACAGAATAAGGAACTTCGCCAACAGCTATTCTATTCCCTTTTTCATCCAGTGCGCTGAGCATAATGCTTAAACGACCTTCAACAACACCTACTTCAGCACAAAATTCTTTGTTTGCATTTGTTTTTCTGAGCCAGTCTACCTGCTCAGTTGAGATATTAAATATATGATTTGCAGGAAAAAGCTCTTCAAGACTTCTCAAATTTGTCTTTGCATATACCCATCCCTCCATTGCTGTGGTATACTGTTCTCTGTTCAAGTTTTGCATAGATAAAAGTTTTTTTAGTTTAAGCGATAAAATTATTGAATCTGCCTAAGCTATCCAAACATTGCATGAATAAATAATAATTATTTAATAATTTCTCACCGTCACATGAAAACAGCTTTGTTGTTTTTCTTTAATATAATAAATACGGCCTGCATTGACATAGTATTTTAAAACTTTTTCTAAGGCAGCCTCCATTTTTGGGTTATTCCTTAAAACCCCATTAAATCTGACATATGAAATATCGAATGAATTACCGTAATTGTGTGAACTTATCCCCAAACTTGCATTAGAATTCACCCTTCTCAATCTACATTGATCTTCCAATGTTCTGGTAATCGATGAAACTGTAAAAGTATGGCCTTTTGTTTCTTTACTGAATCGGGCACCAATCTTTTCTAATGTAGATTTCCCTTTAGAAACCATCCATGCTCTGCTGTAATCTAGCTTCTGGACTTTATACCCTTTACCTGATTTTTTAATTGAATGAAATTTTCCGCTGTTGATGTATTTCTGAACCGTGCCTGTTGTTTTCAATAATTTCACATTAAAGCTTTTTGAAGCATCTAAATGTGGCTTATAAAGAGGGGTCGCCTCAACTTTTAACACTTCAGAAAGATCATAGCAAGGCAGCACTTTTTTGGATTGCTGACTGTGAAAAATTTGATTAAAAAATAAAGGGATTATAAATAGATACTTCCTCATTAAATATCATTTAAAATGTAAAACGGATAAATATTGACTTTCTTACGTTCAAAGATATTAATTTAATGCAACGACATACTATTTTACGATTAAAAAAAATACCTTAAAAAAAGTTAATTACTATAAATACCATCAAAAATAAATCCAATATTATGTAATAATAAATAATTAAAATAAAAAATCATTGAATTATTTATTTTTGTAAATTAGCTTACTAATCATAAAAATACAATAAGAGATGATTTCAAAAACCTCAAAATTCGTAGCTGAGATGTTCGGCACTATGGTCTTGGTCTTAATGGGTTGCGGAAGCGCTGTAATCGCAGGTGCAGACGGAACTACAGGAGTAGGACTTTTAGGAATTTCTTTCGCATTTGGTCTAAGTGTTGTGGCAATGGCTTATGCAATTGGCCACATTTCGGGATGCCATATCAATCCTGCAATTTCTATCGCAATGGTTGCAGCAGGAAGAATGAAAATGGGCGAAGCAGTTCGCTACGTTATTGCTCAGATTTTAGGAGCCATTATTGGAGCAGGTATTCTTTATCTTATTTTCACCAATCATCCCGGCGTAGAAATGAAACCGTGGGCTTTAGGATCCAACGGTTGGGGAACAGGCTACCTCGATCAGTACAATACGCTTGCGGCTTTTGTTGCAGAATTTGTTTTCACTTTCATCTTTTTGATGGTAATTTTAGGATCAACTTCCACAAAAAATATCAATGGCGGATTTGCAGGCTTAGCAATTGGATTTTCTTTGGTTTTAATTCATATTGTTGGAATTAAAATAACAGGAGTTTCTGTAAATCCGGCAAGAAGTATCGGCCCGGCAATATTTGCTGGTGGCGAAGCTCTTACTCAGCTATGGCTATTCATTGCAGCTCCCGTCTTAGGAGGGATTTTCGCAGCTTTTACGTATAATTTTATGATAGAAAAACCAGAATCAGCAAATTAATAAACTTCTATATAAAAATAAATTCCTGTCTTTTTGGCAGGAATTTTTATTTTGCTTTCTTGATCTCAAAAGGATTTTTAAAGATCAGCTCTTCATGTTTTCCTTTCACCTCCATTTTTTTATATAATAGGTTAAGTGCCATTTTTCTTATAAAAAGATCTTTATCAGTGAGATTCCAATAAGAATCTTGATGAACTTTCACAGGTTTTCGGATTAAATAAAATTCGGTTTCCCAAGAATCTACATTATGATAAAACTCAATAATTCCGCAATGTTCAGGAATCGCAGAATGCTCAATCATTCCCATTGGCAAAAGAAAGCTGAAAGAATTGCAGATATAATCGCCGCAACAAATCTTATCATGCTTTAGAAATTTCTCACCGGTCGAAGCATTAACATATGATTTTTTAAAATCATTTTTAAAATCACTTTTAGACAATTTAATTTCTATTTCGTGACTGAAACCTTCAGCATTAATCACTAAAATATCCGCTTCCCAATCTGCCTGAAAATGGTTGGTCAACACAATTTCTTTCTCAAAATCACATTGAGAATGAATATAAGCATGAACCAGTTCCTCTATTTTTAACATCAATTACTTTTAAGAAACAATTATTAAACTCTAAAATTCTCCCACACTAAAAACCCTCCAACCCAATCAGCTCACCAACAAACTACAACCCCGAATATCTGAATGATCAATTCTTCCTAAAACCTGAAATTTATCGCCTGCAATTTTCCCTAAATCCTGAGTGGCAATAAACGAACACGAGTGAATATTTGCCAAATCGATGATATTAATCGCTCCGGTTTTTCCATGTTTTTCATAACTAAACGGATCTTCTACATTTCTTATTAAAATGCGCATCCAGTTTGGACATTGATATTCGTTTTGTCCTAAAGAATATGCCTGCGAAAGAAGCTCGGTCATAGAATATTCAGAATAAATTTTGTCGGTTTTAAAGCCTTCCTGCAAAATTACCAATAATTCATCTTTGGTCATTTCTTCTTTTCTGCCTTTCATTCCACCGGTTTCAATCACAGTAAGCGTATTAGAAAACCGGAGTATTTGCAAGTTTGAATTACAGAAATCCAGAAAGTCTAAAAGCGCAAAAGAAACTCCGAAGAGAATGACTTTTTTATCTTTTAGATCATTTAAAAGTTTAAATAAATCTTCATGATTGTAAAGGAAATATCCATTTTCAGGTTTTCCCGATTTTTTCATTAAAAAATCAACCATGTAAATTAACGAAGAGTTCTGTTTCTCGAGATAACTTGGCAGCAATCCGAGAAAAATAAAATCTTCGGGTTTTCCGATGAATTGTTCAAAGCTTCTATAAATACTTTCCTTATATATATTTTCGTCGGCAATGAAATGTTTAGACAAATTCATCTGCGTTGTTCCTGAACTCTGAAAAAACAGATCAGTTGAAACGTTTTTATCTAAAATCTGATGATTTTTGAACATTTCGATAGGCAAAAAAGGAATCTTGTCTAAAGTTCTCACTTCTTCCGGATTGATTTTCAGATAATCAACAAACTTTCTGTACACTTCTATATTGTCATACTGACAACGAAATGTCCTGAGTGATGCAGCCAAAAAGTCATGCTCTGTCTTTATGTCGAATATATTTTCCAATGATATAAATATTTTAAAACCTCTTATTAGCTCAAAATGAAGCATTTATTATAACAAGCATAGCTTTTAATTATTTTTTAATATTAATATTAACGATTTGGTCGGGTTATTGCAATTGAAACCCCGGAATATGGATTAGTAATAAAGGTTTAAACCTTTATTTCGGAAATTACCTCATTTATGGGGTAATTTTTTTTATTCCTTTTTCTCAAAAGTTTTCAATTGAAAGTCGTATTCGAAAACTCCGTAGGTGAAATAGGAAATCCAGTCTCCCAGATTGATGTATTTTGAATTTTCAGCTAAATCTAAAACCATCGGCAAATGACGGTGACCATAAATAAAGTAGTCTATATTTTCTGTTTCGAGCTTCTTTTTAGAATAGATAATTAAAAACTCTTTATCCTCACCCAAAAAAGCTTTGTCTTCGTCTCCTGAGATCATTTTGTTTTTCTGCGACATATATAACGCAATCTTCATCGCAATATCTGGGTGCAGCCATTTGAAAAACCACTGCGCAACAGGATTTGTAAAGACTTTTTTCATTCTTTTATACCCTTTATCTCCAGGTCCCAAACCATCACCATGCGCCAGAAGAAACTGTTTCCCGGAAATTTCAAAATATTGTTTTTTATAAAAAACAGTGCAGCCAATTTCTTCTTCAAGATAATCTTTCATCCACAAATCATGGTTTCCTACAAAAAAATAAACCTGAATACCACGATCCTTCAACTCGGCAATTTTTCCGAGAACACGCACATAACCCTTTGGAATCACGTGATTCCATTCGTGCCAAAAATCAAAGAGATCACCCATCAAAAATAAAACCTGAGCATCTTCTTTGATCTCATTCATCCATCGGATAAATTTTTCTTCACGCACTTTGCTCTCCTTAGGATTGGGAGCTCCAAAATGCTGATCCGAAGCAAAGTATACTTTTTTTCCAGGCTCTAAATTGATGGTTGTTTTAAGCACCTTTTATATTTTAAATTCAGTAAAAAAATATTAATTATCTTCTGCAAACCATTCCCCGTAAGAGTTTTCGGTTTCGTGAAGTTTAAGATATGCTAAAGAAATTCCTTCAGGAAGTTTTGATTTTACTTTTGCAGCGATGGCGTACAACATATTTTCGCAGGTTGGCTGAAAAGTACAGTAGATCACTTTATGACCCTGGTTTTCTAAACCTTCACCCAATTCTCTATGCGGAGAAACTCCGTTAATTAAAACAGCATGATCCCAAACATCAACGATCTCAGACTTTACAATATCTTTAATATCGCCAAAATCTACCACCATTCCGTTTTTAGGATTTTCAAGATCATTTACAGGTTTTCCTTTCACAGTGACGAAAAGCTTATAAGAATGCCCGTGCATATTTTTACATTTTCCGTCATAATTGTACAAAACATGAGCAGTTTCGAATGTAAAAATTTTTGTAATACGTATCATGGCACAAAGATAAGGAAATTCAATATTTAAACGAATAACCTTTCCTTCGTCTTTATTTTTAATTAAACTAAAACACCATAGAAATAGCTACGATAAGCACAATCGGCACCACAATAAAAGCAATTGGTAAAATAAGATTGACGATTGCTTTTCCTATCGAAAATTTCTGTACCTCAGAAAGCCCGATCACCGTAAAAACAAGAGATGTAAGTGATAAAAGAATTTCCATGGCAAATGAGATCCAAAAAACGATACTTCCCGCAATACCGGATTCGAGATAATCTGAATTATTTTTAAAATAACCGAGACCATAAACCGCAATCTGAAAAAACACAAACACCAATCCGATGATTGAAGGAATCATTGCATAAGCCATCATCCGGTAAATTGAAGATGTATTTCCTGCGCCGTTTAGCCATTTGCCTGTCCAGCTTAATAGCGCGGCATAAATGTAGTAGGAAATCCATCCCAACATTCCTCCCAAAATCACACAACCAAAAACAATTGAAAACATAGAAGAATGGTCACCCAAATCTTTTGAAGAGGCACGATCAAAAGCTCTTACCATGCCTGCAAAAATCATCAGAATGTATAGATATTTTTCGTACTGAGTATCATTTATAAATTTGAAAATCCTTCTTGGCTCAGTCCAGATTTTTGTAAAAATATCTTTATCGGTAAGGACATCGTACTTTTCGAACTCTTCAAAATGATCTTCTGTATATTTTGTTTCCATGTAGTTTTATAGATGCACGAAAATAAACATATTTATCAAAAATCAAAGTAAACTCAGCCAATTCTCATCCAGCCTCTTAATTTTCTGCGTTTTTTTATCAATAAAAACCCAAAGCGTAAGAGAATCGACAACCAAAACATCATTGCAGTAAAACTCAACTTTTCTGGGCTGCCGGATTCCTTCCGGTGATTTGGGATAGGTTTTTATTGTAATTATATCTCCTAAATAAACCTGCTTTTTGTATTGAATATGATGATCGAGAAGCATCCAGATATCATCTGGGAAATCTAGTTTATGTTTTACAGAATCCCAATGTTCAGCGGCAATTTCTTCTACCCATTTTACATATTGCACATTATTGACGTGATTATTTAAATCGATATACTCTTCTGTAATTTTTATTTGCTTTTCAAAAATCAAACTCATCTTCTTCAAAAATTTACTCAAAAATAAGGCATAAAATATAAAAACCTCCTCAAAGAGAAGGTTTCAATTAACTAAATTTATTTAAAATGGAACTTATTAATATTTTTCTGTTGGAAAACGCAAAGGCGCAAGGAAATCTACAAAGCGTTTCTTTTAATGTGCAAAGATTTTATCTTGGATTTTCTTGCGCCATAAAACGTTATAATTCAATTAAGCTTTGCGCCTTTGCGTTTTTCCAACAAATTATCTCTAATTTTTTTAATGAAACTGTGCTGTTTCTGTAGAATCTTTCATCGCAACGGTGGCCGAAGAACCGCTTGTCACAATATTCTGAACCTCATCAAAATATCCCGTCCCCACAAAAGACTGATGTTTCACCGCTCTGAAACCTTTTTGCTGCAAAGCAAATTCCCGCTCCTGCAATTCAGAATAACCAGCCATTCCTTTTTCTTTATATGCTAAAGCCAATTCAAACATCGCCGTATTCAATGCATGGAAACCAGCCAGCGTAATAAACTGAAATTTATAGCCTAATTTCGCCAATTCTTCCCTGAAATTCAACATTTCTTCAACGCTCAGTCTTGCTGCCCAGTTGAAAGATGGCGAACAATTATAAGCCAGCATTTTTCCCGGAAATTTGGCATGAATTCCTTCAGCAAATTGTCTTGCCTGCTCAAGATCGGGATTTGAAGTTTCCATCCAGATTAAATCTGCGTAAGGAGCATATGATAAACCTCTGTCGATTCCCTGTTCTACTCCATTTTTCACCACATAAAAACCTTCGGAAGTTCTTTCGCCTGTTACAAATTTTTTATCTCTGTCATCAATATCTGAAGTCAGTAAATCCGCAGCATCAGCATCTGTTCTTGCAATAATTAAACTTGGAACATCCAAAACATCAGCCGCCAAACGAGCCGAAATCAATTTGTTGATCGCTTCCTGAGTCGGCACCAAAACTTTTCCGCCTAAATGACCACATTTTTTAGCAGAAGATAACTGATCTTCAAAATGTACGGCCGCAGCGCCGGCTTCAATCATTTGTTTCATTAATTCATAAGCATTTAGATTTCCGCCAAAACCAGCTTCTGCATCGGCAATGATTGGAACTAAATATTCTTTTTCTCCGCCTCCGTTTACCGATTGAATCTGGTCAGCTCTCAACAAAGCATTATTAATTTTTTTCACTACAGAAGGCACCGAATTCGCAGGATACAACGATTGATCGGGATACATTTCACCAGATAAATTCGCATCTGCCGCAACCTGCCATCCTGAAAGATAAATAGCTTCTAAACCTGCGTCAACTTCCTGTACCGCTTGATTTCCTGTTAATGCTCCCAATCCTGCAACGAAATCCTGAGAATTTAATTTGTCCCAAAATTTCTTTGACATTTCAGTCGCAATCGTATAATCTAATTTGTAAGAACCACGAAGCTTTAAAACATCTTCCGCTGTATAAGGTCTTTGTACACCGCTCCAACGTGGGTTTTCCAGCCAGTCTTTTTCTATTTCCTGTATTTGATCTTGTCTTGTTTTCATACTATTCATGATTCAATTATTTGTTGATGTTAATTACAGTTAGTTAGTTAGTTAGTTAGTTAGTAGCTCCTAAATCGCTTTAAACACTCAGACACTACAACCCTCAAACTCACTCACTCTCCCACTTAAATAAATGGATATGCTTTTAAGGTTAAAAATTCTTCAAAGTTTTCACAGAAAATCAGTTCGTTAAAAAGCTCTTTTGCCAGATTAAATTTTCCATTTTTGAAACGTTCTTCACCCACATATCTTTCAATTCGTTCCAATTCTTCAAATTCCCATTGAAGGATCATTTCTCTCGTCAATGTTCTGTCATCATTTAATATCGCTTCATTTTTCAGCCATTGCCAGATTTGGGTTCTCGAAATTTCTGCTGTTGCGGCATCTTCCATTAGGCTATAAATAGCTGCTGCTCCAGCTCCCATTAACCAGGATTCGATGTAAAGAATTCCGACATTGATGTTTTTACGAATTCCTTTTTCGGTAATTTCACCTTTTGGAATTTCCAGCAAATCTTTTTCAGTAATTTGATACTCAAACTTTTTATCGATTTGATTTTTTTCTGGCATAAATTGATCAAAAATATCTTTCGCTACTGAAACCAAAGCCGGATGCGCCACCCAAGTCCCGTCGTGACCGTTCTTTACTTCTCGTTCTTTATCATTTCTTACTTTTCCGAAAGCCTGGCTATTCGCCTCATAATCATTTTTAATAGGAATTTGTGCCGCCATTCCGCCAATTGCGTGAACATTTCTTTTGTGACATATTTCAATTACTCTTTTGGAATAAGCACTCATAAAAGGTGAAGTCATAGTTACCTGATCACGATCGGGAACGATAAACTCTGGAAGATTTCTGAATTTTTTAATGAATGAAAAAATATAATCCCAACGTCCGCAATTCAAACCAGAACTGTGTTCTTTTAACTCAAATAAAATTTCGTCGATCTGAAAAGAAGCCGTAATTGTTTCAACTAAAACTGTAGCTTTAATAGCCCCTTTCGGAATTTGAAAATAATTTTGAGCAAAAATAAAAACATCATTCCACCAACGGGCTTCTTTGTAATGTTCTAATTTTGGAAGATAAAAATAAGCTCCACTTCCGTTTTCCTGCAACCTTTTTATATTTCTGAAAAAGTAAATTCCAAAATCGATTAGCGAAGCAGAAGCTGGCTCACCATTAATTTCAACATGTTTTTCATTTAAATGCAAACCTCTCGGACGAACCAGCAAAACACCCGTTTTCTCATTCAAATGATAAGATTTTCCCTGTTCATTTTTAAAATCAATTCTTCGATTAATTGCATCCGAAAGATTGATTTGACCTTCCATACAATTCTTCCAGGTTGGCGAATTGCTGTCTTCAAAATCTGCCATAAACGTTGACGCGCCAGAATTGAGAGCATTGATAATCATTTTTCGGTCAACTGGTCCAGTAATTTCTACTCTTCTATCGAGCAAATCTTCCGGAAGCGGAGCACAAACCCAGTTTCCGTTTCTGATTTCTTTAGTTTCAGGTAAAAACTTCGGAAGAATTCCTTGATCAAATTCCTGTTGCGTCTTTTTTCTTGCTTCTAAAAGATCAATTCTCTTTTGATTAAAATTTTGATGGAGCTCTACCAAAAAATCGATTAGATCATTAGTGAAAATTTCTTCAAACTCCTGTTGAGACTTTATTTTTAACTGTGTTTTTGTTTTCATAACCTATTGATTTTCTGATTCAACATTACAAACCTAAATAAAAATTTTCACATATAGCGAACGTTCGCTAAATTTATTTTAAAAATTATTATGCTGAAAATCGCTTCTAAATATTATATTTGAATTATGAATTCTGATAGTAACTTTATCAAAACGGTTTTCGGACTGAAACTAAAACAGCAGAGACAAAAGAAAAATTGGTCTTTGCAGGATCTTGCTGTGAAGACCGGTTTATCAAAATCTTATCTCAATGAAATTGAAAACGGAAAAAAATACCCGAAACATGATAAGATTATTCAGCTTTCAGAATCTCTGAACTGTACTTTTGACGATTTGGTTTCGACAAAACTTGATAAAAGCTTAGCCCCTTTCAATGAAATTCTGCAATCTGATTTTTTTAAAGAAATTCCTTTGGATCTTTTCGGAATTAACAAAAATAATCTCATCAGCATCATTAGCGATGCTCCGAAAAAAGTAACTGCTTTTATTAATGCTCTTATCGAGATTTCACAGAATTATAATCTAGGAAAAGAGCGATTTTATTTTGCAGTTTTGCGTTCGTTTCAGGAATTGTATGATAATTATTTTCCTGAAATTGAGGATAAAGTTGTACAATTTGCCCAAGAAAATCTGTTGGAAATCAGCAAAAACTTACAACCTGATGTTTTAGAAAAAATTCTGACTGAAAAATTCAATTACGCTATTCAATCTGAAGATTTTGAACGATACGGAACGTTGGATCATCTACGTTCATTATTTATCCCTGAAAAAAAACTGTTGCTTTTAAACAAAAAATTAGAGCAAGATCAGAAAACTTTCATTTTTGCTAAAGAAATCGGATTCAATGTTTTAGAACTAAAGAATCGTCCAAACACTTATTCATGGCTGGATTTCGGAAGTTTTGAAGAGATACTGAATAATTTTCATGCCTCTTATTTTGCCGGAGCTTTATTGATTTCAAAAGAAAAAACAGTTGAGAAAACTTCCGAATTTTTTCTGCAAAACGATTGGAAACCCACTAATTTCGAAGATTTAATTAAAAATTTCACTCATTCGCCGGAAACATTTTATTATAGATTAACAAATATTCTTTCTTCGGAATTGGGAATTAAAGATTTGTTTTATTTATGTCTGGTTAAGAAGAAGAATTCAGATAAAATTCAAATCTTAAAGGAATTGCATCTTAATCATCAACAGGCTCCACATGCCAACGCCACCAACGAACATTACTGCAGGAGATGGATTGCGATTAAAAACCTGTATGATTTAACAGAGAATGAAACGTTAACGGATGCACAAATTTCTCATTACAAAGATCAAGGCTTAAGTTATCTGGTGATTTCCACGTCACAAAAAAACCCGTTTTCGGATGGAAGCAACAGAAGTTATTGTTTAGGAATTTTATTGAATTCGCAAACTATAAAAAAGATTAATTTCATTAAATCGGAAACTTTAAAAACCATCAATGTCGGCGTGACTTGTGAATCATGCAGTATTCCAGATTGCGAAGTCAGGCAGTCGCCGCCAATTCGTCTGGAAAAAGAATATTTTAATTCGAATATGAAAAATTCGATTGATAAGATTCGGAAGGATTTTTAGGTTGGGAGTTGGAAGCTGGATGAAGGAAGTTTAATGCATTGAGAATATTTTTATAATAAAATTTTGTAAAACTTTAACATTAAGACAATTAAGAATTTAAGAACTTTTATCGATTACTACTCGAGGAAACAAGTGTATATCTTTTTTAGAAATAAACAAAGTTTATTTTAATTAAGAGCATTTAAGTAATTGTCATAATAAAAGCTTTCAACTTCAAGCATCTATCTTCCAGCTATTTTCACTATCTTAGTTACAATAAACACACAAATGATTTTAGATATTTTCTTTCCGAATCGTTGCATTCATTGCAACCAGATTATTGACGGTGATTTACTTGTCTGCAATCTGTGCTTTGAACAAATTCATTTTACGCATTTCAATTTTTTTGAGGAAAATTATATTAAAGAGAAATGTAAACTTCTTTTTCCTATCGAAAATGCTTTTGCATTAATGAAGTTTGAAAAGGAAAATCTAAGCAGAAAAATCATTCACGAACTGAAATATAAAAGCCGTGAAAAAGCCGGAAAGATTTTAGCAGAATGGACAGCGGAGCGTTTAGATTTCAAAAAAGAAAAACCGGATTTATTAGTTTCTGTTCCGTTGCATCCGAAGAAGCTGAAGGAAAGAGGTTATAATCAACTGCATTTGTTTACGGAAACATTATCGAGGTTTTATGGGATTCCTTTTAGTCATAATTTAATTAAAAGAAATCATTACTCAAAAGCTCAGGCATTGAAAGACAAGCAACATCGTCTGGAAACTCAGAATATTTTTTCAATTACCGAAAACATTACAGATAAACATATTTTATTAATAGATGATGTTTTCACAACAGGAAATACACTGGCTTCAATTGCCTGGGAAATTTTGAAAGCAGGAAACAACAAAGTAAGTGTTTTGGTAATGGCAATGGACGAATAATACTTGTAATATAAACGAAAAATTGGTCATATTTAAAAAATACAACCAATAATTTATTTTAAAATTATCTCTGAAGTTTTTCTCCGTAACTTAAATCTCCGGCATCACCCAAACCTGGTGTAATATATCCTTTTGACGTCAAATTCTCATCAATAGCTCCCACCCAAATTTTCGCATCGGGATACGCTTTTTGGATCGTATCGACTCCTTGTCTTGAAGCAATTGCTGCTACAATATGAAGTTGAGTAGGCGTTCCGTTTGTTAATAGATCTTTGATCGCTTCAATTAAAGAAGCTCCTGTTGCCAACATAGGATCTGCAACAATCAAGGGTCTTCCGTCAATATTCGGGCAGGTAAGATAATCCTGTTTTATTGAGAAATAATCGTTGGCGTCGTGCTTTCTATATGCAGCCACAAAACCACAATCTGCTTTATCCAAATAATTTAAAATACCTTCAAATAAAGGAACTCCGGCTCTTAAAATAGTGGTAATTACCGGTTGAACAGCAATTTCTTTAACCTTAATTGTATCTAAAGGAGTCTGAATCTCAATTTCTTCATACTCTAAACTTTTGCTGATTTCGAACGCTGCAATTTCTCCGATTCTTCCCATATTTCTACGGAATCTCATTCGGTCATGCTGAATTTCTACATTTCGAAGTTCATTAATCCATGAATTTATTAAAGAAAATTGTTGTGAAAGTATTACTGTCATTATTTTGAATAAGCTTATTGCAAAATTATGAAATAAAAATAAATCCCTCTTAGAAAATCTAAAAGGGATTTGGTAAAATTATTTTTGTCTGAAATATACTTCGATCGGAACTCCGGTAAACCCGAATTGTTTTCTCAATTGATTTTCAGTAAATCTCTTGTAAGGTTCTTTCACGTATTGCGGTAGATTACAGAAAAATACAAACTGCGGTGACGGCGTTGGAAGCTGTACGCAATATTTGATTTTAATGTATTTACCTTTATTTGCAGGTGGTGGAGTCTGCTCGAAAATCGGAAGCATAATTTCGTTTAATTTAGAAGTTTTAATTTTCTTCTTACGATCTTCATAAACGACCATTGCCATTTCAACTGCTTTCAAAATTCTCTGCTTCGTTAAAGCCGAAACAAACAAAATTGGAATATCGCTGAATTGTCCGATTTTATCTCTGATAGATTTTTCGAAATCTCTGATTGTATTGGTTTGCTTATCTTCAACCAAATCCCATTTGTTGACAACGATTACGATACCTTTTCTGTTTTTCTGAGCAAGACCAAAGATATTCATATCCTGAGATTCCCATCCTAAAGTAGCATCAACCATAATGATTACTACATCAGAATACTCAATAGAACGAATTGATCTCATTACAGAATAGAATTCTAAATCTTCATTTACTTTAGATTTACGACGCATTCCGGCAGTATCTACCAACACAAACTCGTGTCCGAATTTATTGTATAACGTCTGGATACTGTCTCTTGTAGTTCCTGCAACATCAGTTACAATATTTCTATCTGCATCAAGCAATGCATTGGTCATAGTAGATTTCCCTACGTTTGGACGGCCTGCAATGGTAATTTTTGGCAATCCTTCGAAAGGATCTGTATAGTCTTTAGATGGAAAATCTCTTACAATATCATCTAAAATCTCTCCGGTTCCTGAACCTGTTGCAGAAGATAAAGTATAATATTTGTCGATTCCTAACTGATAAAATTCAGTTGCATCCACTTCTTCTTTAGCAGAGTCTACTTTATTGATTACAATATAAGTAGGTTTGTTTGATCTTCTCAGCATTTCGTGGATCTCATGATCTGTATCGGTAAGACCTTCTTCTACATTCAGCATAAAAATGATTGATGTAGCTTCGTCAATAGCCAACTGTACCTGCTTAGAAATTTCTTCCTGAAAAACGTCATCGTTATTAACATCGTAACCTCCGGTATCAATTACGGTAAATTCTACACCATTCCAGTCAGATTTTCCGTAATGACGGTCTCTGGTTACCCCTGCAGTAGAGTCTACAATAGCCTCTCTTCTTTCTAATAAACGATTAAATAACGTGGATTTTCCTACGTTGGGACGCCCAACAATAGCAACAATATTTGACATAAAAAATGTTTAATAATCCTTCGACAAAGCGATAGGACAAGATTATCAATGAGTTACTCCAACTTTTGGAGCTCAATTTTTTGCAAAGGTAAGCTTTTATTATTTAAGCAGTAAAAATCTCTTTGATTATGAATATGATATTTTGAAATAGTGGTTTTTTATCATTCTAATTTTTAATGAGTTTATACTCAATCGCTATAATAATTAAAGCAAAAAAAAGACAGCCAAACGACTGTCTTCATAAAATATGATTTATAAATTATTTTAAATCAAATCGATCTAAGTTCATTACTTTAGTCCAAGCTGCGACAAAATCTTTTACAAATTTTTCCTGAGCATCTGAACTAGCATATACTTCAGCAATCGCTCTCAATTCAGAATTTGACCCGAAAACTAAATCTACACGGCTGGCCGTCCATTTTGGTTGCCCAGTTGATCGGTCAGTTCCCATATACAATTCGCTATCTTCTGAAATGCTTTTCCATTGCGTGCCCATATCCAAAAGATTTACAAAGAAATCGTTGGTCAAAATTCCAGGACGCTGAGTGAATATTCCATTTTTAGAACCATCAAAATTGGTATCTAAAGCACGCATTCCACCAATCAATACCGTTAATTCCGGTGCAGTAAGCGTTAATAATTGTGCTTTATCAATTAATAAGGATTCTGTAGAAACAGAGAATTTTTTCTTTAAATAATTTCTAAATCCATCAGCTGCAGGCTCCAAATATCCCATTGATTCTACATCAGTCTGCTTTTGTGAAGCATCCATGCGACCCGGAGCAAAAGGAACCGTAATATTTTGTCCGGCATCTCTTGCTGCTTTTTCAACGGCTGTATTTCCTGCCAAAACAATTAAGTCAGCTAATGAAATCTTTTTGTTTCCGCCCTGAGCATCATTAAACTCTTTTTGAAGATTTTCTAATACTCCTAAAACTTTTTGCAACTGAACAGGATTATTTACTGCCCAATCTTTTTGCGGAGCCAAACGAATTCTTGCACCATTTGCACCACCGCGTTTATCACTTCCTCTGAAAGTTGACGCAGAAGCCCAAGCCGTAGAAACCAATTCAGAAATATTTAACCCAGAATCTAATATTTTACTTTTCAGCAATTCAACATCAGCATGATCAATTAATTCATGATTTATTTCAGGAATTGAATCTTGCCAGATTAATTCTTCCGCCGGAACTTCAGGACCTAAATAACGAACTTTCGGTCCCATATCTCGGTGAGTCAATTTAAACCAGGCACGAGAAAAGGCATCTGCAAAAGCATCGGGATTTTCAAAAAAGTTTCTTGATATTTTTTCATAGACAGGATCAAATCTTAACGAAAGATCTGTGGTAAGCATCGTTGCTCTGTGTTTTTTATCAGGATCAAATGCATCAGGAATAATGTTGGCTCCGTCTTTCGCTACCCATTGGTGAGCTCCGGCCGGACTTTTAGTTAATTCCCATTCGTTTTCAAATAGATTCTTGAAGAAAAGATTGCTCCATTCGGTTGGTTTTTCAGTCCATGTCACTTCCAATCCGCTTGAGATTGCATCTTGCCCTTTTCCAGATTTATAAGAACTATTCCATCCAAATCCTTGTGCTTCAATTCCGGCTGCTTCAGGTTCTTTGCCTACATGATCTGCAGGACCTGCACCGTGGGTTTTGCCGAATGTATGTCCGCCTGCGATTAGCGCAACTGTTTCTTCATCATTCATTGCCATTCTTCCGAAGGTATCACGAATATCTTTTGCTGCTAAAATCGGGTCAGGATTTCCGTCCGGTCCTTCAGGATTTACATAGATAAGCCCCATTTGTACCGCCGCCAAAGGTTTTTCAAGATTTCTTGAATGAACATCTCCATCGGCATCATCATCGGTTGGAAGAACACCGCGACCTTCCACAACGCCGTCTGAACCATGCGCATAACGCATATCGCCACCCAGCCAGGTTTTTTCAGTTCCCCAATAGACATCCTGATCCGGTTCCCAAACATCCTCACGGCCTCCTGCAAATCCAAAAGTTTTGAAACCCATTGATTCAAGCGCAACATTTCCTGTAAGAATTAAAAGATCAGCCCAAGATATTTTTTTACCATATTTTTGTTTGATCGGCCAAAGTAATCTTCTTGCTTTATCTAAACTTACGTTATCCGGCCAGCTGTTTAAAGGTGCAAAACGCTGTTGCCCCGCTCCTGCTCCACCTCTACCGTCACCTACACGATACGTTCCTGCGCTGTGCCAAGCCATACGGATAAATAAAGGGCCGTAATGACCGAAATCTGCCGGCCACCAATCTTGTGAATCTGTCATTAATGCATGAAGATCTTTTTTCACACTTTCAAGATCGAGACTTTGAAATGCTTCAGTATAATCAAAATCGTTTTCCATAGGATTTGATAAAGAAGAATGCTGTCTCAGGATATCAACTCTCAATTGATTGGGCCACCAATCTTTATTGCTGGTTCCGTGTCCTGCAACATTTTCTTTTTTCATCGTTCCGTTATGAAACGGGCACTTACTGATATCGTTTAAATCATTTTCCATTATAGTTTTAATTTTTATGTTGGTTTATAACTCTATTTTAATTTGTTTAACTCTGCAAACTTACAATGCTTAATCAATAAACACAATCTATCAATAATATTTTTACAATAGTTAAAAACTATAACAAATTCTTAACTGTTAATTCTTAGTTGCCTAGTTTACAAAAAAACAATAATTCAATTAAGTTAATAAAATTTGGCATTACTTTAGATAAAAACCAATAATAAGTACTCATATTTAGAATAATTCAACTTAAAGTATTCATTTAATATTTCTTCTATTTTTCTTTCTTAAAAATTTAATATCTTTATTAGTTTAGAAATCCAAATCCCAGAGTATGAAAAAAGTAATTGTTGTTATTCTTGTTGCGTTTATAATCATTCAGTTTTTTCCGATTGATAAAACCAACAAACCGTTAAATCCGGGAATGGATTTTTTAAAAATTAAAACCAATACTTCTCCGGAAATAGCGCAAATGATCACCAATTCATGTTACGACTGTCATTCTGATGAAACGAAATATCCTTGGTACACGAGTATTGCTCCGGCTTCGTGGTGGATAAAAAATCACATTGATGAAGGAAGAAAGCATCTTAATTTTTCTACATTTGCCACTTACGAACCGAAAAGGCAAATTCATAAAATGGAAGAGTGTGTAGAAATGCTTGAGAAACATGAAATGCCTTTAGAGTCTTATTTTCTGGGACATCAGGATGCAAAGCTCACCGATGCTCAAAGAAAAGAACTGATCACTTATTTCAAAAGAGAAATTCAGGAAACAAAATTTAAAACCCAATAAGAATTATGTCTGAAATCTGGGAACAAAAACATATTGTATTTTTTGACGGCGAATGTGGTGTATGCAATTTTTGGGTACAATGGATTCTTGAAAGAGATAAAAAAGATCAGTTTATGTTTTCTTCTCTGCAATCAGACTTCGGGCAGAAATTTTTATCGGAGAGAGGTTTAGAAACAAAACAATTCAACACCTTGTACCTTTGGAAACCTCATCGCTATTATCTTGTAAAATCTAAAGCTGTTTTAAAAATCGCCAATCTTCTCGGTGGAATTTATAATATATCAGTGATCGGGAAATTAATTCCGGCCTTTATAAGTGACAAGGTTTATGATAAAATTTCTGAAAACAGAATGAAGCTTTCGGCTCAAAATTGCTTTCTACCCGATCAACATCAGAAAAAGAAATTTATCGAAGTCTGATTTGGTTCAGAATTTGGTATCTGATTATTATATAAATACTTTGAATATTTCCATTAAATTTTTATAAACATTTAAGTTTTTCGGAACATTATTTTTATTAATCCATATATTTGCAGACTATGGAATACAATACCCAAAAAACTCATCTCAATATGCCGGAATATGGCAGAATAATACAACAGTTGGTTGAGCGTTGCAAAGAAGTTTCAGACAAAGACGAAAGAAACGAAATGGCAATGGCAATCATTGATTTTATGGGTCAGAGAAACCCACAGCTCCGCGACGAAGAAAATTACAAACATAAACTTTGGGATCACCTTTACATTCTTGCCAATCATGACCTGGATGTAGATTCCCCATACCCTTTCCCTACAAAAGAAGAACTTGAAGAAAAGCCCAAAAGAATGGAATATCCTAAACTTCAGGGTGATTTCAAATTTTACGGAAAAAGTATTCTTCAGCTGATAGAAAAAGCAATCGAACTTGACGCAGGCGACGAGAAAGAAGCCTTAATCGAGGTGATTGCCAACAACATGAAAAAGTCTTACAATGTTTATAATAAAGAACATGTAACAGATGATGTGATTTTCCGTCATCTGAAAGAACTTTCTGAAAACAGATTAGACCTTACCAGTATAGAAAGCTTAGAAAAAAGCAAAATCTACTACGCTACCAATGCCAACAGGAATAATAACAATAAAAACACAAACAACAAAAACCAACCCGCTAAAAGAAGATTTAACAATAACAACAATAATCATAAGAACAGAAGGTAATGAGTGGAACATTTCAAATAAGAGGAGGAAAAAGACTGCAAGGTGAAATCACTCCACAGGGAGCGAAAAATGAAGCTCTTCAAATTTTGTGTGCAGTTTTGTTAACTGATGAAGAGGTAAGAATTAAAAATATTCCAGACATTCATGATGTCAACAGACTAATCGAGATCTTGGGAGACTTCGGGGTAAAAGTGACCAAAAACGCTCATGGAGATTACACTTTCAAGGCAGATAATGTCAATTTTGATTATATAAAATCTAACGAATTTAAAAAAGACGGTGCCAAACTGAGAGGATCAATCATGTTGATGGGACCGATGCTGGCTCGTTACGGGGAAGCTTACATGCCAACTCCCGGAGGTGACAAAATAGGAAGAAGAAGATTAGACACTCACTTTCAGGGTTTAGTAGAACTTGGTGCAGAATTTAATTATGATGAGGAAGAATATTTCTATTCATTAAAAGCGAAAGAGCTTAACGGAAAATTTATCCTTTTGGAAGAAGCTTCCGTTACAGGAACTGCAAACATTGTGATGGCTGCAGCCTTAGCGAAAGGAAAAACCAGAATCTACAACGCAGCTTGCGAACCATATTTACAGCAACTTTGTAAAATGCTGAACAGAATGGGTGCAAATATTTCAGGAATCGGTTCAAATTTACTGACGATTGAAGGAGTAACTCATTTGAACGGAACTGAGCACACCATGCTTCCGGATATGGTAGAAATTGGTTCTTGGATCGGTCTTGCTGCGATGACAAAATCTGAAATCACCATCAAAAATGTAAACTGGAATCAGTTAGGAGTTATTCCAAACACATTCAGAAAGCTGGGAATTCAGTTAGAGCAAAGCGGTGATGATATTTATATTCCGTCTCAGGAGCACTATAAAATCCAGAAATTTATCGACGGATCTATTCTTACTGTTTCAGATGCGCCTTGGCCAGGATTTACGCCAGATTTACTTTCTATTATTTTAGTCGTGGCAACACAGGCTAAAGGAAGTCTTTTGGTACATCAAAAAATGTTTGAATCGAGATTATTTTTCGTTGATAAATTAATCGATATGGGCGCTCAGATTATTTTGTGTGATCCGCACAGAGCAACAGTTATCGGCTTAAATCAGGAATCTCCGCTTCGTGGAACAACCATGGTTTCTCCGGACATCAGAGCAGGAAATGCACTTTTAATTGCAGCACTTTCAGCAGAAGGAAAATCAATTATTCATAATATCGAACAAATCGACCGTGGGTATGAAAATATCGATGGAAGATTGAAAGCGATTGGAGCAGATATTGAGAGAATTTGATTTAGTTATTGGTTATTAGTTATTAGTTATTAGTTATTAGTTATTAGTTATTAGCAAAATTAATTTTTACTATTCAATTTAAAATATAAAAGCGTTCAGAATTAATTTTCTGAACGCTTTTTTTAATTAAACTTTAAACACATGTAAGTTTTAGACGGATTTAAATTCAATAATTTTTTTTTAAGCTGTTGAGCGAAGATTGTTTTACCAACCGCCGCCTCCGCCGCCTCCACCTCCGCCACCGGAAGAGCCACCACCGGAAGATCCGCTTGATCCGGAACCACCAGAATAGGACGAGCTCGATGAAGAACCTGATGATGACGAAGACGAAGAACTACTCACCGGAGCTACCGTGGTTTCACTAAGCGTACTTGTAAAAGCACCCGCAAATCCATATCCGAAATGAGACTGAACATTTTCATACGGTTCAGCAGAATCCATAGTTTCCTGCAGTTTATCTCTAAATCTTTTGCCCCAAATTCCTTCGACTCCAAAAACAATGGCGTACGGAAGAAATTTCTCATATACATCTGAAGTCATTTCCGGAGGATTATGAAATTTCAGTTGGTTTTCTTCAGCAGCGCTTAAGTACATTTTAAAACCATCAATCTCAGATTCCATTTTTACTTTTTCTTCACTTGGTTTATTGACCAAATAACGAAATATTAAAATGGAAATAATCCCAAAAATTAAAAACTTGAAACAGTTCGATTCAAAGGTTGTAATATCATCAGAACCTGCGAATGCCATGAAAAACATAGGAATAATAAATGTCAGCGAGAAAAACAATACTACCAGAAAAATCAGTTTGTTTCCTTCCTGCCATGTCGCTACCAATATTACAGCAAACAGACTCGCAAAAATACTGATAACAGAAGCTATCATTAAAGTTTGAAAACTCCACGTTATGAAGGAACTGATAATTAATGCCAGGAAAAAAGTAACAAGAATAATCTTCAAAGCTTTGTAAACAATTTTTTTATTGGATACTTTATCTACAAAAATTTTATTTTCATCAATAATAAATTCTTTGAAATTATCTACTGCCTTTTTGATTTTAGAATTGTACGTTCCGCTTACCGAAATTGTCTTTTCTTTTCCAAATAATTTTTTCAGAAGCAGCTTTTGATCACTCTGCAAATTATCATTTTCCGATTCCAGCTTTTTTAAAGTAAACATTTTTGAGAGAAAAGTTTCTTTAATATCTTTCACCTCATCAATATCTACAAAACCTTTTACAGAAAGATCGACAAGATTTGCGGTCACCAAACTGGCATCAAATTTACCTTTATCGATATAACCTAAAGATGCAGGAGACAGATTATTGGGTGCATTAAACTGTGGAATAACGACAGGTTTTTCCGGATCTTTTCCATATTTTCTCCAGTTTTTATAGTAGAAAAACAATAGATAAAAACCAACGATAACCAATGAAAGGCTCGTCCAGTTTCTTTTAATCCATTTAGAAAAAACAGAAGGTTCTTTTAAAACACCGGCTTTAAAGCCTACCGCTAATGTCAGATTTTGATGCTCATTTAAATGGTTTGCTTTAAAAATAATTTGCGTGGAAGAGATCAAATCAATGGTACAGTTTTGTTCTGTGCTCCCTTCATTACCTGTATAACAGGAATTTTGGAGAATATCTGCATTTTTCGGTAAATGAACCGTTGCCTGAATATCTTCCACAGGAAAAGACCAATCTGTTCCATTGACGTTCCAGTAAAACTCATCATATCCTTTGAAATTCCCAATTTGATCCTGCGTTTGGTAAACAATTTTGTAGGTATAAAAACCTGAGGCAAGTTGATAGTCTTTATTGCCGATATAAACAGTAAAAATGCCATTTTCTTTTTTAGTATTGTACGGTTCTTTTACACCATTTTTTTCAATAGCAATGATTTTATAGTAAACAGTTTCTTTTCTGCCATTAATTTTTCTTACCGTTGGTAAAGCACGGAAAATCCCTCTTTTAATTTCATTGCCATTCGCAAAAACTTTGATGATTTCTGTTACAGTAACGTCTGCATTTTCAGCAATATGAATATCAGAATGAAAAGAAACAATTCTTTCCCTCTGGATATTATTTTGATTAAAACCTAAAGAATCTTCCTCAACGACAGGTAATGCAACCACCTCATTCTGTGCAAAAACAAGCATACAGAAGAATACAGCAAAGACTTGTATAAAATTTTTCATATCTAAAATTTTACCAACCACCGCCGCCACCGCCACCGCCACCGCCGCCGGAAAATCCGCCGCCGCCTGATCCGGAACCAGAACTGCTTCCTGAGCTTGAAGGCTGTGTCGCTGAAGATTGTATTGATTGTGTTAAACTGGAATTGAGCACACTTGCCATCGCAAAATGATTCATGGATGAGCCAACATACCAATTGCTTTGATATTCGTAAGACATTTTTTTGAGCAAATCATCAAATTTCTTACCCCAGATATCATCCACACCCAAAACCATCGCAAAAGGCAACAATTTCTCAAAAGATTGTGGCGTCATTTCCGGTGGATTGTGAAATTTGATTTGTTGATTTTCAGCGGCTCCCATGTACATTTTAAAGCCTTCAATCAAAGATTTTTTTCTAAGTTTTTCTTCTGAAGGTCGTTTAATTAAAAACTGATAAATCACGAGAGACATAAAACTCAAGACAATAAAAATATAACATACATTAAAATTATTGTCAATCGTAAAATCGCTTCCTTTATAAAGAAGTACTCCTAAAAGCACCAATGCGATGACAGGGAAAATCAGGAAGATTTTAAACAAACCAGGATAGAATTTAAATAAAACAATTGCAATCACAAAAGCCACCATTAAAATAGCAAGAATAAAAATTCCTAAAAATACTTTTTCAAATTCCTGGAAAATGGTAAAACTCACAAAAAGTCCGAGAAAGTAAACTCCTAAAATTACTAAAATCGGTAAAATGAGCTTTTTAGAATTACTCCCCGCATTTAACAATGTATCATGCTGAAATTTAAGCGTTGATTGAAAACTTCGAACAGCCTGTTCGATTTTAGAATCATATTTTCCGTCGAATTTGATGCTATCTGAAAGGTTCGAAAACAAATTGTTCATCAAATTAATTTCCTCTTTTGCTAAATCTTGATCTGGATTTTTTAGTTTTTTTACTGTAAACTGTTTCGATTTAAACAAACCAAAAATTCCGGGATCTTCATCTTCAACGATCTGAACATATCCTTTTATCGCTAAATTAACCAAAGCAGCAGTGAGATATTTATTCTTAAAACTTTCACTGTTGATAAAGCCTAAAGAAGCCGGTGACAAATCATCGGGAGAATTGAATTGTGGATAAACAGTAGGCATTTCAGGATCAACACCGTATTTTTTCCATGTTGAATAATAATACAACAGCAATCCTAAAAAGATGATAATTCCACCAATCAAAATTCCGAATTTCTCAAGAAAAGTAGGTGGCGGCGGCGGAACCATAACTCCTTTTTTAAAGCCAACTGCAATCGTGAGACCTTCACCAGATCCCAAATCTTTCGCGCTCCATTCAATTGAATGCTCAGAAAGAACTTTAGCCATACAATCCTGAGAAGTACTTCCGTAGCCACCTTTATAACATGAATTTTGTAAGATTCCTGCTCCTTGCGGAAGATTTACTCTTGCCGAAATACTGTCAACGGGAAAATTCCAGTCGTTGCCATTCACATTCCAGTATAATTCATCATACTTTTCAAAAAAACCAATTTGTTTTTCGGTAGTATATTTTATTTCGTAATTATAATCTCCCGGAGATAAGATGACATCCTTATTTCCGACATACACTTTAAGATAACCGTCTTCAATTTCTTCGTGAAAATCTTCATCAACACCGTCTTTCTTTACCGAAACGATATTGTATTTCACTTTTTGAGTTCTGTCGTTCAGATTTCTTACCAAAGGCAGCGATCGAAAAATCCCTCTTTTGATATTTTCACCGAGGCTGTGAACTTTTATTTTCTCGGTAATACTGAGTCCAGAATTTTTGTCGACATCAATATCTGCATGAAAGGATAAAATCTTTTCAGGACCGCTCAGCAAACCGCTTTGTTCTTCACCAACAGCTACAGTTCCGTCAGCTTCCTGCGCAAAACCAAGAGAAAAGAAAATAAGAAAAAGAAATGCTACAATCTTTTTCATTCGTTAAAATTTTACATTTGGAACTTCTCTTTCGGCAATATTATCAAGCTCAAAGAATTTAGACTTCTCAAATTTGTACATATTGGCGACAATATTGCTGGGGAAAGATTCTACCAAAGTATTGTTTTCTCTTACCGTTCCGTTGTAATATCTTCTGGATTTTTCTATATCGTTTTCGATTGAACTCAACTCAGCCTGTAGTTGCTGGAAGTTTGCATTGGCCTTCAGATCGGGATATTGCTCTGCAACCGCAAACAAATTTACCATTGCCTGGTTCAGGTTTTTCTCAGCAATTTCTTTTCCTTCTACAGAATCTGCGCCTACTGCTAAATTTCTAGCTCTTGTTACATTTTCTAATGTTTCACGTTCGTGAGTAGCATAACCTTTTACGGTTTCAACTAAATTGGGAATCAGATCGTGACGTTTTTTAAGCATTACGTCAATACTGCTCCAGGCTTCCTGAACGAGATTTCTAAGTTTTACAAGGCGATTGTAAATGGATACTCCGTAAAGTACCGCAAGAACTAACACACCAATAACAATAAGTGCAATCATAATTTTGTAATTTAATTTAGATTAAAAATAATCTTTTTCTCTGAGAATTGAATAAAATCTATATGAATATTAATTCCGTCACTTCGAGTAGATTTCGAAAAAATCGTATCGAGAAGTTGATAACAAAAGTTCTCGATACAAATTCTTGCTGAATTTTACTCGAACATACGGTAATCCAGAATAATCTTAACATAAATTAGATTAAAAATAAAAAAAGCGCTCAATACATTGAACGCTCCTCAAACTATATGGACTTACAGCTTTATGAATACTTTCTGCAGGTATATTCTACAGTGGTATTCAAGAGTTTATTGTTATTCAGAAAAAATTCAAGTTCCTGAGATTCTTCAACTGTTGCATTGATATATAACTGAAATGAGCCAAAATTGCTTCCGTTCATATACTCCACATTTGCGCTTAATACTTTGTAACAAATTCCCATCTGCTGATAAATAGCATTTAAAAGATGATCAAATTTCATTTTTCCGTTCAGTTCTACTTCAAGAATCAATTCTTTTTTGATAAGGTTTACATTTTTTGGCAAAGCCTGCACATTTTGTGTAATCATAACTAAAACATTTTTGATTAAATAATACTTTCTGAATTACATATTTTTAAATATTTTCTCATTAATTCTTTCACAAAAGTATAAAAAAATATTAGTCTACCAAATTAGTAGGGTAATAATTTTAAAATTTAGCACAAAAAAAGAGAAGCCTTTCAGTTTCTCCAATTTTCGCAACACTCAAATGATTATAAAAAAGCCACGAATGCACGAATTTTAAATTATTTTCAAATTAAATTCGTGCATTCGTGGCAAAAAAAAATTTATTATAATTCTTTTATTCTTTCAATTTTATCTGAACCCGCCAGACCATTTGGATTGCAACCCAGTTCTCCTTCCGGAACTTTAAGATTTTTTTTAGCATAAAACTCTTCCCAAAACATATTTGTTTTCCCGGTTTTGGGATCAATGAAAGTCATTGGTTCTAATGTAAAGATCTTATCTTTCCTAAATGCTCTTTCGATGTAATCTGAACAATAATAGGAATTATCGTCTAAAATATAATTGAAATTGTAAGGTTTGCCCACCATAGAATTTGCTTTCTCAATTGCATCAGGAATTTTATTTTGAAACTGAGGTTTTAATCGATAAACAACCACCTTTTGTCTGTCATTGGCCTGGTCTTTTAGAAATTCATTCAAATTTTGTTTTTGAGAACCACCTTTTGGTGCTGCGTGAAGCACAAAGACACCTGTTTTATCTTTCTGTAAAATTCCGATATGATCAAACGAAGCGTTTTTCTGCTTTTGCGTTACATTATTGATCGCGCCCGACAAACCGCTTTCTTTTGCTGTCACAAATAATAAATCTCCGTTTTTCAAGCCTAAATTCTGAGAATTTTTACAACTTAAAACACAAAGCAAAATTGAAAATAAGAAAACTAAATTTAATCGAAGGTTATTTTTTAAGGTTGTTTTCATAAATATTGATCCATTCATCTACAGTCATTTTTTTACTCAGCTCAGCAATTAATTCAAAAGGAATTTCATCCTTTTTTTTGAAACGGATACACGATTTTCCCATATCCAGTTTTCTTTTTGAATGCTTTGGAAACTCTGCCACAAACCAATCTAAAAGTTCAGGTTTTGCATACATTCCCATATGATACAAAGCGATAAAATTTTTCTGCGAAGCCATACTCATAAAAGGAAGCGCTGATCCCGGTGTACAATGATAACCTGCCGGAAAAGTTTCTAAGGGAACATTCCAGCCGATCATTCCATAACTTACCCCCTGCTTAAAACCTTGAGGTAAATTATCGTTGACTGTATCAAACATTTTTTTGAAAACCTCCTGTCTTTCTTCCGGAATTTGTGAGATATAATCTTCTACTGATATTGATGGAATTTGCATTGTTTCAATTTTCAACAAATTTAAAATAAAAGGCTTTAATTAAATTGAAATCTTTCTGAAAATAAAAACAGCCTTACATAAATGCAAGGCTGCTAAAAAAAATAATTCAAAAATAATTTACTTTTTAATGGCTTTCACCGTATTTTGAGAACCGTCTTTGAAATACATGGTAATCAAATAAAGTCCTGAATTCAATGAGCCTAAACTGATTTCCTTGGTAGGATTTTCTATAGTTTTCACCGCTCTTCCTGTTAAGTCGAATACTTTTACCATTTTCAAATCTTTAGTTTCAGAAAGATTAATTAGGTCTGTAAAAGGATTTGGATAAACTTTAATATTTTTATTTTTAATAGCAGATTCTGAAGTACTCAAGTTTGCCGACTCCACTGTAAAATTATCTATATGGAAATCATAATCCTGACTATCACTTACAGTACCTGTTGTTCCATAAATTGCAAAAACAGTATTAGCGCTATTATAACCTACTAAATCATATGTGTATGTTGTTGACGTATTTGAAGGTGCATTGGCAGCATTCCAAGTTTGAAGTGACGTCCATGTAGTACCTCCATCGTTTGAAACCAACAATTGAACATTATCATCAGAACCCATAGCTGAAGCACCTGTTGCATTGTAAGCTGTTACACCATAATCAAATTTAACCCTATAGCCTCCTGCTGATAAATTAAAAGCATTAGTTTTCAACCAACCTGTTTTACCCGTTGTATAAATATTCATCTTCATAGAACCAGTGGAACCGCTATTTAAGAAACCCCCAGAAACCCAATAGGCAGTAGTTCCATTTGGCCCTGTTGATGGTGAACCCCCCGAAAGATTACTCGCCCAGCAATTACCCGGAGTAGTATTGAAATCATTCGTATAAGGAGGAACTACAGACGCACACAAAGTAGTAAATGAACCTACATAAGACCATGTACTTTTATTTGTTGTTCCACATGAAGAGCGTATCCATAAATAGTAAGTTGTAGCAGCATTTAAACCCGGAACAACTGTTGAAACACTTCCTGCAGCAGAACTTCCTGAAATAGTTGTTGTACCAACAGGAGCTGTATTTGTTGTTGCATAGTAGTATTCATATCCACCTGCTGGAGCTGCAACTGGAGCAGTCCAAGAAACAGTAACATTATTTGCGGTAACTGCAGATGTTGTTACAGCTGTTGGAGGAATACATGAAGGAGCCGGTTCCCAAACAACGTCATCCCAGTAATATCCTTTTCCGTCTGCGGTGTTTCGTACCGCCAATCTTGCATTTGCAGGAACAGAAGAGGGAACAATCACCGTATATTCAGGATTAGTACTTGTATAGTTTGTATTGGCAATGCTTAAAGCCTGAAGCAACACAAAAGTACTTGGGTCTGTAGGATTCGTAACATATCCAACATTTAATGTACCGGTTGCAGCACTCACCCTTGCTTTTAATCTTAACCAATGTGTACCAGCATTAATGTTGCTGAATTCTGGTAAGACAACTGTACTCGGTGTTTGAGCAGAAGTATTTGTCTGATAAATATTTCTTGTTCCTGATGCCGGTGTAGAAGAACTTATTGACATGGTACCGTTTACAAAATTTCTCACCCAGCAATCCGGGAGCGTCGTACCTGTACCATAAGAATCGAAATTCTCAGACAAAGAGGTCATCGGCCCGCAAGCAGTTTTAAAAGTTCCTGCAAAAGACCAAACACTTTGAGCTGTTGTACCTCCACAATTTGTTCTTACCCAATAATAATAAATTGTATTAGATTGTAAGCTTCCGACTTGAGTCGTTACTCCTGAAATATTATTTAAAATCGGCGCAGTGGAAGAAGTTGGCGCAGTTGAACTTGTACTGTAGTAAACCCCGTAAGTAGCTGCTTGCGAGCTTGATGAAGCAGTCCAGTTAAGGGTTACTCCATTTGCCGTTATATTTGTTGCAGCTTGTAATACTGGAGGTGTACAAGTTGAATAAGCATCTGCCGAAAAAGCAAAGATATTCGCATGCCCTTGAGCTGTAGAAGTTTTTGTAACGGTTACACTTTGAATCAGCTTAGCTTGATTCGCTGGATCAATTGTTAATGAACTCTGATAAAGTCTTGGATTAGTTCCATTCCCAGATTCCAAAGCATTTGTTGTTCTATTAATTCTTCCGAAACCTTGAATAGCAAAACCAGTATTATCATACCAATCTGAAACCGCTACCGCTGTAAAAGTTTGTGAAGTATTGTCTGTGAAATTAACAACTACAGTGACCGTTGACGAACCACTTCCTGTAGTTGCAAGCATATAAAGTTTAAAAGCAGCTTTCGGTGTTGTAAAAACTACTGTTCCTGAATCATTTGTATTGGATAGTTTTAAAGAGTTGTTACCTGTATAATTTGGCATAACATAACTTAATCCAGGTGTAGAAGCTACCACACTATTGATAATCCCGTTTGAAGGAAGACCATATGTAAGAGCAGGACTTGTCGCAGTTGCCTGAAAATCTTGTGAAACAAAAGCGTACGAAACACCATCGACATCAGTAGTTGTAGTAACAGTTGCAGATCCTATTCCATTAGCAATTACATCAGATGTGAGCCCTGATTGAATCGGCATTGTTTGATAATTTTGTGCTAATGCAAGCGAACTGGTCAGAAGTCCCAGCACACCCAGCAAAAGAGCTGATTGATGTTTTTTCATAATTATTTTTTATTTAGTTCGCCGTAAAACTATGAATTAAATTCAAACCCACAATTCTAATTTTAAATTATTTTTAATAAATTTTAAATATTAACAAATTATAATCAAAACTAAAACAATTACGCAATTTCTAACTATATCATTTTTGAATTATTAACACTAAAAATGCAATTCCTATTCAGAGCATAATACTATTAATATCATTTAAGATATTTTCCCATGAGCCGAAATATTTTGTTATTTTTGTGCATACAAATTTTAGACAATGCCAAACATTTCAAACAGAGCACAACAGATGCCGCCTTCGCCGGTAAGAAAACTGGTTCCTTTTGCCTTACAGGCTAAACAGAGAGGTACAAAAGTATATCACCTGAACATCGGGCAACCGGATATCGAAACTCCAGAAACCGCTTTGAATGCTTTAAAAAACATTGATTTAAAAGTTTTGGAATATGCTCTTTCAGAAGGAAATATTGAATACAGAAAAGCATTAACAGAATATTACCACTCTTTAGATTTTACAGATCTTACTCCAGATAATTTTATCGTAACAAACGGTGGATCTGAAGCTTTAAATTTTGCTATTTCTACCCTTTGTGATGATGGTGACGAAGTAATTATCCCTGAACCTTATTATGCAAACTATAACGGATTTACAAGCACATTCAATGTAAATGTAGTTGCAATTCCTTCTTCTATTGACACTGGTTTTGCACTTCCTCCGATTGAAGAATTTGAAAAGAAAATCACGGCAAAAACAAGAGCAATCGTTATTTGCAACCCTGGAAATCCTACAGGATATCTTTACACCCGTGAAGAACTTCAGAAATTAGCTGAGATTGCTTTAAAATATGACATCGTTGTCATTTCTGACGAGGTTTACAGAGAATATGTTTACGATGGAAAACAACAGGTTTCAATGCTAGCTTTTCCTGAACTAAGCGAAAACTGTATCATCATCGATTCTGAATCTAAGCGTTACTCAATGTGTGGTGTAAGAATCGGTTGTTTAATTACCCGTTCAAAAAAAATTCATGATGCTGCAATGCTTTTTGCACAGGCAAGATTAAGTCCGGTTCTTTTGGGACAGATCGCTGCAACTGCTGCTCATCAAAATGACGGCGCATACATCAGAGCAGTAAGAGAAGAATACACTCACAGAAGAAATGTTTTGGTTGATTTGCTGAATGCAATTCCTGGAGTAATTTGCCCGAAACCAAAAGGAGCATTTTATTGCGTTGCTGAACTTCCGGTAGATGATACTGAAAAATTCGCACAATGGCTTCTTGAAAAATACACCCTGAATAACGAAACTATCATGGTTGCCCCTGCAGGAGGCTTTTACAGCGATCCTGAATTAGGAAAAAAACAAGTAAGAATTGCTTACGTTCTGAAAGAAGAAGATTTAAGAAAAAGTGCGGAAATCCTGAAAAATGCACTTGAAAAATATAAATTAGAGTTCAATCTTTAATAGTAAAAATATGTCGGCAGTAAAAATAGGTGATTTGAAAATTTTCGTTTCAATATTTTTACTGCTGATTTTTTTTTCGTGCAGCGATAAAATTGCTGATAAAAATTCGAATTCTAAAAGCGAAACAATCACTTTCATCGGTTTCTCAGAGATTGGGGGCGAGCTCGGTTATTATAAGGTCATCAAAGTCACCAAAGATTCCATTCATCTTGAAACAGGGAAAACTTCAGAAAAAACACACAGGCAATGGCATTCGGAAATAAATCCGGAAACATGGAAAAATCTTATTTCATCTTTTAAAATCAAGAATTTAGACAGCATCAAAAGCTCACCAAGCATTCAGCCAATTGATGGAATTGACGAGAGTTTTCAAATCAAAACCAGTAAGAAATCACATGTGTACGTCAACGCACACAGCGATATTCATTATAATCAATTTGCTGATTTCAAATTAAAACTCAACAGAATCCTTCCGAAAGAATATCAATAAAAATTATCACATTCTAATATTTACTCAATCTAATGCAGGAAAATTTTTCACTAAAACCTTTCAATACTTTTGGAGTAGAAGCAAAAGCAAAATATTTTGTTGAAGTAAATACTGCAGAAGAATTAATCGAAACTCTAAAACACTCAAACACTCAAACGCTCCCCCTCCTATTCTTGGGTGGCGGAAGCAATATCTTGTTTACAAAAGATTTTGACGGTTTAGCGATACAATTAAATTTAAAAGGAATTTCTGAAGAACTTTTAAATGAAAACGAAATTTTAGTAACAGCAAAAGCAGGAGAAAACTGGCATGAATTCGTTATGTATTGCTTGAATAAAAACTATGGCGGACTTGAGAATCTTTCTCTCATTCCTGGAAATGTAGGAACTTCACCGATGCAAAATATCGGCGCTTACGGAACTGAAATAAAAGATCATTTTGTGAGTTGTAAAGTTTTGAATTTACAAACATTAGAAGTTGAAACTTTTGATCTGGAAAAATGCAGATTCGGGTACAGAGATTCCATTTTTAAGCAGGAAGGAAAAAACCAATATGTGATTTTGGAAGTTAGTTTTAAATTGACCACTCAAAACCACAGCATTAAAACCGAATATGGCGCCATAAAATCTGAACTGGAAAATTTAGACATCATAAATCCAACAATTCAGGATGTTTCAAAAGCGGTGATCAACATCAGACAAAGCAAACTTCCAGATCCGAAAAAAATTGGTAACGCTGGAAGCTTTTTTAAAAACCCTACCATTCCTTTAGCTCAGTTTGAAGATTTAAAATCAAAATTTGAAAATATTCAAGGTTATCCGAACGGAAATTTCGTAAAAGTTCCTGCGGGTTGGCTTATCGAACAATGTGGCTGGAAAGGAAAACAAATCGGGAACGTTGCTTCACATCAATTACAGTCTTTAGTCATCATCAACGCAACAGGGAATGCTTCCGGAAAAGAAATTTTTGATTTTTCAGCTTTAATTATTGATTCCGTAAAAGAAAAATTCGGCATTGAACTCGAACGAGAAGTGAATATTCTTTAGCCAAAACCTCTTCATACCACTCGTCTGACATTTGTCAGTTATTTAAAAACATTAAACTTTCAGCTTCAACCTATCGATAAACTTGAAGAGATCGTCATTTTCTCGAAAAAGGTAAAGGTTTAACCACTATTAACAGAAAAGAAATGGAACACTTACAACCATGAAGCTGCACAGATCTTATGGAATTTTATACAGACCCTTTAATGCAACCTCTACATCTGAATAAAGAAGAAATAAAAGCTCTGGTTTCTTTCCTTGAATCTCTTTCAGGAACAAAATATAAAATGAGAAGACCTGAGTTTCCTGTGGAATAAATTAATTTCTTTTTAAAATCAATTCTTCGTTCGTTTTAACAGAATAGCTTATTTTAGTTCAAATATTTCTAAATGGCTATGGCTGGTAAAAAATCTTCTGATAAAGAATTAAAACAAACGATTCAGAATCATATCGATAAAACTCATTATGTAAAAGTTTTCTTTTCCGAAGAATGTCCGGAAGAGCTTACATCAGGCTTTATACTGAATGTTTCTGAAAACTTTCTGATGATTCAGGAGTCCCACAATTTTACTTTAGACGGAATTAAAATCATTCCTTACAACAGAATTGAAGGCACTCGTCACAAGAAATTCGAAAAAACTTCTGAGAAAATATTTTCAGAAGAGGGCTTGATAAAATTCAATCAAAAAATCATCAGCAATACTTCATTAAAGAATTTTGAGTCCTTATTTAAGTCTTTAAAAAAGCAAAATTTCCACTGCATCGTCGAAAGTTCCACAAAAAAGAAAAACATATTTTCAATCGGAGAAATTTTAGAAATAAATGAAAAGTCAGTCGTCATTAAAAATTACGACGCTACGGGAAAAATTGAAAAAACACCTGATAGAATTCTATTTGAAAACATTAACTTCATCACTTTCAATGATCTCTATTCTTTGACATTCAGAAAATATTTAAAAGAATAAATAAAAAATATCACAAATGAAAATCGCCATCATCGGAGCCGGAAATATGGGTTTATCTTTTTCAAAATCATTTTTGAAATACGAACTCATTAAACCTGAAAACCTTCACCTGATCACCAGAAGTCAATCAAAAATCCTAAAAATAAAAGAAGAGTTCCCCAAGTCTGAAATTTCTGTATTTGAAGAGGTGAAAAATTTGGATGCAGATCTTATCATCATTGCCGTAAAACCACAGGATTTTCAAAAAGTAGCGGAAAGTTTTCAGTTTTCTTTAAATGAAAATCAGATGGTTTTGTCGATTATGGCAGGAATTAAAATTGAAAAAATCCAAAAATCTTTAAATCACAAATCCGTTGTAAGAGCAATGCCCAACTCTCCTACTCTTTTGGGAATGGGAATTACAGGTTACACTTCTGCAGAAGGAATTTCTTTTAATCAGTTAATGAATATCGAAAGACTTCTAAACAGCACCGGAAGATCTGTCTATTTGGAAAACGAAGATTTACTAGACGGAGTTACCGCACTTTCCGGAAGTGGACCTGCATATTTTTATTATATCGTAGATGCAATGATTAAGGCCGGAACACAAATGGGAATCGATGAAAATTTGTCTAAACTTTTCGTAAAGCAAACGATGTTGGGAGCTTATCATTTGATCAATAATTCTGATAAAAGCCTGGAAGACCTGATAAAAGATGTGGCCTCAAAAGGCGGAACAACGGAAGCGGCACTGAAAACCTTTGAAGAAAATAATTTTAAGGAAATTCTGCAACAGGGAATTTTAAATGCTGAAAAACGTGCTAAGGAATTGAATGGGTAATTTTTTACTAATTAATACATTTAGTCGAATTATTCAATACAAATTTGCTAAATTTAGTTTCTAAGATTCTTTTCATTTGCCAACCCAACAAAACTCCAAAAGTATTCAGAATAACATCATCCACATCAAAGACTCCCAATCTTGAAAAATACTGCAGTGCTTCTACAATCACGATGGTAGAAACAAAAGTTATGATGAGGTTTTTCAAATTGTTTAACTGTGGAAAAACCCAACCTAAAAAACCAAAAGGGATAAACATCACGACATTTCCCAAGACAATTTTAATAATATCAAACCAACTTATTGTCTCCTGAATAAACCAAACTGTTGAAATAATAGGTTTAATTCTCACAATATGATCTTCATACTGCAATCTTCCCATTCCGAAAAACATCAGATAGAGCAAAAAAATGGTATACGGTAAAATGATGAATTTATAAAATTTCTTTAACATCATTTGCAAAGTTATTCATTTCAAAAGCATTAAATTTGTGTGTTAAACTAAATTAATGAAATACGTCTTACTTACGCTCATTTCAGCGATGTTGCTATCGGTTTCGTGGCCGACTTACGGAGTTCCGTTTTTTATATTCTTTGCCCTCGTTCCGCTTCTGATGATGGAACATGGTGTTTCTAAATTTTCAAATTACAACAGAAAAAGTTGGGTCGTTTTCGGTCTTTCTTATCTGTGTTTTGTTATTTGGAATATTGTGACCACAGGCTGGTTGTACGGATCAAAAAACCCGGATGGAAGCCATTCTATGATGGCTGTTGTATTTCCGGTTTTAGTTAATTCTTTTTTATATTCACTCGTTTTTCAATGTTATCATTGGTATAAAAATGCACAGGGAACGTATTGGGGAATGGCTTTTTTGGTAGCAATATGGATGAGTTTCGAGAAATTTCATCTCAATTGGGAATTAACGTGGCCTTGGCTGAATCTTGGAAATGCTTTTTCAGATTATCCGAAACTTATTCAGTGGTATGATACTCTGGGCGCAACTGGCGGAAGTTTCTGGATCTTGCTTGTTAATTTATTGATATTTTACACCATCAGAATTTGGGAAGCCGGAAGAAAAAGAAAAGATTTAATCATCAATATTTCTGCAACAGCACTTTTGATTGGTCTTCCGATGATTATTTCGTTGATAAAATTCAATAGTTTTAATGAAAAACCAATTGGTGAAGTCAGTGTTTTAATGTTGCAGCCAGATCTTGATCCTTATGGCGAAAAATACGCTAAAGATAGCATCACCATTCAGAATGAGCTTTTAGCTTTAGCCGAAAACAACACCAAAGGAAAGATTGATTATTATATCGCTCCCGAAACAGCACTTCCGGGAAGAGGTTCTATTTCTGAAACTGCTTTCGAAAAAAGTGAATTACTCAATAACGTAAAAGGTTTTCTTGCAAAACATCCAGGTTCTGTTTTTGCAACGGGAATTTCTTCTCACAAATATTTCTTTGATAAAAATAATTTACCCAAAGATGCTTATCAAATCAATGACAGAGCTTGGGTAGAAAGTTACAACTCGGCAGTGCAGATTATTCCTAATCAAAAGGTTGAAGTATATCACAAAGGAAAGCTTGTTCCAGGTGTTGAAATCTTCCCTTACATGAATGTTTTAAAACCTCTTTTAGGCGATGCGATGATCAATCTGGGAGGAACGGTTGCTTCGCTTGGAACAGATAAAGAGCGTGTTGCATTTTCAAACCCTTATAATAAAGGTAAGATTGCGCCGATTATTTGTTATGAAAGTATTTACGGTGAATTTGTAACTGATTACGTAAAAAAAGGAGCCAATTTCCTCGGAATCATGACCAATGATTCTTGGTGGGGCGTAACAGAAGGTCACAAACAGCTTCTTTCTTACGCAAGAATGAGAGCTATCGAAACCCGAAGAGAAATTGTACGTTCTGCAAACAGTGGAATTTCTGCACATATTAATGCAAAAGGTGAAATTTTAGAAGACACTTTCTACGGCGATCAGACTACTTTATTTGCGAAAGTTAACCTTTATGAAGGTGAGACTTTTTATGTAAGAGCAGGAGATTTTCTTTCGCGAGTTTCTATTTTTGCGTTAGGATTTTTGCTTTTTTATTTTCTGATTAAAAGGTTTCAGAATAAAATAAAGAAGGAAAACAAAAAGTAAACTTTTAAATATTTAAAGTTTTATATAAATAGAAAACCAGCCTTTCAGCTGGTTTTCTCTGTTTAATTTAAGTTTAAAAAATCAAATTCAAACTACTATTTACTTGATCATTAGTTTTTGGATAACCCAGTTGTTGTTAATTTTAATTTTCAGAATATACATTCCTTTTGGAAGATCAGAAACGGTTACCGACTGATCGCTGTTGAGCTGTACATTGAGTTTTTTACCATCCATTGAGTACATTTCTACTGCAGAAGCTTTTTCGCCTTTAATAAAAACTTTTTCAGAAGCCGGATTTGGATAGATCGACAGTTTTGTTTTCGGTGAAAAATCATTTACCCCTAATGTATTTTCTACCGATGGAGCGGAGTAAACTTTGGATGCATCAATTGATTTTACACTCCAATATACCTGCTGAATAGCAGGATCGAGCGTTAAAAACCAGGAAGGTGTGGTCACAATATACTTTGCAACATCTTGTGCTCCTTGAGTCGTCCCTACTTTAATTTCATATTGCAAGGCATTGACCGGAGTTTTATCATCGGTTGCGCCACTCCATGTAAAATTGAATGTATTTCCGTTTTTGTTTAAATGTAAATTGGTGGGAGCTGTCGGCTTTAGATTTGCTGCCGTAGATGTATTTTTATACAGTTTGGTGAATGAATTTAAATCTGGATCAGCCCAGTCGAAACCCGTCATTAAAACATCCAAATGATTGTTTCCGTCATAATCGAAGAGTCTTATGTTTCCTGATCCTCCTAAATTATAGAAAGAAGTATTGCTCGCTTTTGTGAAAGATTGAGAAGACGGATTGTAAAGAAAAACATTCACCGCTCCGTCATTATTTTTATCATCACCAATCACCACAAAATCATAATATCCGTCATTATTAAGATCACCCACATCCACACTCGAAGCAGAAAGTCCTTCTCCGGGAATTTCATGAGTCGTAAAATGTCCTGTTCCGTCATTCATAAAGACTCCAAGATATTCATCATAATTTCCATCCTGACCAATAGCCACCAAATCTAGAAAACCATCTGCATTAAAGTCTGCATAAGCCAATTTCCCACTGGCTAAAGGCAATAAAGTTTGAGATTCCTGAAGTGTGCCATTCGAATTTAAATACACTTTAAAAACCGGATTTGTATCTTTGTCATACCCGAAAATAACTACATCTAAAAGCTGATCGTTATTCAGATCTAAAACTTTAAAACTTCCGTTCTGCGTTCCGGAAAGCCAGGATTGAGTCAATTGAAAACCAGTACCTGCGTTTTTGTAAAAACTTAAATCATAGACAAAACCGGTTCCGTGCACATATTGAGGTCCGTTGATTGCATAATCCTGTTTTCCATCATGATTAAAATCAAAAACCTCTATAGAGCCGTAAACTTTTCCGGCAGTATCTTCAACTTTCGAAAAGCCTGATCCTGTATTTAAAAATAGATAATGCTTATAATTAACAACATCCTGATAACTCAAACCTGTAGAAACAACATCTAGCAAGCCATCGTTATTGTAATCTATAAATTTAATATCTCCTAAATGAGTAACATCTGTACCTAAATTTCCATAAGCCGAAAAAACGCCATTATTATTAATATAAGCTTCGTTAAATGTAACATCTGCACTTCCGTCTGCATCAATATCTATCGCTCCATTATATACAACATCCGGCTTTCCGTCATTATTAAAATCCCCAATATCGCTGGATCCGTAATAGAAATTTTTTATGTTGCTGGAAACTTCAGAAAAAGTTTGAGCCTGAAACATCATGGGAATAAAAAAAGCAAAAACATACAACTTTTTCATTTTATTTTTATTTAGATTAATTAAAAACAAAGATACTGTCAAATATTATTTCAGGTTTAAAATGGAGACTGATATTTATCACATGACCGTATCTGAGAGACTTTAAAGAATGTAAATGAATGGGTAAGTCATTAAAAATGATAAATATTTATTATAAAATTTATACAAAGACTTGTCTATCTAAAAAAAACTTCGTTATTTTGCAACCTCAAATATTATACAAATAAGAACATCGAGATATGTCAAGAATTTGCCAGATAACAGGAAAGCGTGCAATGGTTGGTAACAACGTTTCCCACGCTAATAACAAAACGAAGCGTCGTTTTGAAATTAACTTATTGGAAAAGAAATTTTACCTTCCAGAGCAAGACAAGCATGTTACGCTTAAAGTTTCAGCTCATGGATTGAGAATCATTAACAAGATTGGAATCGAAGAGGCTATCGAAAGAGGCATCAGAGAAGGATTGATTAAAAAGAACTAAAATCATGGCAAAAAAAGGAAATAGAGTTCAAGTAATACTTGAATGTACAGAGCACAAAGAAAGCGGTATGCCAGGAATGTCTAGATACATTTCTACAAAAAATAAAAAGAACACTACAGAAAGATTGGAATTGAAAAAATACAATCCGGTTCTTAAGAGATCTACCCTTCACAAAGAAATCAAGTAATTTATAAATATAATTTACCATGGCAAAGAAAGTAGTAGCAACCCTACAAAGCGGACAGTCAAAAAAAATGACTAAAGTCGTGAAAATGGTGAAGTCTTCTAAATCAGGAGCTTACGTTTTCGAAGAAAAAGTAATGAATGCAGACGAAGTTGACGGTTATTTGAAAAAATAATTCACAACTTTATTTACAATACAAAAAACTACTCATATTTTGGGTAGTTTTTTTGTTATCTTTGCTTTCTGAGCTGGAAGCCAGATGTTGGATGCTGGATGTTTACAAAATAAGACATGATGGTTTTAACATCCAACTTCCTACGCCCAGCTTCCATCATTAATTAAAATTCCATAATTCATACAATGAGTTGGTTTAAAAATATTTTCAAAAAAGAAGAAAAAGAAACTTTAGATAAAGGTCTGGAAAAATCTAATCAGGGTTTCTTTGAAAAAATGACTAAAGCCGTAGTCGGCAAAAGCAAAGTAGATGACGAGGTTCTGGATAATCTGGAAGAGATACTTATTGCTTCAGACGTTGGCGCTTCTACGACCATTAAAATCATTGAGAGAATTGAAGAACGTGTTGCCAGAGACAAATATGTCGGCGTAAACGAATTAGACCAAATTCTACGTGAAGAAATCTCCGGGCTTCTTTTGGAAAACCCTCATGCAGGAAGCGGAAACATTGATACAAGTAAAAAACCATACGTTATTATGGTTGTCGGCGTAAACGGCGTAGGAAAAACGACCACTATCGGAAAGCTGGCTCATCAGTTTAAATCTGAAGGTAAAAAAGTCGTTTTAGGTGCCGCAGATACATTTAGAGCTGCTGCAGTAGACCAGCTTGTTATCTGGAGTGAAAGAGTGGGCGTTCCTATTGTAAAACAGGATATGGGATCAGATCCTGCTTCTGTAGCTTTTGATACCGTGCAAAGCGCCGTTGCTCAAGATGCTGATGTGGTTATTATTGACACGGCAGGAAGGCTTCACAATAAAATTAATTTGATGAATGAGCTTTCTAAAATCAAGAGAGTGATGCAGAAAGTAATTCCTGATGCGCCTCATGAAATTTTATTGGTTCTTGACGGCTCTACAGGACAAAATGCTTTTGAACAGGCCAAACAATTCACGGCAGCAACTGAGGTGAATGCTTTAGCAGTAACAAAATTAGACGGAACCGCAAAAGGCGGAGTTGTCATTGGTATTTCAGATCAGTTTCAGATTCCGGTAAAATATATAGGTGTTGGAGAAAAGATGCAAGACCTTCAACTTTTTAATGGTACAGAGTTTGTAGATTCGTTCTTCAAGAAGAGATAAATTCTCTTTTGAAAACAAATTATTCAAATTATTAACATTAAAAAATTAAAATTATGGGATTTATTACTTGGATTATCTTTGGTCTATTGGCAGGAGCACTTGCTAAAATGATTATGCCTGGAAAACAAGGCGGTGGCTGGCTTATCACGATTATTCTTGGTATCGTCGGTGCTTTCATCGGTGGCCTTATTGGAGTATATATTCTTCACTGGGGTGATGTAGATTCTTTCTGGAACTTCAGAAGCTGGTTCCTTGCCATTGGTGGTGCTATCATTGTACTTTGGCTTTACGGAATGGCTACTAGGAAATAAAAAAATCCTTTAAAAAAATAAAATCCCGATTTGAAAATTTCAAATCGGGATTTTTTATGAACAATATAATTTAGTTGATTTTGATTCTGTAAGGCATTTCCATTTTCACCTCAGATTTTAATTTCTCATCGGTAAGCTGTTCCAGGATTTCATAGTTTGCTTTACCAATTTTGTTTTTGATCACTCTTGCAGAGATGTCGTCTTCATTCATGTCATCAAAAATCTGCTCAAAAGCAGTCATTCTTTTAGGATAAGAAGCAACGTTGTAAGATTTCAAGTTTGCTTTTTGTGCAGCAAATTTCACGGCATCATTTAAAGTTCCCAATTCGTCTACCAAACCGATTTCTTTTGCACGAACTCCGCTCCAAACTCTTCCGCCTCCGATGTTATCGATCTGCTCGAAAGTCTTCTTTCTGTTCTGTGTCACAAAATATACAAATCTTTTGTAAGTACCTTCTACGCTTCTCGTCATTAAATTTACTCCATAAGGCGTAAGACCGTGCAATGAAGAATAATACGCTGAGTTGGCATTGGTAGCAACAATATCAGAACGCACCCCATTTTTATTGGCAATATCTTTAAAGTAAGGCAATACTCCGAAAACCCCGATAGATCCTGTTAAAGTATTCGGTTCAGAATAAATTTTATCGGCACCCATTGCAATATAATAACCACCTGAGGCAGCGTAATCACCAAAAGAAACTACAAGAGGTTTTGTTTTTTTCAACTGTTGAAGTTCAAATAAAATCTCATCAGAAGCATTTGCACTTCCCCCCGGAGAATTAATTCTTAAAACGACAGCTTTTACCTTATCATCTTTCTGAAGCTCTTTGATGTATTTGATATATTTTTCAGAATAAATATCACTGTATTCATCGCCATTATTGATAGAACCTGATGCATACAAAACCGCAACTTTTTCACCAGAGCTGTCTTTATCATCAAATGAATCGATGTATTTTTGAAGTGAAACTTTGTTTAATTTATCCTTTTCAGCAAGACTTAGCTTGGCTCTGATCAATTGATCATATTCACTTTTCTGAATCAGCTTATCTGCCAATTTATATTTTACAGTTAAATCAGGAATCATTCCATATAAGCTGTCAACAACAGTTTTGAATTCCTCAGACTGCATTTTTCTTGAAGCCGCCATCTTTGATGAAGTATTCCCCCAGATATCATTCAATAAAGTACTCAATTGCTCTTTATTTTCGGGAGAAATATCATTTCTTAAAAAAGGCTCAACGGCAGATTTAAACTTACCGTGACGGATTACTTCAATACCGATACCATATTTTTCGGCAAAATCTTTAAAGAAAGTAACTTCAGTTGCCAGACCTTTAAGCTCAATTCCACCAGACGGATTCAGATAATACTGATCTGCAACAGAACCTAGATAATAAGAAGCCTGAGAAACAGAATTCCCGTATGCATAAACAAATTTTCCGCTCTTTTTAAAATCTTCGATGGCATTTCTCAGATCGTCAATCTGCGTAGTTCCTGCATTAATATTATCCGTTTCGATACTTATACCTTTAATATTATCATCATTTTTTGCTTTATGAATAGCTTCTACAGCATCATAAATCAGGATGTTTGTATTTTTATCTTTTAAATTAAAGATACTTTGTTGTTCTTCTGTAGGACTATCAATAATAGATGTCTTTAAATTAATAGTTAAAACAGAATTCTTTTTCACATTAACAGATTTCTCTCCACTCACTGAGCTGATCGCAATCATAATAATAAAAAAGAAGAAAAACACGAAACATAATATGACAATAGCCACTATATTTGCGAATACATTTTTAAAGAAACTCTTCATAAACAATCATTTTCCGATATGTCGCAACATAATGTGGTTTTGTTACTAGGAAGTAACATTGGTGACCAAAAAAATAATATTGACACCGCTTTAAACAAGCTAAGTGAGACCTGTACAATATTAAAAAAAAGTGAATACTTAACATCAGAACCCGTAGAATTTGCCAGTTCTAATATTTTTTGTAATATTGCAACAATAATATCTACTCACCTATCACCTATACAACTGCTTGATTACGTGAAAAAAATAGAAATTGATATGGGTCGGCTTACTGATTCTACAGTTTCAAAAGTTTATACAGACAGAATTATAGATATTGATATTGTGAAGTATGGTGAATTAAAATTTGTATCAGAAAGATTAGAAATCCCTCATAACAAACATCTTTTTGAAAGGGAATTTTCCAGGATATTATTAAAGGATTTTATTTAAAAAAACAAACACATAAAACATATTGTATGAAATTAGGTTTATTATTATTGGCCGCTTTGCCTATTGCTACCTATGCACAGGACAGTATTTCCGTAAACTCTACCAATGAGTATCCCAATACGTTCTCTTCCGGCTCTGCAAATATTCAAAAATTTGACAATAAAGCAAGAAGATTCAGCGATTGGTCTATTTCTGTAGGTGGCGGTGCAGCATTTATGATGAACTCGGATCTTACTTCTTTTTATGATAAAAAGGTTAACTGGGGATACAACAGCTATGTAAGTATCGACAAACAAATCTCTCATACATTCGGAATAAGCCTCGCCTACCAAAGAGGTGAAACCAACCAAAAAGGAATACAGTGGGGTTCTCGTGGTGTAACAGCGGGTGTCGGAGAAGCAAAGACAAAATATGATCAGATTGCTCTATTAGCAGATGTTAATTTGTCTAATCTTTTGAGAAGAGCAGATAATCATTCACCTTACAGATGGGCTTTCCATGGTTATGGAGGAATCGGCTTAATGAGCTTCAACACATCTTTACATGATAATGATGAATTTAGATGGAGCAATTCACCTAGAAGAGTACCTTTGTTTATAGATCAAAAACTTGATATTAGCTCATTTTTTTACCAATTTGGTGCGGGTCTGAAATATAATGTTTCTAGACTTATCGATATCGAAGCCAGAGCAATGTATGTTATCAGTGGTGATGATGAATTTGACGGCGGCGGTTATGCAGAGCCTGCAGATTATGATCCTACCAGTGGTAACTCAAAATATAACATGATCAATGATAAGAGATCAGATAATATGCTTACCGTTAATTTGGGTGTATCATTTAAATTAGGTAAACATATGTCTCACTTAACGTGGCATGATCCTTTACAAGAAGTTTATTACAGAGCAAATGTACTAGAAAATACAGCAAGTGATCTGGTTGTATGTGAGAAAGGGGACAACGATAATGATGGCGTATGTGACGACTGGGACAGAGAATTGAACACTCCTGCAGGAGCGAGAGTTGATGGTGCCGGTGTAGCATTGGATCTGGATCTTGACGGTGTCATCGATTTATATGATAAATGCGTAACTGTTCCTGGGTCAGTTGATAATAATGGCTGCCCAACCAATTAAGCATCAAATAATAATTCATTTAATTAACTAAATAAAAAAATACATACTATGAAATTAAGTTTAGCAATTGTTGCCTTAGCACTAGCTGTTCCTACAGCGAGCTATGCACAAGATTCAATAGCCGTAGTTTCTACCGACGAGTATCCAAATACATTTTCTTCTGGCTCTGCCAACGTTTCACCGTTCACACAAAAATCTAAAAGATTTAATGATTGGGCAGTGTCATTTGGTGCGGGTGTACCTTTACTTCAATCGGGAGATTTAACCTCCATTAAAAACGGTAACGGTAAAAATCTTTTCGGTTACTCTGCTTATGTGAGTGTCGACAAAGCAATTACTCATGCTTTCGGTATTAATTTACAGTATGACAGAGGTGAAACAAGACAAGGTTGGTTCAATACAAAAGATCCTGCTCCTTCTAATAATTTAAATGAAGTAGGTGCAAGAACACAATATGATGCAATCTCTTTATTGGGAGACATTAATTTTTCAAATCTTTTAAGAAGAGTTGATAACAAGTCTACGTACAGATGGGCATTACATGGTTATGCAGGTATTGGTACAATTGCTTACAGAGCATATCAGAAAGATGCCAACGGACAGAGATTAATGACAGAAATTAAACCTTTTAAATTTGGTTCTTTCTTCGGACAAGCAGGAGCTGGACTTAAATTTAAAGTAAACAGAAGATTAGATCTTGAAGGAAGACTAATGTATGTTTACACAGGTGATGATGAATTTGACGGTGGTGGAGCTCAATATAGCGCTATTAATCAAAGAGAAGAGCAGGTTTCTGATAACTTCTTCAACGCTACAATTGGTTTATCTTTAAAATTAGGAAAACACGAATCTCACCTAATGTGGCATGACCCATTACAAGAGATTTATTATAAATTAGATGTTTTGGCTAACAAAAACCAGGATATTGAAGTTTGTAAAAAAGGAGATGCCGATAATGACGGAGTTTGCGACGATTGGGACAGACAACTTGACACTCCTGCAGGAGCAAGAGTTGACGGTGCTGGTGTAGCTCTTGATGCAGATTTAGACGGTGTAATCGATCTTTACGACAAGTGTGTAACAGTTCCTGGCCCGGTAGAAAATCAGGGATGTCCATTGACGCCGACTACTCCGGTAGGACCAATTGACGAAACTGTGACTAACATGGAAGGAATCGAGTTTGATTTAAATTCTGACAGAATTTTACCAAATAACACACCTATCCTAAACAATGCTGTAAGCTATATCAACTCTTCAAGCGGTACCTATACCGTAATTGGAGCAACTGATACCAGAGCTTCTGACGAGTACAACCAAAAATTGTCTGAAAGAAGAGCAAACAGTGTTAAAAACTATTTGATCAAAAATGGTGTAGATTCTTCTAAATTAAACGCTGTAGGTAGAGGTGAAAAAGACCTAAAATACCCAGAGTGTGATCCTGCTACTAAATGTCCTGAATGGAAAAACAGAGCAAACAGAAGAGTTTACTTCGAAGCTAAATAATAAAAAATTCTTATTATATAATTAAAGCCATGCATTGCGTGGCTTTTTTTGTGTCAATACTTTCCTTACATTTACCTTATGATTTCCTCGCACGATTTTAATGAACTTAAAAATAAAACCCTTAAACATTTTTGGGGTTATGATCAATTTAGAGATGCGCAAGAACAGATTATAGACTCTGTTATCAACAGAAAAGACACCTTAGTTCTTCTTCCCACCGGTGCCGGAAAATCATTATGTTATCAGCTTCCCGCTTTGCTGCAGGAAGGAACTTGTCTTGTCATTTCACCTTTATTGGCATTGATGAAAGATCAGGTAAATCAATTAAAATTCAGAGGAATAGAAGCAGAATACCTCAGCTCGGAATTGGATGAGTTTGATGCCGAAGTCATTTATAACAGATGCAAAGACGGTCTCACAAAATTATTATATGTTTCACCCGAAAGACTCACCAATAAATTATTTATTCAACAAATTGAGGAAATTCAGTTGTCATTTATTGCAGTCGATGAAGCGCACTGTATTTCAGAATGGGGACAAGATTTCAGACCCAGTTATCAGAACATTAAAGATTTCAGAAAAAATAATCCGGAAATTACGTGTCTTGCATTGACAGCAACGGCAACTCCAAAAGTTTTAGATGAAATTAAAAATAAACTGGAACTTAGAAATCCACAGGTATTTCAAAAAAGTTTCAAAAGAGACAATATTAAAATTTTCACCGAAGAGATTTCAGATAAATATCAAAAAGTTTTTAACATCCTTAAATACGCTAAGGAGTCGGGAATCATCTATGTGAGAACCCGAAAAGATGCCGAATTACTAACAGAATTTCTTCACAGACATAAAATTCAGAATGTTGATTATTTCCATGCAGGATTATCAACAAAAGAAAAAAACGAAAGACAGAATTTCTGGAACAACAGTGATCAAAATATATTAATTTCCACCAATGCTTTTGGGATGGGAATCGATAAAGATAATGTACGTTTCGTCATTCACTTCTCCCCTTCTCAGTCGATCGAAAATTATTATCAGGAAATCGGGCGTGCCGGAAGAGATGGCAAAAGAAGCTTTGCATTTATGCTTTGGAATAAACAGGAGATTTCAAATTTTGATCAAATTCTAAAAAATCAAATTCCCAATAAAGCTGAGTTTCTAAAGATTATCTCTTATTTGTATTCCAAATTTCAGGTGGCTGAATTTGAGCTTCCCGAAAAAGTTTTTCAATTAAATACTTCAGGAATCCAAAGTTTCACGAAACTTTCAACAGCAAAGATTAAAAATGTTCTGAATTTCCTTCATACCCAGGAAATCATTTTCCACAACAGCAACAAAAGTTTGTCGTCACTCGAACTTCTCATTAAGCCTGATGAAATCGATCAGCTTCCCCAGAAAGATGCTTATTTTATCGAACTTCTTTTGCGTTCCGTTTCCGGAATTACAACACACAAAGTGATGTTTAGCGAGCAAAATGTAAGCAATAAAATAGGAGTGAGTATTCATCTGATCAAAGAACGTTTGAAAGAATTACAGCAGAAAAATTATCTTGAATATATTGATGGAGCTTTGGCAAGTGTAAAATTTTTGAAACCACGGGACGAAAGAGCTATCAACAGCCTGTATTGGAATCTTTTTGAGCATATTCAGAAAAACAAAATCCAGAAGTGGGAAGAGATGAAATTTTTCATCGAGGACAATCAATACTGCAAAATGAAATTGATCCTCTCCTACTTTGGCGAAAAAAACACTAAAAACTGCGGACAATGCACTGTCTGCGAAAAAAACAAACAATCTATCTTTGGTAAAAATGTTTCTTTGGAAATTTTGAATGTTTTAAATAAAAAGCCAGCAACTATTGAAGAAATTTCTGTGCAGTTACAATTTCAGACCAAAGAAAATATATTAGAAAATCTTATTTTCTTATTAGATTCAGGAAAAGTAAAAATGCTGAATTTTAGAACATACGCTTTGACATAAGTAATGAATAATTGGTAATAAGTAATAGCAATTCTAAAATTCATAACTCATAATTTCTAACTTATAACTCAAGAGTTTATCTTTGCATCATGAAATCATTGAAAGTCGTTTTTTTGGGCACTCCGGAGTTTGCAAAAACTGCATTGGAAGCCATTCATCAATCTCATCACGAAGTTGTCGGCGTTGTAACCGTTGCAGATAAAGCAAGCGGACGCGGGCAAAAGATCAATCAGTCTCCTGTAAAAATTTATACTTCCGAAAATAATATTCCTGTTTTTCAACCTGAAAAATTGAGAAATCCTGAATTTTTAGAAGAACTAAGAAAATTAGATGCTGATGTTTTTGTAGTAGTCGCTTTCAGAATGATGCCTAAAGTCTTGTTTGAAATGCCAAAAATGGGAACTTTTAATCTTCATGCTTCTTTGCTTCCTGATTACAGAGGCGCTGCTCCGATTAATTATGCGGTAATTAATGGTGAAGAAAAAACTGGCGCAACCACTTTCTTTATTAATGAAAAAATTGATGAAGGAAATATTTTATTACAGGAAGAAATTCCGGTTTTGGAAAATGAAAATGCAGGAAGTTTGCATGACAGATTAATGGAAATGGGTTCAAAATTGGTCGTAAAAACTTTGGATGGATTAGCCGAAAATTCAATCATAGAAAAACCTCAGCCTGAAGTGGAACATCCAAAAAATGCTTTTAAGATCTTCAAAGAGGACACCAGAATCGACTGGACGAAAAATTCAAAAGAAGTTCATCAGTTTATTTTAGGAATGTCGCCTTATCCGGCAGCTTTCACAACTTTAAAAATTGGTGAAGACGAAAAAGGATTAAAAATATACAATGGAAAATTTGAACTTTCAGATCATGGAAAAGAAATCGGAAGTTTAGAAATTTCAAAAAATGAATTTAAAATCTATACAAAAGACGGAATGTATTTCCCTTCAGAATTACAGTTGGAAGGAAAGAAAAGAATGAATGTTAAAGATTTTCTAAACGGATTTAGAAATTTCGACGAAATAAAAATGGCTTGAGAAAATCAAGCCATTTTTTATTGTGAATTATGAATTGTGAATAGTGAATTTTCTCTGAAGTCAATTAATTTCATTGTCAATTCAAAAACTGCAACAAATTCACTTGCGAAGCAAAATTGACTTTTGACAATTCACATTTTAATATTTCACTTTTAAAGTTGAACCATCTCTGTCACCTCAACATCATAACCTCCAACCTGAGGTTTTACAGTAGGATTTTGAGTGATTACTTTAAATTTATTAATTCCTAAATTTTTCAGAATCTGAGTTCCGATTCCGTAATCTCTGTAATTGAAAGCAGCAGTAGGATGCTTTTGCTGTCCGTCCTGATAATTTAAAAACTGCTGTAATTTTTTTAATGTATTTTCAGAATTAGATACATTATTAATAAAAATAATTGCTCCTTTTCCTGCTTCATTCACCATTGATGTTACTTTTTCCAACAATGGTTTTTCACCGTTATTTAATCTTGTCAACACATCAAAATAAGAATCAGAAGACTGTACTCTTACCAAAACCGGCTCATCTACAGCCCAGCTCCCTTTTGTTAAAGCAAAGTGGATCTGATCGTTTGAAGTTTCTCTGAAAGCAAAAAAGTCAAATTCACCATAAGCTGTGTTTACTTTTCTTTCCTCCAGTCTTTCGATAAGATTTCCTTTTTTAAGTTGATAATGAATCAGATCTTCAATAGATACGATCTTCATATCATGTTTCTGAGCAAAAGCAAACAATTCCGGCAAACGAGACATCGATCCGTCTTCATTCATAATCTCACAGATTACTCCACCTTCTTTCAAACCTGCAAGACAAGTAAGATCGATTGCTGCTTCGGTGTGACCCGCTCTTTTCAGAACGCCACCTTTTCTTGCACGAAGTGGGAAAATATGACCCGGACGCATAAAATCTGTAGGCTTAGACTTTTCATTCATCAAAGCTAAAACGGTTTTTGCTCTGTCCTGAGCAGAAATTCCGGTAGAAGTTCCGTCACCTAAAAGGTCGACAGAAACGGTAAATGCAGTCTCTTTAGGATCGCTGCTTCGGCTTACCATTACATCCAAGCCTAGTTCATCGCATCTTTTTTCAGGAAGCGGCATACAAATAAGCCCTCTTCCGTGAACAGCCATAAAGTTGATCAGTTCAGGTGTCGTTAGTTCGGCAGCACAAAGAAAATCACCTTCATTTTCTCTGTCTTCATCGTCTACCACTATGATTATTTTACCATTTTTAAGGTCTTCAATGGCCTCAGGAATAGTATTTAATTTAATATCAGACATTTTTACTTTAAATTTTCGCAAAGATACTCATAAAAATAAGCATCAACAATTAATATGAGCGGTTTGTGCGACCGCTTTCGCTTAACTATAAAAGTTGCAGAAGATTTTAACAGATGAGTCATATAAGTTTTTAGCCAAAGCTTTGAAAATATTGAGAATACATAATTTTCAAAATGTTTGATTTCATTTTAAACTTAAAAAAATTCTGCGTCAATCTGTGAAATCTGCGGGATTAAAATTAAAACAAAGAATCTGTGGCTTTCCTTATAATCTCATATGACTTCAATCTTTTTTGATGGTCGTAAATATGAGAGTTAATCATTAGTTCATCCACCTGATATTTTTCCTGAAAGTTTTTAATCTGTTCAGCAATTTCATCTTGATTTCCGATAAAACTAAATTTCAATTTCTGTAAAACCATCGATTTTTCCATCGCCGACCAAATTGCATCCATATCTTCAATCGGTGCTGGAAAAGGTTTTCTGTCGTTTCGGATAATATTGATAAATGCCTGAAATAAAGTCGTAGAAAGAAAGTGTGCTTCTTCAGAAATTTCTGCAGCAACACCGTTTACACAAGCTAAAACATAAGGTTTGTCTAAATATTTTGAAGGCTCGAAATGTTCTCTATAAATTTTAAAAGCCATATCCATTTGTTCGGGAGCGAAATGTCCCGCAAAAGCATACGGAAGTCCTAATTCTGCAGCCAACCAAGCACTGTCTGTGCTTGAACCGAGAATATACATCGGAATATCTAAACCTTCCCCCGGAATTGCACGAACTAAAGCGTTTGAATTTTCTTTCGAAAAATATTTCTGTAATTCTAAGATTTGTCTCGGAAATTGCTCATTGATGATTGCCGGATTTCTTCCCAGAGCTTGCGCCGTCAGACCATCTGTTCCCGGAGCTCTTCCCAAACCAAGATCAATTCTTCCCGGGAAAAGTGATTCTAAAGTTCCGAATTGTTCGGCAATAACTAAAGAGCTGTGATTTGGAAGCATAATTCCTCCAGAGCCGACTCTTATTTTTTTTGTTCCGTTGGCGATAAAACCTATCAAAACCGAGGTTGCGGAACTGGCAATGCTTTCCATATTGTGATGTTCGGCAAGCCAGAATCTTTTATAATCTAAATTTTCAGCAAAGTTTGCCAAAGACAGACTGTCCTGAAAAGTATCGTGAATGGTTTTCCCCTGTTTTACGGGAGCCAAATCAAGCACGGATATATTAAAATTTTTCATTTATTAAATTTAACCAAGCAAAGTTAAGGCTAATAAATTGCATTGGTTACTTTTTGTAATTGATGGAATTGATTGGTGTGTTGTGGGAAAAACTATTGAAATGTATAAATTTTTATGTGAAATATATTAAAGCTAAAAAAATTATATTTGACGTATGGATAAAATTATAAATTTTCAAGATCAGATTGTAGAAATTCAAGATTTTCAATCAACTTATATTATTTTAAGGTATCAAGAAAGGTTGTATCGTTTTGATTTTATAAATAAAAAAGAAGCTTTTTTAAAACAAAAGGAAATTGGGAATTTTTCTTTTTACCAATTACATCCTTTGTTGATTAATTATAATGAAAGTATGTATGACGTATTTCTGAATTCAAAGCCGGAATGTCCTAATAAATTTATTGAAGACATTAAATATTCTATCAATTACATCATACAAGAATGGAGGAGTTGGAAAAGTTATATTGAATTTGACAGCGGAATCACTTATGACGTTTTTCTCCAAAATTTACACAAAGGATCTGGTAAGCTTATGAGAGTTCCCATTTCAATAATGGAAAAACTTAAAGAATTAACAGATCAAAACAATATTAAAATTAGCTATTTTGGAGAGAAAAACTTTTCACAAAATCAATTGATAATGATTAATAATCAATATATCATCGCAGAAAATTTTAGGCTACATTTGATATAAATTAACCGTTATTTTTCTCCTTCTGATACGTAAAATGATTAATCAAAATCCTGATTTCATTAAATTCAAAATCATTTGGTAACGCAGTTTTCCATTCATTTAAAGTTTCCTTTGGATCTCTGTGAAACATTTCCTTAAACGCTTTGATCTTATCGGAAGTAATCACTCTTGCAATATCCAACAAACCTTGTTCAGCAAATTTCGCCAAATGACCAATCACCGTTTCTTTTACCAAACCTCTTTCCATCGCAATTTCCGAGATCGTTTTCCCCTCTTCAAACAACTGGAAAGTAAGAACCTGAGACGGAACTTTTGCAATTTTCATGCTGACTTCCTTATCATTTTTTTCATCCAGAAGCTTGGTTTCCAGCAAATGAATTTCCTTTAGACTGTTCAGGTATTCTTCAATATCTTCCAACCAGTTTTTGAGTTCTTCATTATATTGTTTTAGTCCTTTGGCGCCTTTTATTTCAGCATAAAAATCTTTTAGCGGATTAAAAACTTTATCTCTGATTTCGGTAAAAAAGAAATTCACCGCCCCTTTTGATTTGCTTTCAATCTCTGACCAATCTTCTTTCTTTTCAATAAATAGATTCACTTTCTGGAAAATAATCCGCTCCAGTTTTTCAAAAATCTTACCTAAATTCAAAACATCTCGCTTCAACTGAAGATACAGCTGATTAGATTTTGAACGGTCGATACTTTTGGTAACAATTGATAGATTATTCCATTGTTCTACTTCTTTTAAAAACCATTGACAATCTAGCGTACGAAGCAGTTTTCTGATGCTGTAATCGTATTTTTCCTGATTTAAAATACTTTCTACGTTATCATTTGCCTGCGTTTCGCCCTGAAATTTCAGAATACGGTTGTCTTTAAAAATAACTTCAGGAGTAATTTTAGATTTTAAAACAATTCCTTCCAACGTTCGGCAACGTGACAAGGCAACGTAAACCTGACCCGCAGTAAAGCTTTTCCCGGCATCAATAATCACTTTATCAAACGTTAAACCCTGACTTTTGTGAATCGTCACCGCCCAGGCCAATTTTATAGGAAACTGCTCAAAGCTTCCCAACACTTCTTCTTTGATATTTTTATCGGTGTCGAGAGAATATTTTTTCTGTTCCCAAACTTCCCTTTTTACCGTAATTTCTCTTTCGCTTCCGTCAAGAATGACTTTAATTTCGTTTTCGTCTAGAGAAGAAATTTCGCCTAATTTACCATTGAAATATTTCTTTTCACCTGAAATATCATTTCTGATAAACATCACCTGAGCTCCGACCTTTAATTCTAAAAACTGCTCATTCGGATATTGATTTTCTTTAAACTCACCAAAAAGTTTAGCTTCGTAAGACTTGGAACTTACTTTTATATCTTTCAGTTTTTCCTGATTGATATCGTCTGCCATTTTGTTGTGCGAACAGAGATAAACGTAAGGTTCTTCTCCGGCTTCAAAACCCGGATCATATCTTTCGTTCAAATGATTAAAATCTATATTGGCAACATCGCCGTCACGAATAGCATTTAATATTTCTAAAAATTCCTGATCGGTTTGACGGTAAACTTTCGTTAATTCAATCGTCAGTAAAGGAATATCTTTAATCGCCAAACTGTCGAAAAAGAAAGGCGAATTGTAAAACATTTTTAAAACATGCTCGTCTCTCACCACCGGCGGAAGCTGATACAAATCTCCGATGAACAACATCTGAACGCCACCAAAACGCTGATTATTTCTACGAATAAATCTCAAAGAAAAATCCATCATATCCAAAACATCGGCACGAAGCATCGAAACCTCATCAATAATCAAAACCTCAACTTCTCTTAAGAGTTTAAGCTTATCTTTTCTATATTTGAAATGCTGCTGAAGATCGATAATATTATTCGCCAAACTACTGTCGATACGATCTGTTGTCGGCAAAAAAGTACGCAAAGGCAACCCAAACATCGAGTGAATGGTAACTCCGCCAGCATTGATTGCAGCAATTCCGGTGGGCGCTACAACAATGTGCTTTTTTTTCGTTTTCTTTACAAATTCGTTTAGAAATGTGGTCTTCCCCGTTCCTGCTTTTCCTGTAAGAAAAACGCTTCGGCTGGTGTATTCAATTAAGTCAAAAAAATGATTGTTCATCGTCTGCAAAATTACGGAAAATGTGAATAGGCATAAACTTTGATTCGCTTAAAAAAAATAATTTATGAAAAATTCTCTCATTAAATACTCAGCTCTTGCATTAATCAGCGCATTTACAATGACTTCATGCGCCTCCTCAAAGTCTGCTGACAATACGAATTTGCCCATAGATATTCTGGATAGACCTGCTGATGAAAGCAGCAAAAAATATGATGAAGCCAATTTAGATAAATTAAAAAGCATCATCGAATCTGAAATCGCTAAAGAAAAATGCACCTCATCTTCAGACTGGGCTTTTGCGCCAATGGGAGCTAAAGCTTGCGGCGGACCCGTCTCATACATTGCTTATCCTAAAAAAATAGAGACTTCAATTCTTACAAGAATTGAAAATTATACCCAGACCATGTCTGAATTTAATAAAAAATACGGCATTACTTCAGATTGTATGATGATTGCAGAACCATCGGGCATAAGATGCCAAGACGAAAAAGCAGTTTTGATTTATTAATAATTTAAATCAGTTTTTTACTGCATGATAAAAAATATTTTAACCGCAAAAGATTCAAAAGAAATAATAACGAAAATAAAATTCAAAAGTTTACAAAATGTAAAAAACCTACATTGTCAATCATTTTTGCAAACTTTTGAATAATTTAAGCCCAGAAAAATCTTTTGAATCTTTTGCGGTTAAAAAGACACTATTTACTAAAAAAGCTCTGAACTAATTTATAGTCAGAGCTTTTTTACATTTATTTTTTTGTGACCTTAATCTTTATACCAAGAAGAATATTTCACATAATTATCTGCAATTCTGTTCACTTCACCTTCCAGAAGTGCAGCAGAAATATCTTTAATTTTTCTGGCAGGAACACCACCCCAAACCTCACCAGACTTGATATGAGTTCCTTGTGTTACCACAGAACCTGCGCCAACAATAGAGTTTTCTTCAATTGTACAGTCATCCATTACGATAGAACCCATTCCAATTAAAACATTGTCGTGAATTCTGCATCCGTGCACGATTGCGTTGTGACCGATCGAAACATTATTGCCGATTTCCAGAGGAAACTTTTCATACGTACAGTGCAACATGGCATTATCCTGCACATTTACTTTTTCGCCCATCTTGATATAGTTCACATCACCTCTTATTACTGCATTGTACCAAATACTGCAGTTTTGCCCCATCACGACATCACCAATAATAGTTGCGGTTTCTGCCAAAAATGTATTTTCTCCAATTTGCGGTGTCTTTCCTAAAAGTTCTTTTATAAGTGCCATATTTTTATTTTGAAAATTTAAATTCTTTGAGTGGAAGCCAATAATAGTTAGGTTTAAAAATTTGAAATTCAGACTGAGCATTTTTGAGTTTACGATAATTCTTAAAAGGAATAATAATTCCATCTATATATCTTTTTGATAAAAATTCAGATGGATTAATTCCGGTAACTTTTTGAGCACCTTCATCTGCCACAGACAAATTCTTCACAAGGAAAGCGATGTCTTCTGTCATCTCTTCGGCACACATTAAATAATCTGCGGCTTCAAGCTCGAAATGAGCAAATTCAAAATCTTTCTTTAGATCCCTAAGATATTGATAAAAAAAATCTCTGATTGTATAAAAATTTGAAGTTTCGAATAGACGTAAATCAATATCAACATTTCCTAAACCGTTTACTGATACACTTAAAACATAAAGCTTCTCTTGCATTTTTTGGTTATCTGCATGTTCAGAAACATATGAGAATAATTCTGCAAGATTTCCGTCCGGCAAAACAATTTTTTGATTAAAAAATTCTTTAGAGCAAACATCTGCATCTTTTTCTTTAATAAAAGTAATTCCCAAAGAATAATTCAATCCCATAACTTCTAAATTAAACTCATAGCTAAAATCTAACTATCAACCCCTAGCTTCTAAGTTCTAAATCCGTATTTTTGTATTCTCAAATTTAACGAAAAAATGCGTACGATACTTATAGAACCAACAGAAAACCCAAAAGTGATGAAATTTGTTGCTGATTACAACTTGATTCCCGGGTCTTTAGAGTTGGACAGAGATTCAGATATATCAGAAATTCCTTTAGCACAAGAGCTTTTTAATTATCCTTTTGTGGAAAGAGTTTTCATTACCGCCAATTTTGTAGCAATTGCAAAACAGGATACTGTAGAATGGGAACATGTTGTTGAAAGTCTGAAAAATGTAATTGAAGACGAGCTTTTGGCAAATCCAAGAATTTACCTTCAGAAGAAAAAAGAAATGATTGAGATTTATGCTGAAATGACTCCGAATCCTAATGCAATGAAGTTTGTGGCAAGCAAAATGCTGATGGACGGTTTTGTAGAAGTAAAATCTAGAAACGAAGCTGAAGGAGTTCCTTTGGCTCAGGCTATTTTCACAGAATTTGATTTTGCGAAAGAAGTCTTTATTTCAGATAATTTTGTAGCGGTTACCAGAGACAATTCTGTTGAATGGCATCAGGTAATGATGGCAGTTCGTGGTTATATTGCAGAATATCTTCAAAGCGGAGGTGTAATTTCAAATATAGAATCTCAAAGACACGAAAATCCTGTAGAAAAGATCATCAACAGAGATTACACCGATGACGAGCAGAAAATTTCAGATATCTTAAATGAATACGTTGCTCCTGCAGTAGAGAACGATGGCGGAAAAATTTCTTTAATGGAATATGATGCAGCCAACAAAACGGCAAAGATGTTGCTACAAGGTGCTTGTTCAGGCTGCCCAAGTTCAACAGCTACCTTAAAAGGCGGAATTGAAAATATTTTAAAACAATTCGTTCCGGAATTAGTAGAAAGAGTGGAAGCCGTAAACGGATAAAAATATTAGTAATGAGTAATAAGTAATTTTAAATACTGCTTATTGCTCATTACCAATTACTCATTACTTATATATATGAAAGGAATATTATTAGTGAATCTCGGTTCACCAAGATCTACCTCTGTACCTGATGTACGAGAATATCTGGATGAATTTTTGATGGACGAAAAGGTGATTGATTACCGATGGTTTTTCCGTGCACTTCTGGTACAGGGAATTATTTTAAATACAAGACCCGCAAAATCTGCCGAAGCTTACAAAACAGTGTGGACAGATGAAGGTTCGCCATTGATTGTCATCACTCAGAAAATTCAGAAAAAGCTTCAAAAGCTCGTTGATGTTCCGGTGGAAATCGGGATGCGATATGCGCAACCAAGTATTGAAGCTGGTATTCAGAAGTTAGTTGATCAAGGGGTTTCTGAGATTGTTCTTTTTCCTTTGTACCCGCAATATGCGATGAGCACAACGGAAACGGTGATTGAAAAAGCAGAGGAAGTAAGAAAAAAGAAATTCCCGGGAATTAAAATCAATTACATTCAGCCTTTTTACAATAGAGAAATCTATATCGACTGTCTTGCAGAAAGCATCAGAGAAAAACTTCCTGAAAATTTTGATGCATTACAGTTTTCGTATCACGGCGTTCCGGAAAGGCACATCTATAAAACAGATCCTACAAACACCTGTAATCTGAATGATTGCTGCTCCAGAGAAAATAATCCGAGTCATCAGTTTTGTTACCGTCATCAATGTTTTGATGTGACCAATTCTGTGATTAAAAAATTAGGTTTGCCTAAAGAAAAAGTGATGGTCACTTTCCAGTCAAGATTAGGGAAAGACAAATGGATGGAACCTTACACTGATGAAACTTTAGAAACCATCGGCAAAAAAGGAATCAAAAGCCTTGCAATTGTTTGTCCGGCTTTCGTTTCCGACTGTCTGGAAACTTTGGAAGAAATTTCTGTAGAAGGAAAACATCAGTTTGAGCATGGTGGCGGAGAAAATTTCCACTATATCCCTTGCCTGAATGATGAAGACCGCTGGATTGACGTTGTAAAAACCCTCTGCGAAGAGAAGCTTAATGAGTTTTATCTAGTTTAAATCTTATTTTTTAAAAATATAAAAGGACATTTGATAATCAGATGTCCTTTTTCTATTTATTTTCAACAACACCCCCCCCAAAAAAAACACTGAAAACCATTAATAAACTAATTTTTTCTAAAATAATTGTAATTTTAATAGGGGTATACTTTGTTTTTAAATATTTTTTCATACTTTTACCCTATCAAAAGATAGACATTACCTAAAATTTTTAGAAATAATGGATACAAGTATAGAAATCTTAAAAAAGAAGATTGAGAATTTCACTCCGGAACTTGCAGAGGCATTCATTAAAATTGTTGACAATCTCGATGCAACTGTAAAATCTAATGCTTCGCAGTTTCAGTTGGATGAAGTTTCCAGTAGAATTCAGTTTCACACAGAAAATCCTGCTACGAAACTTGATTTTTTTGAAAACATCTCAGAATTAGAAAAAATCTGTGCGTAATGAAAGTTTTACTGTCATCGATTGCAAAAAATGACATTAGAATGCTGATGCGGGTCTTTAATGCGGAGGAAGAAAATAAAGACAAGTATTTTTTGAATGATTTAAAAGAATCGATCAATACTATTTTGAACGATTACGAAAAATTAGATATAAAAACCAGGGAACTTCAGGTTTATAAAACGGAAAATTTCCCGGTACAGATTTATTACTTATTTGAAGATAGTGACAGTCTTTTTATAACGGCAATTTTTAAGGAAAATAATTAAGAATCCTTTTTGTATAGAACTTTTTTGACATTATTATATAGTTTAATTTTTCTGTTGATGTCTAGTTATTAAGACATTAAACACTTTCGACAGACCTTCCAAATGTGCAAAATTTGGAAGGTTTTTTATTTTAAAATATAAAATTCCTGTATTATCTCACCGGCGTTCTGAATTCTCCGTATCCTGCCAAACCATCATAATTTCTTCCGAAAGGTTTATAATATAAAAATGCCTGATACAAATTTTCTGTCTGCCAAAAATTACCGTTAACTTCTCCAAGATTCAATGATCCGTTTGCTTCCTTCGAAGCTAAAATATAATTATAAAAACCTTGCTTCATATAAATTTTTGCAATGTATTGTTTAGCGGCTTCATCATAATGCATCTGGAATTCTTTGGTTGCTTTAAAATCATTAAATCCGCCCACGATATACAATTCTTTATCCATCGGATCAGAATCTAAAGAAAAGTGCACCCAAGCATAATCAGCTTCACGAGCTGCATCTCTTTCTAAGCCTAAATCATTTCTTCGGTAATACCAGGCTCCATTTACATCAGGCTGATATTGATAATTTAAAGGATATGCCCAAACCGGATGAAGATATGTTTGATTTACGCCATCTACAATCCCGGTTTCACGCACCATATCTGCAGCCATTCTCATGTTTTTATTGTCGAAATAATAAAATTCATTATTTCCGGGGAAAGCAAGATTCAACTGTTGAAAAAGCAATTTATTTCCCATTGTTGCGCTCGGTTTCTGATTCGTAATCTTCATATTGGGATTGTTATTCTGCATCACGGTAAGTGAAATAGAATTTACATTTGAAGTTAAATCACCTGCTTTTGCAACGGCTTGTACTTCTACTCTCTGATTGATATTCGGATTTTTGGCATCTGCAATTCTTGAAATATTCAACGCTAAATTCACATTATCTTCCACGACAGAAAATCGTCTTTTGAAAAGTGGCTGATCTACCGAGCTTTTATAAACAATTAATTCAAAATTTCCTGAAATTTTTGGTTGTATTTTTTCATTCGGAAACTTCAAAGTATAATGGGTGTAAGCCTGAAGCGTATTAAAAGAATACTGAAACTGATCCAGCAACGCATTCATCGAACCATTCGCAATTTCACTGAAAAAAAGATTATCATCTTCCCAATTTCTGTCAAAATGCTTAATGGTGTATCGGTACAGCTCGCTTGAATTGGTTAAGTCATCGAAACTCAACACCAACTGCTGATTCATCGTGATTACCGGCGTCTCGTCATTGGTCTGAGGATTAAACAACTGAATACTTTGAATGTTCTGCCCGAAAGCCAGCGAACTTAAACTGAGTAAAAATATCTGCAACGTTTTCATTATGACGAAGATAACAAATCTCTAAAGAATATTGTATTTTTGATAAAAAAATATTCAGAATATGTTTCAGATACAGGCCTTCGTGTTCAATTTTGCGAGTGAAAATACTTATGTTCTTTTTAATGAAAATAAAAATGCATGGTTGATTGATCCGGGCAATATGAATGAGCAGGAAACTCAGTCAATTTCAAATTTCATCACTAAAAATAATTTAAACATTCAGAAAATAGTTTTGACCCACGCTCATATTGATCACGTTTTGGGTTTACAGTGGGCTTATGATACTTTTAAAGTTCCTGTCACGATTCATCAGGATGATAAAGAAGTTTTGGATATGTTTCAGATCAGCGGAATGAGATTTGGCTTTACGCTTGATCATATTAAGGTTGACCTAAACTACATCAAAGAAGGCGACGAGCTCGATTTCGACGGTGAAAAATTTAAAATCTACCATGTTCCGGGACATTCTCCGGGAAGTGTTGTTTATCATAACGAGACTCAAAAATTTATGATCTCCGGTGATGTGCTGTTTGAAGGAAGCATCGGAAGAACAGATTTATACAAAGGAAATTATGATCAATTGATTGAAGGAATTAAAACCAAACTATTTGTTTTGGATGAAGAAACACAAGTTTTTTCGGGACATGGAAATCCTACAACAATTGGTTTTGAAAAACAGTATAATCCGTTTCTAAAATAGACTTTGATTCACAAAAAAACCGTCAGAATATGACGGTTTTTTTTATTTAGAATGGAGAATTACTTCCATTTGATATTACAACCCATACTTGGTCTTTGAATTTCTTCCTGTGGCTCACCGATTAAAAGATTTTCAAAAGCAATAATCAGATCTTCACCCGTCACATCTTTATGATTTCCAGGTCTTGAATCATCCATCTGACCTCTGTAAATAAGGTCTAATTTATCATCGAAAAAGAAAAAATCTGGTGTGCAAGCTGCGTCGTAAGCTTTTGCAATAGACTGGCTTTCGTCATATAAATACGGAAAATCAAATTTTCTTTCAATCTGGAATTCAATCATTTTTTCAGGTGAATCTGCAGGATATTTTTCTACGTCATTAGAATTAATTGCGATAAACTCAATTCCTGCCTCATTATAATCTTCGTATAGCTCTGTCAACTTATCGATAATGTGGAGCACAAACGGACAATGATTGCACATAAAGATCACCAATGTACCTTTTTCGCCTTTCAAATCATCCAATGACTGAATTTCATTACTTTTTGAAGGGTTCGGAAGCTCAAAAAACGGAGCTTTTGTACCTAATGCCAACATATTTGAGGGAGTATTCATATCTACTTATTTGTCTACAAAGATAAAGATTTCTTTTAGTAGTTGCTAAAGCAATCATATAATTGAGTGAGGCTATTTAATCTATTAATTTTTACGATAATTAAAAATAGCTTGCGCAAACTCCCATTCTGTCAACATTTGACAATTACAGAAGTTCTTAAAAGTCTTTCTACAAAATTAAATTTAAAATTTGTTTGGAAGATGTATTTAAAAGTTTGTAGTTTTGCTAACACTGTTAGTAAAATAAAATCATGGGTTTACATGAACGTCGTCAAAGAGAAAAAGAATCTATCCGTGCAAATATTTTGCAGGCTGCATTCACTTTGGCCAAAGCTGACGGTTGGGCATCTCTTTCTATTCGTAAAATTGCCGATGCAATCGAGTACAGCGCTCCTGTTGTTTATGATCATTTTGAAAACAAAGAAGCGATTTTATATGAAATTTCTATCAACGGATTTCATTGTCTTCAGATAGAATTACTAAAAGCTCAGAAAAAACACGAAACTCCGGAAGATCAGTTGACAGCAATTGTTGACGCTTACTGGAATTTCGCATTTAAAAATAAAGAATATTACCAATTGATGTTTGGTTTGGGAATGCAATGCAGCGGAAAGGGTTTGATGAAAGAAGAGTTTTCTTCTTTTCAGGATATGATCTTCGACTGTACTTTTGAAATTATTAAGAAAAAAGGTTCAAATCAGGATAATGCCTGTCATTCATCTCACGCTTTGTTTTCAGCGGTCCATGGATTGATTTCTATTATGATGATGAGAAATGATGACATTCCATCAACAATGAATAAAACAACATTAGACGAAACTGTTTCGGCTTTTATTAAATCTTTGTAAATTTTTTTTGAACTTAATATTAACACCGTTAGGAAAAATTGACACTGATTATCAAGGTTTTCATATAAATTAAATAATTATTGGCCTACCAAATTTTTGTGGAATGCCCTTGCCTATTAATATTAACACCGTTAGATAAAATAACACAATTAACATATATTTCATAAAACAAAATCCAATTTAAAATTATATTCATGAAAATGACACATTGACCCGACAATTAAAATCCGTTATTTTTTTGACTTCTAAGTTAACGCCGTTAGAAAACATAACAATATTAATTAAAAAACAACATTACCTAATTTAATACTTCATTAAAAAAATAAACTTAAAATGAAAACAACTGCAAAAGCAAGAATTATTGTACTTATATCAAGTATCATTCTTTTACAAAGTTGCACAAAAGCAGCAGAAGGCAGTAATGCTGCTCCACCCGCTCCCGAATTGCCAGTTTACACCGTTACTACATCACCAGCAACCATTTATCAGGAATTTCCAACCGCATTGGAAGGAAAAAATAATGTAGAAATCAGATCACAGGTTGACGGATATTTAGATAAAATTTATGTGGAAGAAGGCGCTTACGTAAGAGCCGGACAGCCATTATTTAAAATAGATTCCAGAGCTTACGGAGAGCAAATGAATATGGCAAACGCTAATTTACAGGTTGCCAATGCCAATATTCAAAAAGCTAAAGTTGAAGTTGACAGACTTCAGCCATTGGTTGCTGCAAAAGTAGTTTCTGATGTACAGTTGAGAACTGCAAAAGCCAATTATGCAGCAGCAGTGGCAGCAGGTTCACAGGCAAAAGCTTCAGTTGGCGGAGCTAGAATCAACGTAGGATTTACAACCATAACTGCGCCCGTAAGCGGTTACATCGGAAGAATTCCTTACAAAAAAGGAAGTTTGATTTCAAGAACAGATGCCAATCCGTTGACGATGTTATCAGACATCAGTGAAATCTATGCATACTTCTCTTTAAGCGAATTGGATTTCATTGGTTTCCAGAAAAAATATCCGGGAGCAACCTTAAATGAAAAACTGAAAAACATGCCGATGGTTGATTTGGTAATCGCCGACAACAGCACGTATCCTGAAAAAGGTAAAATGAGCATCGTTGACGGACAGTTTGATAAAACCACAGGAGCAATCAGCGTTCGTGCCGTTTTCCCAAATGCAAACGGAGCATTGAGAACTGGCAATACAGGACGAGTTCGTATGCCGCAACTATTTGCAAACACGCTTGTCATTCCACAAGAATCAACTTTCGAAATACAGGATAAAACCTACGTTTATGTAGTTGGAAAAGATAAAAAAGTAACCAGCAAACCCATAACAATTTCTGGAAAAACAGATAGTTATTACTTTATTTCTGAAGGACTTGCTGCAGGCGAAAAAATCGTCTACACCGGAATCGGAGCATTGAAAGATGGGGTTGCCATTCAGCCAAAAGCAATTTCTTCTGATAGCCTTTTGAAAGCAAGACCTTTGTAAAACCGCTAAAAACTTTTAATACAAAAGTCAGAAAAGCGTTTAAACAACATTAAAAAATAAACTTCTTATGTTAAAAAAATTCATAGATAGACCGGTACTTTCTACGGTTATCTCCATTATATTGTTGCTGTTGGGAGCAATGTCGGTTTTCAACCTTCCGATTACGTTGTTTCCCGATATTGCACCGCCGAGTGTGCAGGTGACGGCATTCTATCCGGGAGCGAATGCAGAAGTTGTTGCCCGTTCCGTTGCGGTTCCGATTGAGGAAGCGGTGAACGGTGTTGAGAACATGACATACATGACCTCCAATTCAAGTAACGACGGATCAATGACCTTGAGCGTATTTTTCAAGCAAGGTTCAGATCCGGATAATGCCGCTGTAAACGTTCAAAACCGTGTTTCCAAAGCGATGAGCCAGCTGCCGCAGGAGGTTGTGCAGGCAGGAATTTCGACTCAGAAAGTTCAGAACAGTATGATTATGTTTATGGGATTGTCAAGTGATGACCCAAAACAATATGACGAACTTTTCTTACAAAACTATTTGAAAATCAACGTCATTCCACAAATACAGCGTATCCCCGGAGTTGCGCAGGCTCAGGTATTCGGAACGAGAGATTATTCAATGAGACTTTGGTTGAAACCAGACCGATTAGCCGCCAACAATCTTTCTCCGCAAGAAGTTTTGGCAGCAGTAAAAGATCACAATCTTGAAGCCGCACCAGGACGTTTAGGACAGGGAAGCAAGGAAACTTACGAATACATTTTAAAGTATAAAGGTAAATTAAATAAAAATGCAGACTACGAAAATATCGCCATCAAGTCTAATAGCGACGGATCATTTTTAAGATTAAAAGATGTTGCAAGAGTAGAATTTGGTTCTTACACGTACACCGCTGCGAACAGAGTTGACGGAAAACCGGTTGCAGGTTTTGCGATTTTACAGACTGCAGGTTCCAATGCGAATGAAATTCTAACTGAAATTGAAAAGCAAGTTGAGCAGATGAAAACTTCACTTCCAAAGGGAGTTGAGCCCATCATCATGTATAATTCCAAAGACTTTTTGGATGCATCAATTCATCAGGTTGTGGAAACGTTAGTGATTGCATTTATCTTGGTGTTTATTGTGGTATTTATTTTTCTTCAGGATTTCAGATCTACATTAATTCCTGCGATTGCCGTTCCGGTAGCAATTGTTGGTACATTTTTCTTCCTTCAAATGTTTGGTTTCAGTATCAATATGTTGACCTTATTTGCTTTGGTTTTAGCCATTGGAATTGTTGTGGATGATGCGATTGTCGTCGTAGAAGCCGTCCATTCAAAAATGGAACAGACAGGAATGCCTGTCGAACAGGCAACTACAAACTCAATGAGTGAAATTTCAGGAGCGATTATTTCAATTACATTGGTGATGTGTGCGGTATTTATTCCGGTTGGTTTCATGCAGGGTCCGGCGGGAGTTTTCTATAGACAGTTTGCTTTTACTTTGGTGATTGCGATTTTGATTTCAGCGGTTAATGCATTGACTTTAAGTCCTGCTTTATGTGCTTTATTATTAAATGATCCTCAGGGAGAACATGGTGAGCATGGTCAGAAAAAAGGTTTTGGAGCTAAGTTTTTCAATGCTTTCAACAAAAGCTTCAACAACATGACCAGAAAATATATTTACAGCCTTAAATTTTTAATTAAAAATAAATGGGTTGCCGTTACAGGTTTAGCGTTGATCACGGCGGCAAGTGTTTTCTTAATCAATAAAGCGCCTACAGGATTTATTCCTACCGAAGATCAGGGATTTGTTTTGTATGCCGTGAATACGCCTCCGGGAAGTTCATTAGACAGAACGCACAGAGCCACTGAACAGATTGATAAAATCATTAATGGCGAAAAAGCAAAAAATCACCTTTGGGTTGCCGACGGAATGAACTTCATCAGTAATTCTAATGCTTCTCCGTATGCTGCAGGTTTTATTAAGCTTAAAGACTTTGAAGACCGTGGCGAAGTGAAAGATCCGGATCAGATTGCTGCAGCCTTGACGGGAAAAGTGGCTCAGGTAAAAGATGCCAACGCATTCTTCTTCAACTTCCCTACCGTACAGGGTTTTGGTAACGTTTCAGGGTTTGAATTCATGTTGCAGGATAAAACGAACGGTTCTTTTGAACAATTGGGAACAACCACTCAGGCATTTATCGGAGAATTGATGAAACGTCCGGAAATTGCTTTTGCATTCACCACTTATGCAGCCGGAAATCCTCAATATACAATTGATGTTGATACCGATAAAGCCAATCAGCTGGGAGTTTCTATTACAGAATTGATGCAGACCATGCAGATCTATTACGGAAGTAGTTTCGTTTCAGATTTCAACAGATTCGGGAAATATTATCGAGTAATGGCTCAGGCAGATATCCCTTACAGAACCGACGCGAATTCTATGGAAGGAATTTATGTTAAAAATAAAACCGGCGAAATGGTTCCTGTAAAGACTTTGGTCACTTTAAAAAGAACTTTCGGACCTGAAACGGTTTCAAGAAACAACTTGTTCAACGCTGTAACCATCAACGGAACTCCAAAACCTGGTTACAGTACCGGAGACGCCATCAAAGCCGTAGAAGAAGTTGCTCAAAAATCACTTCCTCGTGGTTATGGTTACGAATGGACAGGGATTACCCGTGAAGAAATCAAAACCGGCGGACAAACTGCTTTTGTATTTATGCTAAGTATCTTATTTGTATATTTCCTATTGGCTGCTCAATATGAAAGTTATATACTTCCATTTGCAGTTATTTTGACCATTCCTACAGGGATTTTCGGAGTATTTGCTTTCACAGGATTAGCCGGAATTGATAATAACATTTACGTTCAGGTCGGATTAATCATGCTCGTCGGATTGTTGGCGAAAAATGCGATTCTAATTGTCGAATTTGCCGTTCAGCGAAGAAAAGCAGGAAAAACATTGATTGAATCTGCACTTCAGGCTTCAAGATTACGTTTGAGACCGATTCTGATGACTTCATTTGCTTTCATCATCGGTATGTTACCATTGGTTTGGACACAAGGCGCGGCCGCAAAAGGAAATCACTCTATTGGAATCAGTACCGTTGGTGGAATGTTTACGGGAGTTGTCTTCGGGATTTTCATTATTCCGGTTATGTATGTAATCTTCCAGTATTTACATGAAAAAATGCCAAGCCGAAAAAATAAAAGACTTCAAAAACAAAAATTGGAGGAAGAATTTTTAGCAACAGCACATTAATAAAAAATGATTAACAAAACTTTGAGAAGAATTTAAGCCATTAAGATTTTGTTTAAGAAGTTAATAATATTAAGATGAGCTTCACTTGAAGCACAATTCTTAAAAAATCTATTGATTTTTCTTAACCTAACTTAACTTCTTAATTGTTCTTAATGGTTCAAATTAAGCAAAATATTATCTCCTACTAAAGACAACTTTGCTTATCACTCAAAGTTTTGTGATCAATTTAAATATATAGACTTATGAAAAGAGTAAAAAATATAATCATCGCTTTTGGGATTGCATTAGGTGCAGTTTCTTGTGTGCCGAAATTGGCATATCAGGAAACGAAACCCGAACTTCCCGAAACATTCAAATATACAGCAACCGCAGACACTGCAAGCGTTGCTAACTTAGAATGGAAACAGTTTTTCAGCGATCCGATCTTGCAAAATTTAATTGAAAAAGGAATTAAAAACAATTACGATTTACAGATTGCTTTAAAACAAGTTGCTTCTTCACAGGAAAAACTGAAACAGGCAAAATATCTTCAATATCCGGATGTTGGTTTCGGAGTTTCTGCGCAGATTTCAAAGCCTTCAAAAAACAGTATGAACGGGCAAAGCTTAAATTTATTTTTAGGTCAAAGCCACGTTGAAGATTATAATGCTGCATTCAATTTATCATGGGAAGCTGATATTTGGGGCAAAATTAAAAATCAGCAGGAAGTTTCAAAAATGCAGTATCTGCAGACTTATGAAGCGACCAAAGCGATTCAGACACAGGTTGTCGCAGCGATTGCTCAAGGTTATTACAATTTATTGATGCTTGATAAACAATTACAGATTGCAAAATCAAATTTAGATTTAAGCACCAACACGCTTTCACTTACAGAAAAATTGTGGCAAAGCGGCGACACGACTTCATTGGGAGTTCAACAGGCGACTGCTCAAAAGCAATCAACAGAACTTTTGATCACTCAGCTGGAACAAAATATTGCCATTCAGGAAAATGCTTTGAGTATTTTGGTGGGTGAAAATCCAAACAAAGTCAACAGAACCATTGAAATGTCTGATACTTCTTTACCACAGGACATTTCTGCGGGTCTTCCGGCAGCGATGGTGAGCCGTCGTCCGGATGTTCGTCAGCAGGAATTGGTTTTATTGGAATCAAATTCAATCGTGGGAATTGCTCAGGCAAATATGTATCCTTCATTGAAAATTACAGCAACCGGTGGAGTGAATTCATTTAAAGTTGATAACTGGTTTTCAATTCCGGCTTCATTGTTTGGATCTGTTTTAGGAGGATTGACTCAGCCTATTTTTCAGAAAAGACAATTGAAAACAGATTTAAATGTTGCTAAAATTCAGAGAGAGAAAAACGTTTTGGCGTTCCGTCAGTCTGTTTTGAATGCGGTGGGTGAAGTTTCTGATGCATTGGTTTCTAACGAAAGTTTAAAAGTTCAGGAACAAAAAGCAACAGAACAGGTAACAACCTTAAAAAATGGAATTAAAAGCGCCGAAATGCTTTACAGAGGCGGAATGGCAAATTACTTAGAAGTGATTACCGCTCAGGGAAATTCTTTGCAGGCTGAACTGAATCTTGCGTCCGTAAAAAGACAGAGATTGAGCAGTATTGTAGATTTGTACCGAGCTTTAGGAGGCGGATGGAAGTAGTAAATTTAAATTATATTGTTAATGGAATGCGGTCTTTCGGGATCGCATTTTTTGTTTAAATACTCCTTTGTCATACAGAGCGAAACAGAGTGGAGCATGGAATCTAGGCTGGATTTGTAGAGTTTTGTAATTGCGTTGTTGAGATTCCTTCGGAATGACAAATTCGGAGCAGAATTTTTTAACGCAAAGTTTTATTTAAAAGGTGTGTAATTTTTAAGGAGCAAAGAATAGCGACAAAGTCGCCTAAGGCAGAAGCTTCATCAGAATCAATTTTACTGATTCCATGCTTTGCTTCTTAAAATTATTAAGAATAGAAAATAAGTCTTTGCGTCAAAAAAACTTTAAACTGAAGTTTTAGAATTTATATATTCAATCAAATCGTCAAAATCCTTTTCAGAATATCCCAACTGCAAATAATGAATATCATCCGCTTTCCGATACCACGTCAATTGTCGTTTTGCATATCTCCGGCTGTTTTTCTTAATTTCAGAAACCGCAAATTCCAGATCCCATTCTTCATCAAAATATTTAAATAATTCAGAATAACCAACCGTATTTAAAGCGGTCAAATGTTTGAATTTTTCTAAACTTTTTGCTTCATCCAACAAACCTTTCTCCATCATGATATCCACTCTCCTATTGATCCTGTCATACAATTCTTCTCTCGGGGCTTCAATTCCGATTCGGATAACATTAAAATCTCTGGAATCTTGTGAAACAGCAATCAATTCAGAATATTTTGTATTTGTCTGCCAAATCACATCAATAGCACGCAAAAGCCTTCTGTGATTATGAAAATCTACTACTGAAAAATACTCAGGATCTAATTCTTTCAGTATTTCCTGTAGTTTTTCAATACCTTCGTTATCTAAGATTTCCTGTAATTTAGTTTGATTTTCATCATTGGCTTCCGGCAAATCATTCAAACCCTCAATAACTGCTTTTTCATACATCATACTTCCGCCAACCAAAATGACAGTATCATATTTTTCAAAAAGTTCGTTGAGTTTTTTTAAAGCATCTTCTTCATATTGACCGATCGAATAATATTCCTGAACAGATAGATTCCCTATAAAATGGTGTGTTGCTTCTGCTAATTCATCGGCAGACGGAGAAGCGGTTCCGATGATCATTTCCTTAAAAAACTGGCGCGAATCACAGGAAACAATTTCTGTGTTGAAATGTTTTGCCAGATCAATTGCCAATCTCGTTTTTCCAATTCCGGTAGGTCCTACAACAGAAATCAAGTTTTTATTTTTCACTTTGCTAATTTACAAAATTGAGTTAATCTGATTTTTTATTTTTTGCTATAAAACAACAAAGAAAATGAGATATAATTTGAACCATTAAGAATATGTAAGTTGTTAAGTTTAATTAAGAAAATCTGTACGATTTTTAAGCATTATGCTAAAAGCAACGCTCATCTTAATATTTCTTCGCTTCTTCTTTAATCCTAGCGGTTCAAAATTATTTAATTGAATAATTAGAATATAGATGTTGAAATTTCATCTTATCACAGTATAGACTTAAATGTTTATCTTTGTACGACAATAAAAAACTATGATTTTATCAATGACCGGCTTTGGTAGAGCCGAAGGTGTTTTTGAAGGAAAAAAAATTTCGATCGATATTAAATCACTGAACAGCAAGAGCTTTGATTTAAATATCAAAATTCCTTTGCGTTACAAAGAAAAAGAATTTGAAGTAAGAAAAATTCTAAACGATAGAATCATCCGTGGAAAGGTAGATTGCTACATTAATATTGAGAATCTTGAAGAAACGAATGATGTGAAAATCAACAGAAGTTTGATCGATTCTTACATGAATGAGCTTAAAAATATCGCTTCTGACGGACCTGATTTTGAGTACCTTAAAATGGCAGTAAGACTTCCGGATGCCATCACTTCAAGACCCGACGAGTTAACTGAAGGTGAATGGGAATCTTTAGCGAAAATTGTAAATAATGCAGTCGACAAATTCCAGGAATTCAGAAAGACTGAAGGAAAAATTCTTCACGAAGAACTTGAAAGAAATATCAAAAATATTGATAGATCTTTGGCAGAAGTTGTTCCTTATGAGCAAGTGAGAATTGATGCCGTGAAAGAACGTTACATGAAAACTTTAAAAGAGTTTGAAAACGTTGATGAAACAAGATTTTACCAGGAAATGGCTTATTTTACTGAAAAATTAGACATTCAGGAAGAAAAAGTGAGACTTTCACAGCATTTGAAATATTATTCTGAAGTGATGGAAAATGAAGATTTCAACGGAAAAAAACTTGGGTTTATTTCACAGGAAATCGGAAGAGAAATCAACACTTTAGGATCAAAAGCCAATCACGCTGAAATTCAGAAATTGGTCGTTATGATGAAAGATGATTTGGAAAAAATTAAAGAACAAACGTTAAACGTGTTGTAAACAGTTATAAGTTATAAATGATGAGTTATCAGTTGATTGTTTGCATACTTTTCTAATAACTCATCATTCATAACTCATAATTCATAACTAAAAAACATGAATAAAGTTATCATATTTTCAGCGCCATCGGGAAGTGGAAAAACAACATTGGTAAAACATTCTCTGGAAGCAATTCCTGAATTGGCATTTTCGATATCATGCACCACGAGACAGCCGAGAGGAAGTGAAATTCATGCGATTGATTATCACTTTATTTCGCCTGACGAATTCAGACAAAAAATTTCTGAAGAAGCTTTTGTAGAATTTGAGGAAGTTTATACTGATAAATATTACGGAACTTTAAAATCTGAGGTAGAAAAGATCTGGAATCAGGGAAAAGTTGTTATTTTTGATGTAGACGTAAAAGGCGGAATTTCATTAAAAAAATATTTTGGAGAAAAAGCATTATCCATTTTCATTGAACCGCCTTCGATTGCCGAATTGGAAAGAAGGCTGATTTCAAGAAACACCGATGATGCCGAGACCATAAAAACCCGTGTAGAAAAAGCCGAAGAAGAGCTTACCTACGCCATAGAATTTGACAAAATCGTGATCAACAGCGATTTGAGTGAAGCAAAAATAGAAATAGAAAGTTTAATAAAAAATTTTATTGGGAATTAAAGGCTGGATGATGGAAGCTGGATGATGGAAGTTTGAAAACTATAAATTCAAACAACATCATTGCTAACTTCTAGTTTCTAACTTCTAATTTCTAATGAACAAAAACATTGAGGCTGAAATGAGCACCGAAACATTAGAAAAAGCTAAATCAACACTTCCCGTAAAAGGATTTTTAGATATAAAAGATATTGATATTCCTCAGGGAGAAGACTTGGTAAAAGCAATTCTTCAACTGAAGGAAGAAAAAAATGCCGTTATCTTGGCGCATTATTATCAACCGGGAGAAATTCAGGATATTGCTGATTTCCTGGGAGATTCTCTTCAACTGGCAAGACAGGCAAAAGACACCGATGCCGATATGATTGTATTCTGCGGAGTACATTTCATGGCCGAAGCAGCAAAAATTTTGAATCCGACGAAAAAAGTTGTCCTTCCCGATACAATGGCAGGATGTTCTTTGGCAGACGGCTGCAGTGGTGAAGGTTTGAGAAAAATGCGTGAGCAACATCCGAACGCTTTGATTGCAACGTACATCAACTGTAACGCTGAAACAAAAGCAGAAAGCGACATTATCGTAACCAGTTCAAACGCTGAAACCGTGATTGAAGCTTTACCAACTGACCGACCGATTATTTTCGCTCCGGATAAAAATTTAGGCAGATATTTATCTAAAAAAACCGGCCGCGATATGATTCTTTGGGACGGAAGCTGCATCGTACACGAAGCTTTCTCCATGGAAAGAATTGCGCAGCAATTAGCAGATAATCCTGATGCAAAGATGATTGCACATCCTGAAAGTGAAGAAGCTGTTTTAAAACTGGCTCACTTCATCGGTTCTACTTCTGCTCTTTTGAATTTTGTTGAAAAAGATGATTGTCAGAAATTTATCATTGCCACTGAAGAAGGAATTCTTCACGAAATGAGAAAACGTGCACCACATAAAGAATTGATTCCAGCCTTGGTTTTTGACGAAAGCTGTAACTGCTCGGAATGTTTTTACATGAAGCGAAACACAATGGAAAAACTGTATTTGTGCATGAAATATGAGCTTCCTGAGATTATCATTGAAGAAGAACTTCGACTAAAAGCGCTAAAGCCAATTGAGGCAATGCTTGATCTTTCGAAAAGTATTAAATAAATAAAAAAGCACTGTTTTCACAGTGCTTTTTTATTTTAACGAGGAAAACAGTCTGCGTGTACTAAAACTTTAGACTTACAACATTCTGGTAAAGCATGAAACGCTTCACATGAGCTAGGAAAATTGGGACCATAAGGCCCGGGAGGACAATTTGCATTGCAAACTGCACCACCATTAATTGATTTCAAACTTTCTCTGTTTAATTTTTTTAGATTTTTCATATTTATTTGATTTGTTTAGTTATTAAATATAATACTTTTGTCTAAATATAAAAAAACATGAGCAAAATCTTTTTAGAAGATGTAAAAATATACGCTTATCACGGCGTTCTTCCCGAAGAAAATAGTATCGGAACTTATTATATTTTAAATGCTGAAATTCACACAGATTTGTGGGATGCTGCAGTTTCTGATGATCTGAATGACACGATCAGTTATGCTGATATTAACGATATCATTCATGATGAGATGAAGATTCAATCTAAATTGTTGGAGCATGTTGCGGCAAGAATTATCACGAAAATCAATGAGAAATTTAATCAGATTTCTTACATTAAATTAAGAATTACCAAAACAAGTCCACCCATGAAAGGTGAAATGAAAGGAGCAAGTATAGAACTTGAAAAAAGTTTTTTATTAGGCGGAGTTACAGAAAATGAGTAATTTCAGTTTAAAAATAAAAACACATTGAGATGAAGATATTCAAAATATTATTTCTTTTGTTTTCTGTCGGTATTTTTGGGCAAAGCAACGTTTCCGGCAATCCTATCTATAATTTTCCGAAAATAAAGTCGAGCATTACAATGCCGGTAACCATTCCGTTATCGGAAATCAGCAATATCATTAATGCTTCGGTAAAAGATATGATCTTTCAGGATGATTCTTATACTGATAACGATAATGACCAGTTTAAAGTAAAAGTCTGGAAAACACGACCGATACGCTTAGTCGGTGATGTCAATCAAAACATACTGATTGAAGTTCCTCTAAAAATATGGGCAGAAAAAGGCATCGGAACTTTGGGAGTTTATACGTATCAGGAGACGACTTTTGAAACGGTAATGTATTTTAAAACGGCTTTAAGCTTTAAAAATAACTGGACGATAAGCACTGCGACACAACCAATGGGTTTTAAATGGGTAAAAAAACCGGTGCTTGATTTTGGAAAAATTAAGATTCCTATTACTTCTTTAGTCGAAAAAAGTTTAAAAGAGCAGCAGCAGAATTTCTCCAAAATTATTGATAGACAAATGGCCGAACAGCTCAACTTTCAACAATATGCTGTTTTGGCGTGGAATGCATTTTCTCAGCCTTTCAATATCTCTGAAGAATATAATACCTGGTTGAAAATTACGCCGATCAACGTAAATATTACGCCGCTGAAATTCTACGGCAATCAAATCAATACCAATATCGGCATCGATATTTTTTCGGAAACTTACACAGGAACAAAACCAGAAGCTTCGCAGCCTGTAAAAATGGTGATGAATTTTAATTTTATTCCTCTTTTAGCAGATCAATTTTTACTGCAGACCACTGCTAACATTCCTTTTTCTGAAGCGACCGGTATTGCAAAAAAAACATTTTTAAATAAAGAATTTGATATCAGAAATTCTAAAGTAAAAATTACGGATATCAAGGTTTACGGAGAAGCAAACCGTATTATGATCGAGGCTGAAACAGAGGGTTATGTGAACGGAACCGCTTTTATTTCAGGTATTCCTGTTTATGACGAAGCTAAAAGGAAAATTGTACTTTCCGACACCAAATTTAAGCTTAGAACATCAAACATGCTTCAGAAATTAGCAACTTCTCTTTTCAAAGGAAAAATTGTGAAGATGATAGAAGATGAATACGGAATTCCGACAAATGATCTCGAAACATCGTCTAAAAAAAGTATCGAAGAAGCATTCAATAAAGAATATTATAAAGGATTGAAAATGACGGGTAAGGTTTTTAATCTGAAACCCCATCAGATTCTTTTGAACGACTCCGGAATTACAGCTGTAATTGATATTAATGCAAACTTGAGATTTACCTTAAAAGGATTTTAAACTAAAAACTATATAATCATGAGAAAACATTTAAAAATTATTGAAGATAACAAAGCTTCGAAAGGAATTAGATTGGCTAATTATGTTATAGATATAATTGCTTTAATGATTATTAATTTCTTTCTTTCCTTAATTTCAATTTTACTATACAACATAACTTCAAATAGCTTTTTTTTCTATTTTTATAATAACAATAGCTTCCTGTGGGAATATATGATGGGAACACTTATCGCATCTATATATTATTTTGTATGGGAACATTTTTCTGGAGGTAAAACATTAGGCAAATTTATCACTAACACTAAAGCTGTTAGCATAGACGGTACAAACCCTACTACAACACAAATATTATATCGTAGCCTATGTCGAGCAGTTCCCTTCAATGCGTTATCGTTTTTTGGACAAAATGGATGGCACGACAGCTGGACAGAAACTAGAGTTATTAATATTAGAAAATACAACGAAGCTATTAATGCTAAAATGGAAATTGATGCCATTGGAGTAAAAGAAATTGCATAAAAAATTTGGAGAATATTTTTATTTTCCTATATTTGCACCACCTAAAAATGGTGCTTTGGCCGAGCGGCTAGGCAGTGGTCTGCAACACCATCTACAGCGGTTCGAATCCGCTAGGCACCTCATATTTTAATCCCTAATCTACAATAGTTTAGGGATTTTTTATGCGTAAAAATGGTTAAACATATTGAATATTTACAGTAATTCACTGATAATAAAATCAATAAGCCTTTCTTTTCGAAAAATACTTTTTGTAATGAGGAAATCCTTGGCTGTAATACCAAAATCCCGAATTACTGCTTTGTCGATTTAGAAAAACAGAAATTAAAAATATAATTAGTAAAGCACTTCCTAATAATATAAAATTCTGAAACAGTAAAATACAATCTGACATTTCCATTGGTTAGTTTTAGTAGTATAAATATATGTATTACAGACAATAACAAAAAATAAATTCTCTACAATTAGAGATTTATATTAAAATAATACAGTAATGGTAAAATTTTGAATCTCTGCAGCAATCAAATATATTAACGTTTTTAAAATTTTAACATTCCTTAACTAAACCTTGGCTTCATAATTGAAATTATCATTGTCTAGACTTCAAAAGTTTAAGAGATAGAAAAAATTTGAGTTATGAAAAATATAGTTTTAGCAGGAGTGATCTCAATATTTACATTGACCGCCTGTAAGAAAGATGATAATAAAGTTGCTGAAAAAACATTAGAACAGCAGAAACTGGAGTTCCAGGCAAGACAGCTTGATATCGAAAAGCAAAAATTGGCAATCGAGAGAGAAAGATTTGCCTACGAAGCACAAAAGAAAAGCGATAGTATAGCTGAAGTTGAAAAAGCTAAAACAGCAGCTGCCGCAAAACCTCAGGTAATCAGAGAAACTAAAACAATATACAGAGATGCGCCTTCTTCTAATAACGGAAGCCAGGCAAGTAACTCGTCATCACAAGGAACTACTACAGCTAAGAAAAAAGGGATAAGTGAAGCTGCAAAAGGTACAGCAATTGGTGTAGTAAGTGGTGCTGCGTTGGGAGCTATTGTGAATAAGAAAAACCGTGGTGGTGGTGCCGTAGTTGGTGGTATTATCGGGGGTGCAACAGGATATACTTTAGGTAGATCACAAGATAGAAAAAGTGGTCGTGTACAACCTAAATAATTAAATATTTTCAAAAACATGAAAGATTGCTTATTTTTAGGCAATCTTTTTTTATGCTATTAATCCTATTCTCCGCAATTTTTCTGATTACAACTTTGATGGGCTGGGGCAAACTGGCTGAAATTGTAGTTGGAAAAAATCTATACGGAACCTCAGGGAATATCTTAACCGGGATCTTCTCGATCGGCTTAATTTTCACGGTCTTATCATTTGTTATTCCGCTGAATTTATACGTTGAAATCCCTGCAATTCTAATCGGGATTTTTTACTTTTTTAAAGACAAACTTTATACAAATTGCTTTAGAATTTCAAAAAGAGATTCCATTGTTTTGGGAGTTTTAGTAATACTGATCTCATTTTCAGGCTCTTTTTATCCTTTTATTGCAGACCATTTTGGATATTATGTTCCTACAATAAAATGGCTCACAGAATATGGTTTAGTAAAAGGTATTTCGAATCTCGATCTGGTTCTGGGACAGATGTCGGTTTGGCATATTGTACAGGCAGGGTTCAGTAATTTTGCAGATCCTTTTTTTAAGCTTAATGCTATTTTACTGATTATATACGGAATGTACATTGTCGAAAATAAAAGCTGGATTCAAATTATTTTCATTCCCATTTTACTTGTTTTTTCACAATCGCCAAGCCCGGATCTTCCTGCAATTGTATTTTCTCTGATTATTTTAAATGAAATTTTATCCGGAAACAAAAACCTTTCTTTTTTATTCGCATTTTCTGTTTTTACTTTCTCAATTAAGCCAACCGTGATCTGGTTGCCGCTTTTCGTACTGCTCTATTCTATTTTCATTTCTAAATTTCAGTATAAAAAACTTATTTTCGGATCATTGGTTTTTCTTCTATTTATCATAAAAAATATTTGGACATTTGGATATCCTGTTTTTCCATTTACGATATTTGATTTAGGAATTTCCTGGAAACCCAATCCTGAACTTTTAAAAGCTTCCTCACAATTTGCCAAAGTAAAAACTTTTGATGAGCAGTATTCTTATGCCGAAATCTTAGAATTCTCATGGCTTGATTATATTAAAAACTGGCTTTTCCTGGACGGAATCAAATCAGTTATCAACATTTCTTTCGTTACAAGTTTAATAGGATTCACTGTGTTTTCTATTATTAAAAGAAAAAAAATCATCAGTTTAATTTGTATTTCATTATTGATTAAAAGCATTTTGGTATTACTTTTTTCTGCACAATACCGTTTCTTCATTGATGTATTTTTCGTTATGTTTTTCGTAGTCTTTTTCGAAAGTTTAAATAAGAAATATGCGCTTTTAATTGGTTCGGGTTTAGCTATAATTTTTGTAAGTCTTTTTTCCTATCCAAAAATCGTTCAGCAGTTCATCCCAAGTTTTAGATTGGGTAGAAACTTAACTCAATTCGAAGTAAAACAGGTTTTAAAGCCTTCTTACTATATCTATAATCAATACAATTCTTTTAAAATTGGCGATCTTAAATTTAACGTTTCAAAAAGATATCCTTTCAGTTTTGACACTCCTATTCCTGCAATCTCCGAAAGCTATATTATTGATTATCAAAAAGAAATGTTTTTCCCACAACTCATCGATAAAAAGAATCTGAAAAAGGGTTTTATCTGGAAAAAGCTTAATATCAAAGAAAAAAAGGAAGTCGACAAAACAATCGAAATCATCAAAAAGAGTTATCAGTAAACCAATTGCCAAAGGCTTTATTATCTGAATAAAAAACGGTAATTTTGTAGTATGTTCAATACTTTAGGTAATCTTCTCAGCCTTACCACATTTGGCGAGAGTCACGGCGCAGCTTACGGCGGAATCATCAATAATTTCCCGGCAGGTCTGGAAGTCGATTTCGAAAAAATTCAATATGAGCTGGATCGCAGAAAACCCGGTCAATCAGCAATCGTTACCCAACGAAAAGAAAGTGATACCGTACAATTTCTTTCCGGAATTTTCGATGGGAAAACCACGGGAACTCCAATTGGTTTTTTGATCGAAAATGAAAATCAGAAATCAAAAGATTATGATCACATTGCGACTTCATATCGCCCAAGTCATGCAGATTTTACGTACGATCAGAAATTCGGAATCAGAGATTATCGCGGCGGCGGAAAATCTTCTGCAAGAGAAACCATCAATTGGGTGGTTGCCGGAGCTTTAGCAAAACAACTTTTAAAAGATATTGAAATTAACGCTTACGTTTCTTCCGTAGGCGAAATTTTCTGTGTAAAACCTTATCAGGATTTAGATTTTTCTAAAACTGAAAGCAATGAAGTACGTTGTCCCGATGCCGAAACTGCCGAAAAAATGATTTCTAAAATTAAAGAGATCAAAAAAGAAGGCAACACCATTGGCGGTACGATTACCTGCGTCATCAAAAATGTTCCTGTAGGAATTGGTGAACCGGTTTTTTCTAAACTTCAGGCCGAACTGGCAAAAGCAATGCTCAACATCAATGCCTGCAAAGGTTTTGAATATGGAAGCGGATTTTGTGGTGCGAAAATGACAGGAAGTGAGCACAATGATGAATTTAACACCGATTTTTCTACTAAATCAAATCTTTCAGGTGGAATTCAGGGTGGAATTTCCAACGGAATGGATATCTATTTCCGTGTTGCTTTCAAACCTGTAGCAACCATTCTGAGACCTCAAAATAGTGTTGACAAAGACGGAAATGCAGTTACGGTAGAAGGAAAAGGAAGACACGATCCTTGTGTGGTGCCGAGAGCGGTTCCCGTGGTGGAAAGTTTAGCCGCATTTGTTTTAGCTGATCTGTTTTTGATTAACAAAACGCGAAATAGTAATCAATTTTAATTTAATTTTAGTAATAATGAAAAATTACTGGGACAAAGCCATATCATTTGAAGAATATCTTCAAATTGCCAACCAAAGACTTGAAAATCCTGCGACTCCGCACGATGCTGAATATAAAATATATTACGAGCTTGGGATCCAGAGAATGGATCGAACACTGAAAAAATTTGTCATCGACGAACAACAGATCAATGAGCTTACATCAAAAAATTTCAACGGGAAGATTTTAATTATATCTGAAGCATGGTGCGGTGATGCCAGTGCGACGGTTCCTGCTTTGGCGAAGTTTTTTGAGGGTCATAATGAAGTGAAAATCTTCTTAAGAGACAGCGATAAAAGTTTAATTAATCAGTTTTTGACCAACGGAACAGAGTCTATTCCGAAAGTCATTATTTTAGATGAAAACTTTAATGTGAAAAATTCTTGGGGGCCGCGTCCAAAGTTCGGGCATGAATTATTATTAAAATTTAAAGCCGATCCTGAAGCCTATCCACGAGAGAGTTTTTACAACGATCTTCAGGTATATTATTCCAGAAACAGAGGCAAAGATGCCATTCAGGAAATTTTAGAATTACTGTAAATATATATCTATGAAAAAACTGACTACTTACGTTGTTATCCTCGTAGTTTTAGGCGTTATTTTTTTTGTTCCCGGAATACGTAATTTTCTAAAAGATCAATTTTTCCCAATTGCTACGATAGAAAATGCGGTACACATCAGTGATGAAGATTACGATGTCGATTTGCAGGGCATCAACGTACCGAGTACCAATCTGAAAAATTTTAAGAACAAACCTGTTTTTCTGAATTTTTGGGGAACATGGTGTCCTCCGTGCAGAAAAGAGTGGCCGTCAATACAAAGATTGTACGACAGAAGAAAGGAAAATATAGATTTTGTTTTGATCGCAATGAAAGATGAAGAAGCTACCGTAAGAAAATTTCTAAAAGAAAATAATTACACTGTTCCTGTATATATCGCACAAAGCCCAATCTCTGAAAAGATACTTCCAAAAGCTTTTCCCACAACCTTTCTTCTCGATAAGAACGGAAGAATTTTGATAAAAGAAGATGCTGCAACTGACTGGGATGCAGAATCTATTCATCAGTTTATAGATAATATTGTTAAATAACTTTAACTAAAATTTTGATTAAGTTGGTATAAATTTTGCGAATTTCAAAGAGTTGAAAATTATTTTTAAAAGCAAACACAAAATGAAATATTCAAAACTCAGTCTTGCCAAAGAGGCAATTGCCCACAAAGGCTTCGTAAAAAAAATACCCGATATTTTCAGAATGATGAATATGTGGAGAAAAGGGATGTATCCGGTAAAAGCAATCGATCTTATTTTACCGTTGGTTGGTCTGCTTTATGTAATTTCTCCTATAGATATCATTCCAGATTTTATCATTGTAGCAGGAGTTTTAGATGACTTGGCAGTTTTATCTTTAGCTATTCCTAAGCTAATCAGGGAAGTCGATAAGTTTTTACTTTGGGAAGCCGAACAAAAGTACAGTACAAACGGTGGAAAAATCATTGATGCAGAAATTGTTTAAATAATTTAACTAAACATCCTTTCGGGGATGTTTTTTTTATAAATAAGCACTTCTTAATCAAGATGATTTTTAAACATTAAGGAAATTAAATTTTTAAGAATTAACTCAATTAAGACTTTTTTATGTTTTACTAAAGTAAATCATTAAGCAACATCCCTAAATCAATTTATTGACTCTTAACAATTCTTAAACTTTTAATGCTCTTAATGGTAAATTTTAAAATCTCTTTTCTAGCAAAATTCATAATTCACAATTGACTTTAACATCAAATCCTTAAATTTGCACTATCTAATAAAAAATTAATGGAAAGTAAGAAAGAATTCTTTTTGGAGTGTTACAAACTGGGCATCATCAAATTCGGAAGATTTACATTAAAAAGCGGTATCGAAAGTCCGTTTTATGTAGACTTAAGACCTTTGGCATCAGATCCTAAAATTTTAAAAAACCTAGCCAATTATTTACTGGAAATGCTTCCGTTAGATAATTTTGATCTGATTTGCGGAGTTCCTTACGCAGCACTTCCTATGGCAACAGTAATGTCACTGGAGAGCTACATCCCATTAATTATAAAAAGAAAAGAAGCAAAAGAGTACGGCACAAAAAAAATGATCGAAGGAATTTACCAGAAAGGGCAAAACTGTCTTTTGGTAGAAGATGTTATCACTTCCGGAAAATCTTTGATCGAGACCATTGCTGAAGTTGAGCAGGAAGATCTGAAAGTAGCCGACATCGTAGTGGTTTTAGACAGAGAGCAAGGCGGAAAACAGCTTTTGGAAAGCAAAGGTTTCAGAGTTCATACTTTATTTAATATTTCTGAAGTTTGTACCATTCTTCAGGAAAACGGTGAATTGAGCGATGACGAAGTAAAAAGAATTCAGGATTTTTTACAAGGAAATCATATTCAGTTTGAAGAAAAGAAAAGACTTTCTTACCAGGAAAAATTTGAAAATGCACAGCATTCTGTTTCAAAAAAATTATTAGAAACCGCATTAGCCAAAGAATCAAACCTGATTGCATCGGCTGATGTTACAACTACTCAGGAGTTATTGGAACTTGCTGAAAAAGTGGGTCCTAATATTATTGCTTTAAAAACACATATCGATATTATTTCAGATTTCGATTATCAAAATACGATCGTTCCTTTGAAAGAACTGGCTACAAAGCACAACTTTTTATTGATGGAAGACAGAAAATTTGCCGACATCGGAAATACGCAGGAACTACAGTTCACAAGCGGAGTTTTCAAAATTACAGACTGGGCAGATTTTGTAACTTCTCAGGTAATCGGAGGTTTCGAATCTCTAGACTGCTTCAAAAATGTAGGTGTTGTTGCCATTATCGGAATGTCTTCAAAAGGTACTTTAACGACAAACAGCTACAGAGAAGAGGCTTTAAAAATAGCTTTATCTCATCCCAACGTAATTGGCGGAGTTTCTCAAAATGCACTTCCTGAAGAAATTTTATTATTTACTCCGGGAGTTAATTTAGCAGATTCAGGTGACGGAAAAGGTCAGCAGTACAATACTCCGGACCATGTTTTCAAAACCCTTCACACCGACTTTATCATCGTAGGAAGAGGAATTTACAAATCTGAAGATCCTGCAGAAGCTGCTCTTACATATAAAAACGAAGGTTGGAACGCTTATTTAGCTTCATTATAAAATAAATAAATCACTATTTGCTCTCATTTATTTGGGAGCAAATTTTATTTTATGGAGCACATAGAATACTTCTTATTTTTAATAAATGTTAACTAAAAATCATAAGAATTGTATCTAAAATACGTTATATTTGAAGCTTTATTGAGATATTGAAAAAGTTTAGCATTGGCCTTTTTTTGATTTGGGGAGTTGTACAGGTTTCTGCACAAAAGGATAGTATTTACATTCATGCAAAATTATCGCAGGACAGAAAAACACTTGAAATCAATCAGGATATTGTATATCATAATCATTCTGATAAGGCTCTGAACAGCATCAAACTTCTCAACTGGATCGCTGCATACAACAAAAGAGGAACTTCTCTAGTGTACAGAAAACTGGAAGACCGCAACAACAGTCTTCATTTTGCAAAACAGGAACAATTAGGAAAAGTTTTAGAACTAAATATTAAAACTAAAGAAAACCAACCTGTTGTACTTCCCAACACTTCCGAAGAAAATTTATTTTTAAATTTAAATGAAGCGTTACCGACGGGAAAAAGCATTAAATTTCAACTGCAATATAAACTGCAGCTTCCTGACAAAAAATTTACCGGTTACGGCACTTCCGAGCAGGATATTGCACTAAAATATTTCTTTATTGTTCCCGATCATTTTGATCCGGAAAATATTTCCGGAAGAGATTATCATGATATTGAAGAATCTGTAAACTTCAACACGTATTGGTCGGTTGATTTTGATACTCCTACAAATTCTTTTATCCAAAGTAATCTTGAGCAGATACAGCCTAATTCGTTTAAAGGATATTTAGATTCGGATCCCGAATTTATTATTTCAAAGAATAATTTTCCTACGATAAAAGTAAATACAGATGATATTAAGACCGAAATAAAATTTGGATACAATATCAGCAAACAGGACATTCAGAATCTTGAGTTTTACCTTCCGTTGCAATTGAGATTCATTAAAGATAAAATCGGTTTTGTACCTGAACAACTTTTTATTTCGGAGAAATTCAGAGCAAAAGAAGATTTTTTCGGAAATAATGATATTAAATTCTGGAAATTTAGGTTTAAATTATTTTCGGATGCTGAAAATACCGACTTAGATTATTTCGGAATCATCTCAAAGAAAATTCTTGATGAAAGCATCATTACCGACAAACAGGAAAATCATTGGTTCAAAAATGGTTTAAAATCATATCTTGAAATTCAATATCTGAAAAAATTCTATGGAGACGCAAAACTCCTCGGAAATCTTCCTGAGACCAGTTTGTTAGGAATTAAACCATTAAAATTATTCCATGCTTCAAGGGTAAAATTATTAGATCGTTACGGTTTGGCTTACCAATATATCATGTCTCAGAATCTCGATCAGAAAATCGATGAGCCTTTTTCTGTCTTGAGTAACTTTAACGACATGGCGATTAGCAGTTTTGAAACGGGAAGTCTTTTCAGTTATTCTGCCGATAAAATGGGAGAAGAAAAATTTAACAACTTATTAAAAAACTACATCGCTGAAAATACGGATAAACAAGCTTACCCGGAAGATTTTTTGGATCAACTTGCAAAAGAAGAACCTTCAACGTCATATCTGAAAGGATTTTTAAAGCAGAAAAACAGAGTCAATTTTAAACTGAAGAATTTCAGAGTAAATAATGATTTGCTTGATATCAAAATTTCAAAAAATACAGATGAAGCGATCCCTGTAAAGCTAGAAACCCAAACCAGAAGCGGCGACAGAACTTCTTACTGGATAGAAACCAAAGAGAATGAAAAACTGAAAACGGTAAGTCTTCCGTCACAAGATATTTATAAAATCACTTTAAATAATGATTATATATTTCCGGAAGCGAACTACCGAGATAACTTTCTTTATACAAAAGGGTTATTTTCGAATGCAAAAAAAATTAAATTTAAACTCATAAAAGATATTCCGAATCCTGAGTTTAATGAAATATACCTGAATCCAAGAATACGTTTCACCAATACTTACGATAAATTTTTGATCGGTGTGAATTTTAAAAACCAATCACTTTTTGATCAGAAATTTCTGTATTCATTAACTCCGTCATTTAGTACAGGAACAGGAAAAATGACAGGCTCGGGATCAGTTTCCTACTCTTTTCTGCCTGCAGAAAGTGTGATTCAGAGATTGACTTTTGGGGTTTCGGGATCTTATTTCCATTACGATTATGATCTGGCTTATCAGAAAAATTCACTCTACTCGAATATTAATTTCCGAAAAAATCCGAGAAGTACGGTAAGCCGTGGTTTAGGAATTTCTTACACTTATTTTGAACGTGATCTTAACGCTAAAATGATTGCCAACCGTGATTACGACAAGTATAATCTTTGGACAGTTGGGTATGGCTACACCGACAATCAGATGATTCACGAGAAAAGCTTCAGTTTGAGTACGCAGGGAATGGAAGATTACAACAAAATTACTGCGGAAGGTTTTTACAGATGGGAATTTGCACCAAGACAGAAGCTTAGCTTAAGACTTTTTGCCGGATATTTTGTAAGAAACGAAACCCGGAACAATACGTTTAATTATGGAATTTCAAGGGTTTCAGATTATTCGTTTTCATACAATCTTTTAGGGCAAAGTGCATCCAGCGGAATTTTATCCCAACAGTTTATTTTAGCTGATGGTGGTTTTAAATCTTTCATTCCGGGAACCGTTAATCAATGGATTACTTCTTTCAATGTAGACTCCAGCGTTTGGAAAATTTTCCATGTATATGCAGATGCCGGTGTGTATAAAAACAAAAATAACCCAACACAGTTTATCTGGGACAGCGGTTTGAAAGTTCGATTAATCCCTGATTTTCTAGAAATCTACCTTCCGGTACAATCTTCTTTAGGTTTTGAGCCCGGCTTTAAGGATTATGGAAAAAGAATACGATATACTTTGGTTCTGAATCTGAGTACAATCATTAATGCAGCGAGGAGAGGCTGGTATTAAAATAAAAAAGAGTTGTCTGACGACAACTCCTTAATATAAATTTAATCTATAATTAATCTTTCAAAATCTTCTGAGAAACCGGTTGATTATTCACCAATCCTGTTACAATATAATTACCTTTTTGTAATTCAGCAACATTTAAAGAAGCTCCATCTTTTACAGAAGCTGTTTTTACCAACTGACCAGATAATGTATATACTTTTAGGTTTTTCACCTCTGCATCGAAAATAATTTCATCATTTTTAACCAGTGAATTTTTGATAAATCCTGCTTTTTTAGAGAGATTATTGATATCATTTACCGCTAACGTTCCCGATGTTGATTGTGGCGTAGGTAAAGTCGCCGTAAAATCTACATTGTTATTATTGGTATCCCCAATCGTTCTGGAAATCGAATTTATAATGGTTGGTGACGGAGCTGACCCCGCACCTTCAAACTGATTTGCCGAACCGTAGCCTACAAAGTCTAAAACATTGGTAGAAGTTGGTGACGTAACCTGCGTTGCATTACTCGCTAAAGCAACTTTCCCCGAAGTAAGCGAAAGGCCAATACCTACACCTACACCAGGTGAACCATCAAAATTCAAAAGAACAGTTACAATAAGGTTGGGGTTAAGTAAATTAACGAGTCCGCCTAAACCATCAGAGCCTTGCTGAATTAAGTACGTCTGTCCCGGAGTCAATGTAATGTTAGGTATCGTGTTGTACTGAGTAAAAGCACCACTGGAAGATGCATATTGAATAGTTGCGCCATTAAGAGAAGCATTAGAAGAACCAATATTTTTCAATTCTATGAAATCATTTGTAATGGCTGCTCCGAGAAGCCCGCCACCTGTATAAATTTCATTAATAACAATCTGAGCATTAGAAAATGCTGTCATCGAAACAAGTCCGATAAAAGTAAATACTTTTTTCATAATGTGATATTTTGGTTAATTCATAATAATTTAAGCAAAATTAATACCATATTAATAACAATATACCACATATTTTAAATTTAATAAATATAAAAAAGTAAGCAAGCACAAAAAAAACCGCCTCCAAGAAGCGGTTCATAATTATTATTGATTAGAAAATCAGATTAGTTCTTTAAAATTTTCTGAGAAACAGCTTGGTTATTTACTGTCCCGGTAACGATAAAGTTTCCTTCAGCTAATTCAGCAATATTTAAAGTTCCGTTTGCTTTTACAGATGCAGTTTTTACCAGTTGACCTGTTAAAGTATAAATTTTCACATCTTTTGCATCAGCTCCAAAAGTAATCTCGTCATTTTTTACGAAAGTGTTTTTCACGAAATTTGTTTTAGATTTGTTAAAATCTGCTACAGCTAAACTACTTTCATTATAGGTAATATTTATTGAAACTATTCTAATTTGTGCAGACGTTCCAGTCTGACCATTTTGGATTTTAATATTTGATGCACCTGTTGCAGCAGTAATTAAATAAGTTGCATTAGTTGTATCAGCAGGATCATAAACTGTTGGAACAACAACACCATCAACTGTAACGACTGCTGTTGAAGGCGCATAGTTAGAATTTCCTACAACTCCTGAAGTAACAATTTTCACAGAAGTCATTTTAACTGCAGATGCTCCTTGAATTGCAAAAGAATTACCATCTCCTGAAGTTGTCTGTGAATATAATCTCAAATTAGTCCCATTTGTATAATATGCAGGCTCAGTTGTCGCACCATTTTGCAAGACGCTATAAGTTAATTTTCCAGCAACTATATTTCCAGTTGTAATAACCTGTGCATTAGTAAATCCTTGATTAGCTAAAACATAATTAAAAGTCTGCTGAGCTTGAGCAGTAACAGAAGCAGCGACAATTCCTAAAATAGTAAAGATTTTTTTCATAACGTAATTTTTAATTATTAATAATTTACATTGCAAAATTACCCTGTTTTTTACATTTGAGATAATATTTAGATTAATTTTCTGTTAATAATTCTAAAAACAAAACTGTTCATATTTTTTAGTTATTTTTACCACTTATTTTTAAGAGACTTGCGGAATTCTATTCTGATATTCGTTCTTTTTTTCATGGGCTTATCAATGAATAATGCCCAAATATTTACATGGAAAAATCCCAATATTCCGAAAGATTCTGTTTCGTCTAACAATGACAGTATTTTAGCTAAAAAAAAAGACAGTATTCTGGCTTTTAAATTCGGACAGGATATTTTCGCAAAAGACACGATGGATTTTGTGAAAACCAGCAACAGAATTATTGTAGACGAAGCCGTGCTTGCCAAAAATGATTCTAAAAGATTTTTAGGAGAATTAAATTCAAAAGGTTCTATTATCCGGGGGATTACTTTCGGTAACAATCAGGGACAATCTGTGCAAAGCTCGATGGATCTTCAGATCTCCGGCAGGCTTTCAAAAGATGTAACAGTTTTGGCGAGTATTTCCGATCATAATTTACCGATTCAGGCGGATGGATACACGCAAACATTAGAAGAATTCGACAAAATTTATATGCAGCTTAATATTAAGGATAAATCTATTCTTAGAGCCGGGCATTTAGATTTGGTAGATTCTAAAAATTATTTCGCAAAATATCAACGGCGAAGCATGGGTCTTCAGTTTCAGACACAGTTTGGAACCGATAATAAAACTTTCGTCGATATTTCGGCGGGTGTGGCACGAAGTGAGTTTCACAGAATTCGTTTTCAGGGTATTGAAGGAAATCAGGGACCTTATCGTTTAACTGGGAAAAATGGTGAACAATTTATTACATTAATTTCAGGTTCCGAGCAGGTTTTCATTGATGGTATTTTGATGAAACGTGGCGAAAACCAGGATTATATCATTAATTATAATACCGGAGAAGTTACTTTCACCAGTTTCAGACCAATTTTCCAGCAGAATTTTATTACGATTTCTTTTAATTATGCCAACAGAAATTATTCCCGTTATTTATTTACCGGAAAAGTTGAGCATCAAAGAGAAAAATTAAAATTAGGCTTAAACTGGTTTATGGAGAATGATAATAAAAATGCTCCATTGGCCTTAAATCTATCGAAAGAAGACGAACAGATTTTAGCAGATGCCGGAAACGACACCAATTTAATGTATGCGCCTTCAGGTGTCGTTGCAGAATATGACGTCAACAAAATTCTTTACAGTCTCGTTCAAAATCCCAATGGAAATTATTATCAATTTTCAACCGATGCAGCGCAGACTTTATATCAGGTTTCATTTACTTATTTCGGAGCCAATCTGGGAGATTACAAATTAACCCAAACCACCAATAACGGACGGGTTTTTGAATACGTTGGGCCTAATTTAGGAGATTACCGTGCCGTAAGAAAACTTCCATCGCCGCAGAAAGCTCAGGTGTATACTTTTAACTCTGAATACTTGCTGAAAGACGGTAAAATCGGTGCTGATATTTCGATGAGCAACTACGATATCAATTTGTTTTCATCAAAAGATTCTGATCAGAATTTGGGATATGCTGCAAGGATTTTCGGGAATAAAACATTTACTAAAAACAACTGGAAAGGTACTCCAAGCTTTGAGTATCAATACATCGATAAGCAGTTTCATATTTTAGACCGTATCAATGATGTAGAATTTTCTCGTGACTTCAACTTAGCGCAGGAGTTTAATGGATTGACGCAAAACCGTTTCATCTTTAGCTTTTTAAATAAGTGGAATAACAAATCGACTTTAAATTACCGCATCAACTATCTCGACGAGCAAGATTCTTATAAAGGAACCAAAAACGATCTCGATTTTAACTGGCTAAAAGGAAAGTTCAACACAAAAGGTAACTTATCTTATCTTAACACCAATGCTATTCTGCAAGACACAAAATTCATCCGTGGAGGCGCAGGAACCGAATACACCGGTAAAAAAGGAAGCTGGGCAGTTGGCGGAAGCATGGAACACAACGAAAAAAAATACAACGACACTCAATTGATGGATGTCACCAGTTTCAGCTGGAGAGAACTTTTCGTTCAGAAAAAAATCGGCGACAGCACAAGAACGAAACTTTTAGCGAAGATGTACGTAAGAGAAAATGACTCGGTGCGTGACAACAGACTTCAAAATACCAACAGAATTTTAGGTTTCATGGCCGAAAGCCAGCTTATTAAAACTGAAAAAACAACCTTAAACGCTTTGATTCATTACAGAAAATTCTTCTATAAAGATGACATTGTAGATGTAGATCAAAATAAAGATTTTGTGGTGGGTAACATTTTGTATAATCAGCAGCTTTTCAAAAACGGGATGCGACTTCAGGCATTTTACGAATTAGGAAACGGACAGGAAGCGCAAAGAGAGTTTCAGTATATCAAAGTAACAGACGGACAGGGGATTTATAAATGGACCGATTACAACGGTGACGGAGTGCAGCAGCTCGACGAATTTGAGATTGCAGAATACTCCGATCTCGCTCAATATATCAGAATCTACACAAATTCGGTGCGATATATTCCTTCCAACAAAAACAAGTTGCAGTTGGCATTGTTCGTCAATCCGTCGGTCGTTTTCAGTTCGGAAAATAAATTTTTAAAACGCTGGAATTTTAATATCTCATTAAACTCTCAGAATTCATTCTATAAAAAAGATAAGGTTTTAGTGTTAAATCCTTTTGAAAAAGGCGAAAATCAGATTTTAAAAAACCAAAATATTTTGATGTCGGCACAGTTCAATCCTACCGAAAAATCTGGCTGGAACGGAAATTACCGATTTATACAAAACGACAACCTAATCAATGCCAATTTCAGTAACGAGGAGCGAAATCAGACTTCCCATTTCGTGAATATCGGGTATTGGTTTAATAAAGAATTCAGAATCGATTGGGAAAACTCCGTTCATGATTTACAAAATTCATCGCAGCTATTTGCAACAAGAGATTACAGGCTGAATAATTTTGAGACAAAGCCAAAAGCCACTTATAAATTCACAGATGCTATACAGGCAGAATTTTCGTCAGCGTACCGTGAAAAACAGAGAAAAGACGGTGAAGAATTACTGAAAGCATTCGACATCACCGGAACGATCCAGTGGGAGCGCAAGAAAACGTCTATCCGTGGAAACTTCTCATTTATCAACAACGACTTTACGGGAAACAGCTTCAGCATTGTAGGAAATCAAATGCTTGATGGTTTAAAACCCGGAAAAAACCAAGTGTGGAGCGTATTCGTTCAGCAGGCAATCAACTCTTTCTTACAGCTGAATTTAAATTATGAAGGTAGAAACTCCGGTGAAAGAACGATACACATCGGAAGTATGCAGGTCAAGGCCAGTTTTTAGGAGCTTTTTCCAGCTCTTCACTTTATCTTTTTTGACCTAAGCTAATTCCCTCACACAAAAAAGGATGCCGTTGCGATCTGGGCTAATTTTCAAAAGATTAAGACCAACAAAATCTTTGTAATCTGTAAAACCTTATTTAACCTGATTTTGGGTTAATCAACAATCGTAAAACACTAACTTTAAGTCAAGTATATATTTTAACGCAAAGGTGAATTTTACTCTTTTATAATAAAATAAACAAAGAAGAATCAACAAGTTGATTATAAGCTTTTGCTCAAGCTTTGCGAAGCCAATTTATTTGCCTTTGCTTTTTAAATAGAAAGTTTAATGATAAAATCTTTGCGTTTAATGATTTGAAAA
>NZ_JAVHYL010000007.1:0-229476 GCF_031118795.1 Chryseobacterium sp. CFS15 | reverse complement strand
ATACTACGTCGGATATTCACAATTTCCGAATGAAAGACTTTTGAAACATAATCGGCAGGAAAACTTTAATACATTCACTCGAAAATTTCGTCCGTGGAAAATAGTTACTCTTTTTGAGGTTTCGGAAGATAAAGCTAATGTCATTGCTGTCGAAAGGTTTATTAAAAGACAAAAATCAAGGAAATTTATAGAGATGCTTTGTGATGAAAATCACCAACTGTCTGGAATTTTAGCTCAGTTGGTTAGAGTCCCGAACCTTCGGGATTAATCAGAGGGTCGCTGGTTCGAGCCCAGCAGGAGGAGCAAACCGTAGTCACTTAGATTACGGTTTTTTTATGTATTATATTTACATTTTGTTTTCAGAATCAGCAGATAAATATTACATCAGATATTCACAATTTCCGAATGAAAGACTTTTGAAACATAATCAGCAAGAAAGCTTTAATACATTCACTCGAAAATTCCGTCCGTGGAAAATAGTTGCTCTTTTTGAGGTTTCGGAAGATAAAGCTAATGTCATTGCTGTCGAAAGGTTTATTAAGAGACAAAAATCAAGGAAATTTATAGAGATGCTTTGTGATGAAAATCACCAACTGTCTGGAATTTTAGCTCAGTTGGTTAGAGTCCCGAATCTTCGGGATTAATCAGAGGGTCGCTGGTTCGAGCCCAGCAGGAGGAGCAAAAAGACTTACAGAAATGTGGGTCTTTTTTTTATTTTATTTCCTCTCAAAATATAACTTTTGTTTTTTATTAAATATCAGCTTTAAGCTTTCTCTGAGCGCAATATTCATAGCTTTATTTTCGTTACATTTGCAGGTTTACAGATAAACATCAAAGTCTGTAAAAAACTTTTAAAATTTAATAATAAAACAGCATAGTTTTTGTTTAAGCTATTGCTCGAAGATACGAATGATGTCAACCAATCAATTAAAATACGGTTTCCTATATATATCCCTTTTTATAACCAGTCTTTTTCATGCTCAAAACACAGCAAGCGGAAAGATTGTAGATGCTAAAACCAATAAAGAGGTCAGTGCTGTTGAGGTTTTCATTAATGAAAGCGATACGCCTGTTCTTACCACTGCTTCAGGAAGCTTTACTATACAATCTGACAGTATTATTTACAAATTAAGATTTCAGAAAAAAAACTATGCGTTGGAAAGTGTAGATATTACTCCCGACAGCAGCAATAATCTTCTTATTAAACTGTCGTCTGAAAAAGTAAGCAGCATTGAAGAAGTTGTTATTCACAACGAGAAAACAAAATTTAAAAATAAAAAAGAAAATCCGGCATACAGAATTATGCAGGAAGTGTGGAAGCGCAAGAGAAATAATGGTCTTGATAAATTTGATACCTACACGTATAAAGAATACGAAAAGATTCAGTTTGATGCCAATAATCTCGACAGTGCTTTTATGAACAGGAAAATCTTCAATAAATTAGACTTTATTTTTGATTACGCCGATTCTACTGCAAGAGGAAAAATGGCATTGCCTATTTTCTTAAATGAATCAATCTACAACCATTTCGGGGAAAACAAACCCAATAAAAAGACTAAAAAGCTTTTAGTTGCTCAGAAAACATCTGGATTTCAGGATAATCAGGTGATTGCAATTACCGCTAAAAACCTTTACCGTGACATCAATATTTATGATAATACCTTAAATTATTTTGATATCGGGTTTCCGAGCCCAGTAGGAACGGATGGTTTTAGCACATATGATTATAATTTGACTGATACAGTCTCCATTCGGGGAGAACAGGCGTATAAAATACGTTATCAGCCTAGAAGATCTGAGGTTTTGGCTTTCCAAGGATATCTTTATATCGACACCGATTCTTATGCGGTTTTAGAAGCTACTTTAAAGTCTACAAATAAAATTAATGTCAATTTCATCAACGCTATTTCTACAGAATTAGAATATGACAATCCTGATGATGAAACATTTTTGCCAAAAAAATACGTCACAGAAATTGAAATGACCCCTTTTTCCAAAAAGAAGACAGCAAAAAGCATTATTGCAAAACGGTCTGTAGATTATTCTGATTATGATTTTAATAAACCTCTAGCAGATACTGTTTTCACAAGGAGAAAAGAAGAATATGACGATCGCTTTGTAGACAAGGATGATGCTTTTTGGGTGAAAGCAAGGCCAGACTCTCTATCAAAAGAAGAAAAAGGGGTCTACGAAATGCTTGACAGATTACAACAGACTCCAAAATTCAATAGAATTCTTAAACTTACAGAAACGCTTGCTTCTCGATATTATAATGTTACTAAAGGCATCGATTTAGGTCCGATAACCTCAGTCTACGGGAAAAATGAAGTGGAAGGTGATAGAATAAGATTGGGGGCGAGAACCTATTTTACGCAAAATGACCCTTGGAGAGTTGAGTTTTATAATGCCTATGGTTTTAAAGACCAACAATTCAAATATGGGGTTGAAGGTCGATATATGTTCAATAGAGTCAATCGTTTTATGGTGGGAGCCGGAACCAAAAGAGATATTACACAATTGGGTGTGCAGCTTACAACAGAAGACGGTATTCTGTCGCGTTCATTTGCTTCTTCGACAGTTTTTGCCAGAGGAGAAAATGCTTCTTTAAGTTCGGTCAATCAAACGAGTGTTTTTACTTCTATTGAGCCTTGGAAAAACTTTCAGGTAAGAGTTGACGGGACGATGCAAAGCATTAAATCTGCCAATCCTTCAGGTTTTAGTTTGATGTATTTCAGAAATGGTGACTTAAGAAAGACGACCAATGATTCGCATGTTACGATTAGTTTGATTGCAAGACCGGGCGCTACTTTTTCTCAAACCGGAGTTGACCGATATGAGCATGGAACTTTGGCTCCGACCATTGTTTTAAAATATACACGTGGTATTGAAGGGTTGTTTAATGCGGATTTTAATTATAACAAATTGCAGTTTATGTTTTACAAGCCGATTCTTTTGGGAAGTTGGGGAAAAACATTGCTGAATTTTGAAGCCGGAAAAAACTTTGATACCGTTCCTTTGGCACTGCAGAATATTATTCCTGGAAACCAGTCGTACGGAATTGTTCCGAATACGTTTGCTCAGTTAAATTACTATGAGTTTGTTGCAGATACCTATTCTACGCTTCATATAGAACATCATTTCAATGGTAAAATACTTTCTTATATTCCACTTATTAAAAAATTGAAGTTAAGAGAAGTTGCGTTCATCAGAGGTGCTTACGGATCATTAAGCGATGCTTCAAAAAATATCAATGTTGATAATTTAAAATATTCTGCACCCGATCAGCAAATATATTATGAATACGGATTTGGGCTTGAAAATATAGGTTTCGGAAACATCAGAATTTTCCGTGTAGACTTCAACTGGAGAGGAAATTATCTTGACCGTCCGGATGTTTCCAAATTTGGAATTAAGGCTGGTTTTCAGTTTGGATTTTAATTTTAACAATATTATTTATTAAGTAAATCTGTAGAACGTTTTTTCTTCAATTATTTGAGAGAAAAAAAAGAAGCTCAAATTATAAGTATAAAAATCCTCAACAAAAATGCTGAGGATTATTTTTTATACTGCAACTAGTACAATTAACATGGATCTGGATCTAGAATCCAGTTTTGACATATTTGTTGTTGTCTTGGTGTCCATGTAGCCCATTCTGCACATGTAGTTGCTGGAGGTGGGCAAAAGGCTGCACCACCCTCAATTGATTTAAGTTGTTTTTTTGATAGTTTTTTCAGATTTTTCATAGAATTTTGTTTTAATTTGTTGCCTACTCTATATGCTTTTCGGCTATCGCAGTTTTATTTGGTTATAACAAATATAAAAAAATTCTATAACCGGGGAGATATTTTTAATGATTTTAATAATTTAATTTTAAGCGCAAAAAATCCTCAACAAAAATGCTGAGGATTTTATTTTATAAAACGCTAATTTAATTATGCGTTTGGTTCAATAGATACGAATGATCTGTTGTTTGCTTTCTTTCTGAAAACAACTTTACCGTCAACAAGAGCGTGCAAAGTGTGATCTTTACCCATACCAACATTTTCACCTGGGTGATGTTGAGTACCTCTTTGTCTGATAATAATGTTACCAGCAATAGCGTCTTGTCCACCGAAAATCTTCACACCTAATCTTTTAGAATGAGATTCTCTACCGTTTTTGGAACTACCAACTCCTTTCTTATGTGCCATTTTATTTTAAGGTTTTTTGGTTAAACAATTATTCTGCGCTTTCAGCGTCAGCTTTTTTAGTTGTTTTTTTAGCAGGCTTCTCTGCTTTTTTTCCTTCAAATCCTGTGATTCCAGTGATTTTGATTTGAGTTAAAGATTGTCTGTGACCGTTTTTAACTTCATAACCTTTTCTTCTTTTCTTCTTGAAGATGATTACTTTATCAGCTTTTACGTGGTCAAGGATCTCTGCCTCTACAGTGATACCGCTTACAGCTGGGGCGCCTACAGTGATTGCTCCGTTTACAGTAAGTAAGATTTTATCGAAAGATACTTTTCCTCCTTTATCTCCTTTCAAACGGTTCACAAACAACTTCTGGTCTTGCTCAACTTTATATTGAAGCCCTGCTATTTCTACAATTGCAAACATTGTCTATAAATTTTTAGTTAATTCGAGGTGCAAATGTACTGATTATTTTTTTAGTAACAATATGATTTTGAGAAATTTTCTACTTTCGGTGTAGATTTAATTCCAGCTGATTATTGTTCGATTTATATTTCCTGGCTGATAATTCTTCGAAAAACTTTATGATTTCTGCGTTGTTGGTTAATTTTTTACCTTCTCCTGTAGTAACGGTCATCGAATGATTAGGATTCGCCAAATCGAGTTTAATATCTTTTGCAGGATCATTTTTGTACGTCATAAATAACTTTTTGTATTGAGCCGGATTTACTTTTACTCCTTCAAATTCATGTTTAGCTTCTTTTTGAAGTGCTAAAATATAATCCCAAGAATGATCTTCAGCTTCCAGTTTCTTGTTTCCTTTTAATAAAAACTGATGTGACTTGGTTTTATCTTCTAATTTCACAATCAAACCGGGCAAACCGTGAAACTTGTAAGGTCCGTCGGGAAAAGTCAGATCTTTTGAAAACCATGCTTCCCAAATTCTTCCTCCAAAATTTGCTGTCGCTTTCTGACAATTGTAGTTTTCAATTTTTTGTGTTTCTGGAAGAATCTGCCATTTTATCACAGGAGTTTCCTCTACGATCATATTGGTCTGCTCAATATTTGTAAACCAATTAGTTTTAAAACTCGGATATGACTTTTCTATTAAATAAGAGGTATTCCAATCTTCTGTGGTGGAAGAATAGCTTAAACTATTCGGAGTAGACTTTCTTTGCTCAATGATCGAATTGTTCGTGATAGAATCACTCGCAAATTTAGCCTGACCATAAAAGTAAGATTTGGTCGGGAAAATATCCAAATTCACAAATTCTTTTTTCAGGCTGTCTGTTTTCGTGGAGTCAATTCTGAACTGATATTCATAAGTGAAACGATTTCCTTGCGCAGACAAATTGAGAATGGCAAAAATAGCCAAAATAAGAGCGTATTTAAGTTTCATATTTTTATGATTGGTTGTTTCAAATATAGAAATTAAATTGCTTTTGTTTTATTCTTACTTTTAAAAAATATTCCACATTTAGATGAAGTGAGTTCTTTACAATGATTTTTACCACAAATTGAGCAATATTTCCACATCAGATCTTATTCATAAAGCCTCTTTAGCAAAGAGTTTTTATACCCTTCCAAAAAGGTGCATATTTTTTGGTTTTGGTACTTTATTTTTTGATGCTTAAACACAACTGCATCTTTATCAAATAGTAAAAAATATTTTCGACCTGCATAGCATAGCTTTTTTTCGGTATGAATTAGTGAATTATTTCACATTATTGTATATCTTCGCTTTCACCAAAATATTTCAATATGAAAAGAAACTTTAATTTCTGCTTACTAGCAGGAGCATTTGCTGTATTCTCATTATCAGCATGTAACGACGATACAATGGAAACTCCTGTATCTGAAACTCAAAAAGAAAACTTAAAACCTGAGCAACCAGGCGATCTCGAAAAAATCTGTTATTATGTAGACCAGTACTGGAGCTCAAGTGCCGTATTAACGACATCATTACCGAGCTCTACAGACACGAGTTTTATGAATGCTCAGATGACAAAAATCGCCAGTTTATGGGGAAGGAGTAATCCGACATTACGTTTCGTAAATGATCCGTCCAGTCCAAATTCTACGTATAATGCGATTTCGTATTCCACTGGAAAGATCTATTATGGATATGCAATTTATGCCGATGCAAAAAACAAAGGCGGAAATATTGTTAATGCAATGATTCTGGCTCATGAATATGGTCACCAGTTGCAGTATATTTTCGGACTTCCTTCTGTAAGCGAATCCACGGCGAGACCAAACGAGTTGGAAGCAGACGGTTTTGCAGGATATTATTTAAGAAGACCCAATGGATACAATCAAACATCATTTGCCCAGATTGCAGCAGCATATGAGTTTGCCCAAAGTATTGGCGATTATCAGACAACCAGTGCAGGACATCACGGAACGCCGCCTCAAAGGAGATCTGCAGTACGTTTAGGTTTTCTTTTAGGACAGTACGACCTTTCTGCAGCAGATTTTGATTACAACTTCTTTTATTATTATCAGGGAGTTTTAAACGGAACTTACAAAATGGCAAAAAACTCAAAATATCCTGAGTTGGATGCTTACATGAGCCAATATCTTGATGAGCTGAAAAAAATTCAGTCAGGAGAAATTTCTGCTGAAGAGTTTAAAGAACTTAAATAAGCATTTATTTTAATATTTTTAATGAGAGGTAAGACATTGTTCTTGCCTCTTTTTCTTTGTATAGAATATTGATAAAGTTTAATTACTTTTGAAAAATAATCCACATTTAGATGAACAGAGATCTCTACATTGATTTTGCGAAAGGTTTAGCCACACTTTCCATTATATTTATTCACACGGCATTTTGGTCGGGGCAGTTTTACATCATTCCGGAAATCCGGGTGTTTTCTTTGGTTTTTGATGTTGCACTTTTTTATGCTTTAAGCGGGATTACCTCGGGAAATAATATCGAGAAAACGCTTTACCGTTTACTAAAATTGCAGATAACGTACATGATTTTTGTAACCCTTTTGTTCTTTTTAGATTATTTTTTCAAAATATTCGGGCTCACCTTTTTCTCGCTCGAATGGCTGCAAAGTTTTTACTCAACATTTGGCTCAAAGTATTCGGCAACAAGTATTTCAACAGCTCCGCAATGGCAGAATTTAGGGAATTGGTATCTTCACGAATACAGCAATGCCGATACTTTCCCTGTTGTGATGGGAAGTTTTTGGTATCTTAAAGTCTATTTTATTTTAACCGTTTTTGGAGTTTTAATTTTAAAATTTTTCCCCAAACATGTCAATTGGTTTATCGGACTTTGCATTGCGTTAACTTTAATATTTAATATTTTCCCGGAAATTTATCCAAGTGGGCAAGTAGGATATGTTGCTTTTTATATGACAGTTTTCCTTGTCGGAAACAGAATGAGAGGTAAAAAAATACCGACAAAAATGATTCCTGTTCTTTACGGATTGGTGGCCTTGGCGTTAGTTTGGATGTTTTGGTACTTTGGAAACGAAATATTTTTTAAAATCAATAAGCAAAAGTTTCCGCCGCAAACGCCATATATTATCTGGACTTTCTTTTCTCTGACGACTTTGTTCGTTTTGTACAACAGATTAAAAATTACAAAAGAAAATTTTGTAACGCATATTGGTAAAAACGCAATCTTCTTTTATTTTGGTCAGGGAATTAGCTCTTCATTGGTTTATTTTCTTGTTGTTCCGATGAAAGAATTGATGCCTTGGTGGGTTTTAATGGTCATTATTTACATCATTAATGTTGCTTTGGCTTTTATCATTGCAACTGGTTTAAAGAAATTTGATGCTTTTGGGTGGAATGTTTTAGAAGTTTTAAGAAAGAAAACCGCTTCTCCAAACTAAATCAGCTACGGAATTTGAAACAAAACGATAATTCTTATCGCAATTTATTTTAAATTTACAGAAATTTTTAAATTATGTTTAAATTGAAACTTCCTACCGATCCAAGGTGGGCAAATATTGCGGAGGATAACATTCAAGAAATTTTAACCGATCATGCATGGTGCGAACAAAAAGCTGCTACCAATGCGATTGGATTAATTACAATGCTTCCGGAACGTCCGGATATTGTAAAAGAACTTTTAGCAATTGCTCAGGAAGAATTGGAACATTTTGGGCAGGTTCTTGAGATTATTACAAAACGGGGCTACACTTTTGGGCGAACCAGAAAAGATGATTACGTCAACGAATTGGTCAGCTTTATTCAAAAAGGAGGGCACAGAGATACTTTAATTGTCGATAAAATGCTTTTTGCAGCAATGATCGAAGCCAGAAGTTGTGAGAGATTTAAAGTTTTAACAGAAAATATAAAAGACGAAGAACTAAAAACTTTCTATAAAGAATTGATGATTTCTGAAGCCAATCATTACACTACCTTTATCGGGTTTGCAAGACAGCTTGGCGACCCTGAAAAAGTAAACCAGAGATGGGAAGAATGGCTGGAATATGAAGCAGGCATTATAAAATCTTACGGAAATAAAGAAACTATACACGGATAAAAATAAATTGAAAAAGCCGACTTTTGAAAATCTGACTAATTTTTTCCTGAAAAACTTTTTTCAGGGATTATTAATTATTGGTCCCATCGGATTGACCATTTTTGTTATCTGGTCTGTTATTACGTCTATAGACAATATTATTCCGTCTGTGGCAAGGCAAATTCCGGGGTTGGTTTTCATTTCAACATTGCTTATTACAGCATTACTAGGTTATCTGGGTAACAAATTTGTGGTCGGAAGATTCTTTGTAGATTCTATCGATAGATTATTAGAAAAAACGCCTGGTATCAAGCATATTTATTCGCCTACAAAAGATGTAATGTCTTCGTTTGTAGGAGATAAGAAAAAGTTCAGTGATCCGGTCTGGGTAAAAACTAATGAAAATCCTGAAATTTGGAGAATTGGTTTTCTTACGCAAAGAGAGATGGCTGATGTACATAAAGATAATTTTGTAGCAGTTTACCTTCCGCATTCTTATGCAATTTCTGGCTGGGTGATTGTAACTGAAGAAAAAAATATAAAACCTGTTGTAGGAATGTCTGCAGCTACGGCAATGAAATTTGCGGTAAGCGGCGGTGTGGCAGGTTTTCATTCAGATGAAAATATATTTAAAGCTCCCGAGTAAACTTCTTTTACTCACTTTAAACTGTCTGATTTTAAACGTTAAGAATTTGACACTTTCAAAAAGTTAAAGCATAGCGCTTTATAACATTTTTTAATGTTTTTCTTAATTAAACTCAACATCTTAATTTAATCTTAATGGTTAAATTTTAAACAGTATCAAAAATACATCTGATGATTTGAAAATCAATTTCAAATTAATTTTTCTTTAATAAAATCTAAAAAAATATCACATGGAATTACCATATGCAGAACCGTTTCGTATTAAAATGGTGGAAGAAATCCGTCAATCTACAAGAGAAGAAAGAGAACAATGGCTGAAAGACGCTAAGTTCAATTTATTTAATCTAAAATCTTCGCAGGTTTATATCGATCTTTTGACAGATTCCGGAACTGGAGCAATGTCAGACAGACAATGGGGCGCTTTGATGACCGGAGACGAAAGCTATGCCGGTTCTCGTTCCTTTGAGCAATTGCACAATACTGTACAAAGCATTACAGGTTTTAAATATCTATTGCCAACACATCAGGGAAGAGCTGCTGAAAATGTTTTGTTTTCGGTTTTGGTAAAAGATGGTGATGTGGTTCCTGGAAACTCACATTTTGACACTACAAAAGGTCACATCGAAATCAGAAAAGCACACGCAATCGACTGTACGATTGATGAGGCTTTTGACATTAATGACCTTCATCCTTTCAAAGGAAATATCAACCTTGAAAAATTAGAAGAAGTTTACAAATCTCATCCCAAAGAACAAATTCCTTTCTGTTTGGTTACTATTACTTGTAATTCTTCAGGAGGTCAACCAGTTTCTCTTGAAAACATGAAGGCGGTAAAAGCGCTTTCAGACCAATACGGAATTCCAGTATTTTTTGATTCAGCAAGATTTGCTGAAAATGCTTATTTCATCAAAAAAAGAGAAGCAGGTCAGGAAAACAGAAGCATTAAAGATATCTGTAAAGAAATGTTTTCTTACGGTGAAGGAATGACGATGAGTTCTAAAAAAGACGGTTTAGTAAATATCGGTGGATTTATTGCTTTAAATAATGAAGATGTTTTCAGAAAAGCATCAAACTTTACAATTATTTATGAAGGATTCATCACGTATGGTGGAATGGCAGGAAGAGATATGGCTGCTTTGGCTGTTGGTCTTGATGAAGCAACTGAATTTGCTTATCTGGAAAGCAGAATTTCTCAGGTAGAATATCTTGGAAATAAATTAATTGAATACGGAATTCCTGTACAAAAGCCAATCGGCGGACATGCGGTTTTTATTGATTCGTTGAACTTCTTACCAAATGTTTCCCGTGCAGAATATCCGGCACAGACTTTAGGCCTTGAGATCTACAAAGAAGCAGGAATCAGAACGGTTGAAATCGGAACTTTGTTAGCAGACAGAGATCCTGAAACCAGAGAAAATCGTTATCCGAAACTGGAATTGGTTCGTTTGGCGATTCCTAGAAGAACGTACACCAATAATCACATGGATTACATCGCTGCTGCAGTGAAAAACGTTTACGAAAGAAGAAATGAAATCTCAAAAGGTTATAACATTACTTGGGAACCTGAAATTTTAAGACACTTTACGGTTCATTTAGAAGAGGCTTAAGAAAATAATTGTTAGAATAATTGATAAGTTTGGGCGCAAAATCTTCAATTTTGCGCCCAAACCATTTTTAATAATGTTTTTTTGATAGGATTTTATCCTATTCTTTGTTAAATCGTCCTTTCAGCACTCTTTATTTTTAAAGTTATTTCTTAGATATTTTATATAATTTTCCGCTGTCGGTAATTCCGTAAAGATTACCGTCAGAACCGTTCAAAACATCTCTGAATCTTTCTTTGTGATCCAAAAGCAAACGCTCTTCGCCAACCACTTTATTGTCTTTCATCACAATTCTGTTGATGTGTTGACCACTCAAACAGGCGATAAATAGATTATTTTTCCATTCGTCAATATTTCCGGTGTAGAAAGTTACTCCACTTGGTGAAACTACAGGATCCCAATAATAAACGGGCTGCTCGGTTCCTTCTTTTTGCGTCGTTCCGTTGTTGATTTTATCTCCGGAATATTCAATTCCATAAGTTACATCACCCCAACCGTAATTTTTCCCCGGTTGAATTAAATTAATTTCATCTCCGCCTCTTGGTCCCATTTCAATATCCCAAAGCTGGCCTTTTTCATCCATCGCTAAACCTTGAGGATTTCTTATTCCGAAAGCATAAATTTCAGGTTTGTAACCGGTTTTACCGATGAAAGGATTTCCCGGAGCGGGTTTTCCGTCTTTGGTTATTTTTAAAATTTTACCTAAATAATTATCGGTTTTCTGAGCATAAACACGAGTTTCCTTATCTGATCTTTCGCCGGTGCTCACAAAAAGATTTCCGTCTTTATCAAAAACCAATCGGCTTCCGTAGTGTTTATCACCATTATAAGTTGGCGTCGCACGGAAAATCACTTTTACCTCTGAAATGTTCTTCAAGTCTGGAGAAAGTTTTCCTTTGGCAACGGCTGTATGATTTCCCCCTTCATAAGGTTCAGAATAACTGAAATAGATAATATTATTGGTTTTAAAATCAGGATCGAGTGCAACATCGAGCATTCCGCCTTGTCCTTTTGAATCTACCTTCGGAAAGCCTTCAATTTTAGAAATTTGTTTTCCATCGGTAGAAACTACATTGATAAAGCCTGACTTTTCAGTAATCAAGAATTTTCCGTCAGGCAGATTAATGATTCCCCATGGTTTACCTAAGTCTTTAGTTAGAACTTCAACATTATATGGAGTTGATGTTTTTATTGGAGCAATACGTGTTTGTTCTTTAAATGCAGGCTTATAACTGGTATTTGGTTTTTCTTCTTTTGCAGAAGGCTCGCTTGGCTTTCCTTTTCCCTGACAAGAAATCATAGTGGTTGCGGATGCCAGTAAAATGGGTAATAGTAGTTTTTTCATAATTAAAATTTAGTGGTTCAGAGATGAGAGGAAAAATAATGCCACAAAAAAGTTGCACAATTAAAATTTTATTCTACATTTGTAGAGTAGATTTTAATTATGTAGAATATGGATGAAATAAAACTCACGAATTCCGAAAAAATAGTAATGGAAATTCTTTGGGAAAAAGAAAAAGCATTTTTGAAGGATATTTTAGAATCCTATCCTGATCCTAAACCGGCAACAACTACCGTTGCAACAGTACTTAAAAGAATGCAGAATAAAGATTTGGTAGGTTTTAAACTTTTTGGAAATTCTCGAGAATATTTTCCAAAAGTAGCAAAAGGAGAATATTTCAATGATGAAATGACTTCTATGATTGACCGTTTTTTTAATAGCTCTGTAACGCAGTTTGCTTCGTTTTTTACTTCAAATTCTAAACTGTCGCAAAAGCAATTGAAAGAACTTCGTGATATTATTGATCAACAGATAAAAAAATAATCATGTTAACAATAGTTTTAAAAATGATTCTGTGCTCAGGAATTCTGCTCGCATTGTATCATTTGGTTCTGGTAAAAGAACGGACTTTTATTTTCAATCGGTTTTACCTGATTTCAGCTTTACTATTTTCATTTTCAATCCCATTTGCAACAATAGAAACAAAACAGGTTGAAAAAGAAATTCCGGAAACTGTTTTTGTAGGGGAAATTCAACAACCTATTTTACAAACTCCAATTGTTCAGCAAGAAAGTTTTGATTATACACAGGCTCTTTTAATTGCATATTGTATTGTTTCAGGGATTTTAATTTTAAAAATTGGATATTCTGTTATAAGAATCAAAAAATTAAAAGGAAGAAAAATTAGGTATCAAAACAGAACTGTTTTTCTGCTGAATCAAGACCTCGCTCCTTTCAGTTTTTGGAATACAATTTATCTTTCTGAAACTTATTTTAAAGATTCCAAGATTCAGGACTCTGTATTTCTGCACGAAGAAATTCATGTAAAACAGAAATATTCTGCTGATATTCTTTTTGTAGAGATTTTAAAAGCTGTTTTTTGGCTTAATCCATTCCTTTATTTTTATAAGAAAGCGATGGTTAATAATCATGAGTTTATTGCTGATGACCGTGTAATTCGTAAGAAAAAAAACATAAAAAGTTATCAGGAACTGATTCTGCAGGAGATTTTAAAACAACAGAATCTAGCATTGATACATCAGTTTAATTTTAATAACACAAAAAAACGATTTATAATGATGACCAATAAAAATTCAAAATTTGCGAAGATGAAAAATTATCTTGCAGTTCCCGCATTTGCCGTTTTAGCAATAGTTTTTGCAGAAAAAACATATGCAAAGGAAAGTATTGAAAACCTAAATCAGGAAAAGGAAAATGTAATAAATAAGACACCCTCTGAAACTGGCCAGGACAATTTAATGACCAATTACAGTAATGAAAGGGAAGGTGTAGTTATGGGCTCTAAAGGAAGATCTTCCACTATAGGACAAGATACAATTCCTATTAAAAAAAACGTAGATGGTAAGTTAGATGAAAAACCTGTTCAAGATATTTCGACAGCAGTGGAAGGAGTTGCTGCAGACTTGGTGCCAGCTGAATATCCCGGAGGAAATAATGAACTTAGGAAAAAAATGGCTTATAATTTTGATTCAAGTACTTTAGATCATCAAAATAGCATAATTAAAGGAGATGTTTTTATTATAGTCGATGAAAATGGGAAGGCAAGCGGTATAAGTGCAGTCGGTGAAAACGAAAAATTCAACAATGAGGCAATAAGAGTAGCTAAATTGGCTAATGAAAACGTAACATGGACTCCCGCTACAAAAGATGGACTGGCCGTAAGATATAGATATAAAATTCCTTTAGCAATGCAATTTGCGCCCAATGATAAAACACAATAAATATAAATAATCTCACTTAGTGATATTACAACCAACCGTAAAGTATTATACTTTGCGGTTTTTTGATGCATTAATGATTTATCAGAATAGTTATTTTTTAATAAGCTTCTTCAATTGAGAAATCATAATTTTATGACTTCACTCTTCATCTTCGCATTTTTTTATTTCCTAAATTTGTTACATGCAATTCAAACTTCAATCAGAATATAAACCTACAGGAGATCAGCCCAAAGCAATTGAAAAATTGACCGATGGAATAGAAATCGGCGAAAAATATCAAACATTGCTTGGTGTAACAGGTTCCGGTAAAACTTTTACCGTTGCCAATGTTGTGAACAATGTTCAGAAACCAACTTTGGTTTTAGCGCACAACAAGACTCTGGCAGCTCAGCTTTTTATGGAATTTAAAGAATTTTTTCCTGAAAATGCTGTGGAGTATTTCGTAAGTTACTATGATTACTATCAACCTGAAGCTTATATTGCAAGTTCAGGAACTTACATAGAAAAAGATTTAAGTATCAACGAAGAGGTAGAAAAATTACGTCTTTCGGCAATTGCAAGTTTACTTTCAGGAAGAAGAGATATTTTGATTGTAGCCTCAGTATCATGTATTTACGGTGTCGGAAACCCTGCTGAGTTCCATAAATCTTTAATTTCTCTTCAGATTGGTGAAAAAACTACCCGAACGGCGTTACTTCATTCTTTAGTTAATGCGTTGTATTCAAGAACGTTGGCGGACTTCCAGCGTGGGACGTTTCGTGTAAAAGGGGATGTCATCGATATATTTCCTGCGTATGCAGACAATGGAATAAGAGTTCAGTTTTTTGGGGACGAAATCGAAAAAATTCAGAGTTTTGATCCTGTTTCCGGAAATGTAACTTCCAATTTTGACCAGATTCAGATTTATCCTGCCAATCTTTTCGTAACCACAAAAGAAACATTGAATGGTGCGATAAAAAACATTCAGGATGATATGGTAAAACAGGTCGACTTCTTTTCCGAAATCGGTAAGCCTTTAGAATCGAAAAGACTACAGGAAAGAACAGAACTAGACCTTGAAATGATCAAAGAGCTCGGTTATTGCTCAGGAATAGAAAACTATTCACGTTATCTCGACGGAAGGCTTCCGGGATCTCGCCCGTTCTGTCTTTTAGATTATTTTCCAAAAGATTTCTTAATGGTAATTGATGAAAGCCACGTTACGGTTCCACAGGTTCATGCGATGTATGGTGGTGACAGAAGCCGAAAGGAAGCTTTGGTGGAATATGGTTTCCGACTGCCCGCAGCGATGGACAATAGACCTTTAAAGTTTGAAGAATTTGAGGCGATTCAAAATCAGGTTATTTATGTTTCGGCAACCCCGGCAGATTACGAACTGGAAAAAACCGGTGGAGAATATATTGAACAGATTATCCGTCCGACAGGACTTTTAGATCCAATAATTGAAATAAGACCTTCCTTAAATCAGATTGATGATTTAATGGAAGAAATAAATAAGCGTGCTGAAATTGACGAAAGAGTTTTGGTGACCACTTTAACCAAGAAAATGGCGGAAGAACTCACAAAATATTTCACAAAATTCGGAATCAGAACGAGATATATTCACTCGGATGTTGAGACTTTGGAGCGTATTCAGATTATGCAGGATTTGCGTCTTGGAGTTTTTGATGTCTTAATTGGTGTCAATTTATTGAGAGAAGGTCTTGATTTACCTGAAGTTTCATTGGTTGCTATTTTAGATGCCGATAAAGAGGGAATGTTGAGAAGCAGAAGATCTATGATTCAAACAGTGGGTCGTGCAGCAAGAAACATCAATGGTAGAGCCATTATGTATGCCGATAAAATCACCAAATCAATGCAGGCAACTTTAGATGAAACCGAATATCGTCGTGCAAAACAAATGCAGTATAATGAAGAACATGGTAAAGTTCCGATGGCATTGAACAAGAAAATCTCAGAAAACCTTGTCGGACGAAGTAAAGATTTCCCTGATGAAAGATATACTCAGAAAGAAATTACTCAGAAAGTTGCAGAAGTAAAAGCATCTTACGCAACTGAAGATATCGAGAAAATGATTGGGCAGAAGCAAAAAGAGATGGAAGCTGCTGCAAAGAATCTAGATTTCATAAAAGCTGCAAAACTTAGAGACGAAATTGCTGCTTTAAGAGCGTAAGAAGTTAAATTACTTTAAAACTATATCATGAAAAGAGTTACAGGAATTGGAGGCATTTTCTTCAAATGTAAAGATCCTATCAAATTGAAAGAATGGTACAAAATTCATTTAGGGATTGATACCAATGACTACGGAGCAACTTTCGATTGGAAACAAATGTCTGATTCTGATGCAAAAGGATCATTGACTTGGAGCCCAACTAAAGAAACAACAGATTATTTCGAGCCTTCTACAAAAGAATTTATGATTAATTATACTGTTGAAAATTTAGAAACATTGGTTGAAGAATTACAAAAAGAAGGAGTAACAATTCTTGACGAAATTGCAGTGTACGATTTTGGAAAATTTGTTCACATTCTCGATTTGGAAGGAAATAAAGTTGAATTGTGGGAACCGAAATAATTTAATCATTACATAACTAAAACTTCGGCGGTACCAAAAGTACCGCCGAAGTTTTGCAAAGTCTTTTAAAACTTATAAATCTTAGTTTTAGGTTTTTCATAACTTACTTTTCCACCACGAAGAGGTGTAAGCAAATCCATCAAACCATTTAGTTTTATTTCGTAAATCGTAGAAAGCTGCATTCCCAATTTTCCTGGCGGCATACCTTGACGGTGAAACCATTCCAGATAACTGATTGGAAGATCAGCCAAAACGGTGTCTTTATATTTTCCGAAAGGCATTTTTACAACACATATTTCCTGTAAAATTTCAGGATTTATTCCCTGCTCCATTTTTTTAAACTATTAAATCAATTTTATTTTCTAATTCTTCTTCACGGTCTTTTTCTGAAAGTTGAAGTTCAGGAGTTTCATCATCAGAAAACTCATTTCTATATACCTGAATAAGCAGTAATGTAAATGATACTAGAATGGGCCCGAAAATTAATCCCATAAACCCAAAAAGATTCATCCCCATAATAATTCCGAAAACGGTATTTAAAGGGTGAATATCTTCCAATTTCTTAAGCAATGTGAAACGAAGTACATTATCCGTTAATCCCACAACAATTACACAATACAATCCAAGACCAATTCCGGGTCCTGTCTGGCCTTCAGCTATCATAAAAATACAGATTGGGGCATATACTATAGCCGCTCCCACAATCGGAATCATCGATGCAGCAGCAGTTAATGCAAACAATAAAATAGGGCTTGGTGCACCAAAGATAAAGTAACCAATTAATGCGATAATACCTTGTCCTAAAGCAACAACTGGAAGACCAATAGCATTGGCCATAATCAGTTTGCGCATTTTTTCGCCAATTAAAGAAACATTTGCTCTTTTTAAAGGAGCAGCTGATGCCAAAATTCTTTCAAAAAATCTTGGTTTTTCAAACATAAAGTAAAGAATGAAATACATCGACATCACCACTGTCAGAGTATTAAAAGTTCCGCTTAATGCTGAGGTAGAATATTTTCCGGCAAATTCTTTGACCTTTGCCATGTTTTCTTTGCTAAGAATATTTATACCTGTTTCTTTATCAATGAAATCATGAATTTTAGCAATAAAAATGTTAAACTTTTCCATATAAGCCTGTGCATTACCAAGCTTTTCGATCAATAAATCAACGATTAAATAGACGGGAAGAATAATTATAATTAAACTGGCCAGCATGAGCACCAGAGATGAAGCCCAGGGTTTCCATTTTCGCTCTTCTTGCAGGTAAAAATTATATTTGCGGCAGACTACGTAAATTGTTATCGCTCCCAAAACTGAAGGAATGAAAAGCGCAAGATTAAAACAGATTAAACCCCCTAAAACTAAAATAATGGTTAGCAAAAAGACCTGTTTGATGGCAATGCTGCTGATATGTTTCTCTTTATGTGGCATTTTCATAGTTTTTATTTAGAAGTAAATTTAACCTTTCTCATAACAAAAGCAATACCACGCCTTACATATTATGCTTCCTCTTTGAAAATAGTCTTATAAAGAGAATAAATCATCGCATTCCAAAATGGAAAGGTGAATAATCCACCGATCAAAAAGATTCCAAATCCAATGTATTTAAATAAAACTGCCACGATTGTACAAACTAATATTTCGATGAAAAACATTTTTAAAGCTTTCCAGTTTAATGCAATTCCCTCAAAAATAGTTTTGTTCTGAAAAAACATTAGTGGCGCTACAAACAAGGTGATCATTACCCAAATGACAGGAAGGATGAGGGTTTGAGCAATAATGCTATATAAAAAATACCAGAATATAAAATAGCTTGCATATCTGAAGAAATTCAGACCATTGTAGCCTGCAAATAAATCTTTTAGCTCAACATTCTCTTTAAGATCAATTTTTCTGAAAATCTGAAAAAAACCTAAATTCAAAGGATAAAGAAAAATAAGTGTTCCTACCATTCCAAGATAAAAGTTCTGAAATCCTTCACTAGAAATGATTGTTGAAATATTATTTTTATAGGCTTCTAGCCCTGCAGGTCCTATTTTCATATAATCAGACATGGCACCCAGAAACTGATCCATAATTCCGTATCGACCCGAAAAGTACATGAATACCGTAGAAAATAAAGCCATATAAATAACTGAAAAAATCATTTGGTATATCAAAGTCTTATTCCAATAAAAAAAAGCCTGTTTTAAGATAAAATCGATTCCCGGTTTTTGTGGATATTGCTGCTGCATGAAAATATTTTGTGCAAAAGTAAACATCAATAACTACTTTTGCGGAATGTTTTTGGCGAATCATCAAAAATTTATTCAAATGGACGAACTTTCACATCAGAAAGTTCCCTTTTTCTTTATTATAGACTTCCTGGTTGATAAGGTAGAGGTTTTCACAGAAGATGAAATTAGTAAAAATGGTTTATTGATTGATTATCAGGGTTTTTCGAATGTGAAGAAGCAGGAAGCTTTAAGAAAAGAAATAGAATGGAGGTCATTTCCTGAATCATTGAAAAGCTTTAAAAAAGGTTTTGACCACGTTCAGAAAAATATTCGGCAGGGAAATTCTTATCTTACCAACTATACAAGGAAAACAAAAATTGAAACCAATCTAAGTTTAGAAGAAATTTTTCATCATTCTCAGGCAAAATATAAGGTTTTATATAAAGATTTTTTCGTATTTTTTTCTCCTGAAACTTTTGTGAAGATCGTTAATGATAAAATCCTTACTTTTCCGATGAAAGGCACGATTGATGCTTCTGTAGAGAATGCAGCAGAGGTTTTGAAGAACGATAAAAAAGAAAAAGCCGAACATTATACCGTTGTTGATTTGCTTAGAAATGATTTGAGCATGGTGGCAGATGATGTAAAGGTTGACAAATTTCAGCATATAGATTTTCTGAAAACAAAACAGAAAGATTTGTATGCGATGAGTTCTGAAATTTCGGGAAATTTAAAATCTGAATTTAAAGGAAAAGTAGGAAGCATAATGCAAAAGCTTTTGCCTGCAGGCTCAATTTTAGGAGCTCCAAAACCTAAAACTTTAGAAATTATTCTTGAAGCGGAAGGCTTTGAAAGAGGTTTTTATACCGGAGTTTGCGGTTGGTTTGATGGTAAAAATCTAGACAGTTGTGTGATGATTCGTTTTATCGAAAAAGAAGGCGATCAGCTGTATTTCAAAAGCGGTGGCGGTATTACCCACATGAGCAGGTTAGAAGACGAGTATCAGGAAATGAAAAACAAAATTTATGTCCCAATTCATTGAAAGTATTAAAGTAGAAGATCAGGAAATGTTCCTGCTGGAATTTCACCAGAAGCGTGTGAACGAGACTTTCGCCCATTTTGGGAAAGAAGGCTCTATCGATTTGGAGAAAATTTTTAAAAATCTCAATCATGACGAAGATGGTTTATACAAATTAAGATTAACGTATGATTTGGATAAAAAATTCAGAACGATGATGATTCCTTACGCAATTCCCGAAATACAGGATTTTCAGTTGGTAGAAAATAACATCTACGATTACTCTTTTAAGTTTGAAGACCGCAAAGAGCTGGAGAAAATGAAAATGAAATCTAAAGCTGAGGAAATTATTATTGTAAAAAATAATCACATCACAGACACTTCTTTTTCTAATCTTCTGTTTCAGAAAGGAAAAGACTGGTTTACACCGTCAACTTACCTTTTAAATGGAGTTCAAAGACAGTATCTTTTAAAGAAAAAGAAAATAAAAGAAGCGGAAATTACATTGCAGAATATTAAGGAATTTTCACATTTTCAGTTGATTAATGCACTCAATGACTTCGATGATATGTTTATTTACCCAATTCATAAAATCACCAATCTCCCGGGGAATGATGACTATCTAGATATTTAGATAACTCCTTTAAAATATTCTTTTTCGCAGAGATTAAATAGAAAAGCAGATTTATAATTAAATAAATCTGCTTTTTTATCATTAAAGTTTTGGCTTTTTTCTTAATCTTCCTCAAGAACTTAATTCTTCTTAATGGTTCAAATCTATTTTAAACTTCCTTTAAAAAATTAAAATAAGCTTTTTGTGTAGCTGCATTATTTTGACCTTGCGTATTGACTTCCATTATTTTAGGCTGTAAATCCGGCTTGAAGAAATTTTCAAAAACCCGGTCCAAAGTTCCGTCATCATCTACTTTTACATAAGAAAAACCAAAATGTTTAGCCATAAACTCAGCATTCTTATGATGCTTTGTAGAAATGAATTCATCAACCGTATTTGAGTTGGCATTTCCGGGGCCTGGAATTATTTTAAAAATATTTCCTTCACCATTATTAAAAATGATAATTCTTGTAAACGGCGGAATGTATTGATTCCACAAACCATTGATGTCATAGAAAAAGCTTAAGTCGCCTGTAATCAATAAAGTTGGGTTTTTGTTCTTAATAGCAAAGCCCATTGCCGTGGAAGTACAACCGTCGATTCCGCTTGTTCCGCGATTACAGTACATTTTTCTTTTACCAAAATCGAATAATTGTGCGTAGCGTATCGCCGATGAATTACTGAAGTGTACATTGTAATTCTCCGGAATGCTTTGTGAAGCTTTATTAAAGAAATAAAAATCAGAAAACTCAATTAGATTTAAGAAATCATTATGTTTTTTATCTTTTTTATCTCTTAAAACATCCCAAAGATTATAATAAGACCTTGGTTCTAAGTTGACGAAATTTAATAATTTAGAAAAGAATAGTTCAGGCTTTACTTCTATTTTCTGGGTTAAAGAAAAATAAGTATCGGGCTGCCAAACCTCATCCAAATGCCAATGCTGTTTCGGATGTGCATTTCTTAAAAATTGCTTTACCTTTTTAGAAACCACATTTTGCCCGACAGTAATTAATAAATCTGGAGCATAAGTTTTAAAATCTTCTTCTGTGAATGCAAAAATATATCGGTCGATATGCCTGAAAAATTTCTCATGATACAAATTCGAATTTGCTTCGCTTAACACGACAACCGAATGGTTTTTAACTAATTGCGTGAGCTGGTTTTCAAGTTCTGCGCTGTAGCCTTTGGTGCCCACAAGAATCATGATTCTCTGTGAAGTATTCCAGTCTGCAACTAAATTTGAAGGAAGCTCGTAATCTTTCTTTTTAATGGTTTTCTCCACCTCAGGGAAAGTTGGAAGTTCTGAAACCAAATCATACAAAGGCTCTTCCAACGGAATATTGATATGCACCGGACCTTGTTTTTCAAAACAAAGCTCAATTGCTTTTTTTATAAGGTCTGAATTGATGTTTTCGGCATCGTCTTTACTGTCTTCAACTAATTGAAAATCTCCGTAAGAATGCTGATGAAACAGATTGTTTTGTCTGATTGTTTGTCCATCAAACAAATCGACATAATCCGTCGGTCGGTCTGCCGTTAAAATCAATAACGGAATATTCTGATAAAAAGCTTCGGTAACTGCAGGATAATAATTTGCTGCTGCAGAACCGCTTGTACAGGTAATTGCAACAGGTTTTTTCTCGCTCATTGCCATTCCGAGAGCAACAAAAGCTGCGCTTCTTTCATCAACAATGCTGAAACAGTTGAAATCATCCATTTCTGAAAAATGAATAGCCAGAGGAGCATTTCTTGATCCCGGAGATATCACAACGTCTACAATGTTGTACTGATGAAGAATATTGGCAAGTACCTGAATACTCCTTTTAGAAGAATATTTTTTCATATAGCAAAATTAAAGGTTTTTATTGATTTGATAAATAAATTTATACGTCAAGTTTTGGCGTTACTGAGGGTTAGTTTTGCTTTAGAAACATTTAATTAAAATATTAACTAAGGCACAGTTTATGAAAAAATTATTTAATGACGAATGGAGCGATGATCTCTCGGAGTTTAATATCATTTCCATAGAAGATTTAAGCAAAGGAATATTAGGGAAAGGAAAAGATCCTTTTGAAGGAATAAGAACCAATAAAACATTTGATGAAATTTCCAACGAATATGCATTAAGCACCCCTTTTGGAAAGAAAAGTACTTTTTATAAACCCACAACTGAAGATTACGAAACACTATCTGAAGATTTTTACACAGGTGGAATTAATTATGAACTTCTTGCAGAACATTTAAAAGGGAAATTAGGGTTGATAGAAGCATTTTTATTTGATCCGGAAATTTACTTTTTAGGAGACAAAGCTATTTATTCAGGTTCGTCTTCAATGGGTATTCCTGTATTCAGTAGTATTAAAAACAACAGATCTTTTGTATATAAAAAAGGAGAGCAAAAAGTTCAGGCAACTTTTGACTTAGCTAAGCTGAATACCAGAAAGAATTTATTAAGCAGTTCTTATAATTTTGGAATCTATTTTGACAACTATAAGATAACTTATAATCTTAACTTTATTTATAAAGATGGAGAAGATAAAAAATTTCAAGATGCAGAAACTAAGCAAACATCTAATCCTTCTGACTTTAAGCTAAATGATGAATACGTAGCTATTAAGCTATTTACATCAAGTGTTGATACACTTTTAGAGTTTTTACGAATTGTTAAGGGAGATTCTAATGTAGAATCAGTGAGAAAATCTATTATCCATTATTATCAAGGTTTCTTTGCAACTGCAAAAGGTAATCCTGATATTATTGATGGCTTATATGAAAATATTCCTGATTTTGTTTTGGAAGTTCTTACTGATGAAATGCTTTGGAAAGATTTTATTTCCCTTTCTGAAAAAACTATTAATGTATATGGTACTAATGAGAATCTTTCGGTTATTAACTTATTGAAAGGAGTAAAAAATCCAAATTGGTGGTACAATCAAATTAATAAAAATCCTGAATCTGTCCGTAAAGTATTTGAAAAATTTAATAATAAATATATTAAGGAATTAATTACTACTTTTTCGAGAATTGGCTATAAAAACTGGGCAATTAAAGAACTTGAACAAGCATGGAAATTTGATGTTGATTATAAAGATTATAAACCTTCTGATGATGTTAATGATCCATATATAAGGTATACTGGTTTTGCTTATTATCTGGAAAAAGAAAAAAAGTATAGAGTTGGAACAGCGTTATTTGGGTATGATAACACTTCTATTGTAATGCCATATAATGAAAAGGAAATCGGAAATAAAATTGAGTTGCCTTTTAGTCCTATGAAAATGGTTTTAGATGGAAAAGATTTACATATCCCATGTTTTGTTGCTGAATATTTTACTAATAAAAAAATAGATGAGGAGTTTTGGATAGTTTTGAATAATATTGCCGCAGGGTTGTTACCTGAAATTGAGGCAAAATTAATTGGAAGCATTCTTAAAAATTTAAAACAAGAAAGCGAACTTCTAAAGAAACTGCGTAAGTTTACAAAAATAAAAAACACAGTTCCAAATGAGTCTATGCCAATAGATGGTAAATTATATGGGATTGTAGAAGTGGAAAACGGATTACTTAAAATAGATGGACAAATAATTCCAAAGTATGGATCCGTTGATTTTGTAGTTACAACAGAAGGAAAATTGCTTTTAGGAAAAAAACATCATTTTTTAGGCAATGCTCAGGATGTGTTAGCAGCAGGAACTTTAAAAATCGTTAAAGGAAAAGTCTTAAACATAAGCAATTTTTCAGGACATTATGCACCATCAATTGATGAAGCTACACAGTTTCCTGAAATTTTTAAAACTTTAGGTATAGATTTAGAAAAAGCATACCTTGAAACAATGGAGTTAATAAATAATAAACCTGTTTTTAAAACGACAAAAATAAAATAATATGCAAACAATAAATTATATAAAATCAATAATTGAAAATCCTAAAATTGACTATACCGAAACTCTGAAAGATTATTTTAAAAACGAAACCAAGAGTATTAAAATTGAAACTTTTATTAATGCAACAAAAGAAGGAATTATTACGTCTATTTTTCAATCAAATCAGGAATTATGGATAGACTTTGATAAGTCAGATTGGATAGTAGTTTTAACAAGTATTGACAGAATAGATATCCTTGAAACTTTTGATATTAAATTAATAAATACTAATTGTTTCGATGATTTAAAACTACTTAATAAATATTTAAAAATCAATCCCTTTGAATTGTTATTTGAAGCAAAAGATACAATTGCAAAAGAACACGTAATAAATTGCTTTAAATTTGGAATTCAATTTTCTGGTTTATTTTTTGAAGATGAAGCTTTTTTTAAGGAAACGTATGATGATTTTTGGAATATTTCATATAATGAACTTAAAGAATATTCTCAAAGTCTAATTACGAATGGTTGCAAAAAACGATTAGATACTCCAGAGGAATTATCTTCTTGGTTAGAAGAGAAAATAAAAACAATCTAAAAATTTTTCGATTTTTATTATCAAGAAAATTTCAAGTAACTCTTTTTCCAATTTTACTACTTAAGAAATGGAAAAGCATAAATTAATAACAAAAATCTGTAAATTAGCCCACGTAAAATTTCTATAAAATGGATAAAATACCTAGTGTAGACCTGCGTGATTTCCTTTCGGACAACCCGGAACGCAAACAGAAATTTGTAAATGAAATCGGAAAAGCTTACGAAGAAATTGGTTTTGTAGCCTTAAAAGGACATTTCCTTGATGATAAACTCGTAGACGATCTTTATGGAGAAGTAAAAAACTTCTTTGAACTTCCAACAGAAACCAAACAAAAGTATGAGATCCCAGGAATTGGGGGACAAAGAGGGTATGTAGGTTTTGGTAAAGAAACGGCAAAAGGTTTTAAAAAAGGTGATTTAAAAGAATTTTGGCATTTCGGACAGTATGTTTCGGATGACTCAAAATACAAAAGCCAATATCCTGACAATGTAATCGTTGACGAGCTTCCAAAATTTAATGAGGTAGGTAAAGAATCCTACCAAATGCTTGAAAAAACAGGAAAATATGTTTTGAGAGCTTTAGCTTTATATCTTGGTCTTGATGAATTTTATTTTGACGATAAAATTGCAGAAGGAAATTCCATTCTTCGACCAATTCATTATCCTCCAATCACTCAGGAACCAGATGATGCAGTAAGAGCTGCCGCTCACGGAGACATCAACTTAATCACTCTTTTGATGGGTTCTCAGGGAAAAGGTCTTCAGGTACAAAATCACAAAGGTGAATGGATCGATGCCATTGCACAACCCGACGAATTAATGATCAACGTTGGAGATATGCTTTCGAGACATACCAACAATAAACTGAAATCTACGATTCACAGAGTCGTTAATCCGCCAAGAGAATTGTGGGGAACTTCAAGATATTCTATTCCTTTCTTTATGCATCCGGTAAGCGAAATGTCGCTGAATGCTTTAGAAAACTGTGTTGACGAAAACAATCCAAAGTTGTATGAAGATACAACAGCCGGAGAGTTCTTGCATGAAAGATTAATTGAATTAGGATTAATAAAAAAATAATTTTGAAACCGAACTTTTTAGTTCGGTTTTTTATTTTCAACAGTATCATTTTTGTCTATCTGTGGGAAGAATTACTTTTCACAGATTTCACATATTGACACAGATTTTTTAAGTTAAGCTTTTATTTGTTGATTTTCAACCATTTCGTAATGCTTTGTAAGTTGTTGATATGCAATATTTAATTTATTTTATATAATTGTAAATCAATATAATTGTTATTTTTTAACATCTGTTTTTCGACATACTTTTTTTCTTCTCTTTTCTTTTGCGTAAAATCTATTTCATTTCCATTATTATCAAAACTTTTACCATTTAAAAGACCAGGATTTATATTCATAAATTGTTCGGTGGCACCCATTGGATTTCTTTTAAAATTATTCCAAATTTTATTAAATTCAGATTTATTTATTTGAATAGGTGTTAAATACTGTTTATAAATAAAATTTGTTACTGCGTTTGCTACTTTATAATTTGCTATTAATAAAAAAGAATGCTGGTTTTGTAAATCATTTATTTTAACTATTAAACCAGGAAGGTTTGCAAAAACATATGGACCATCATGTATTAAAATGTCTTGTGTAAACCAAGCTTCCCATGTACGTCCGCCATAATTGATTTCAGCTTTTTGACAATTGTAGTTTTGTATTATTTTTTTTTCTTTTGTAAGCTTCCAATTTGTTAGCGGCTGCTGTATAACTTTAAATGGTTGAATACCAACATACTCAATAGAATAAGTGCTTTTTTTACTTTTAAAAACATTATTAATAAATAGACCTTTAGAGAGTTTAATGTTAGCTGGATTTTCATTATTTTTAATAGCGTTCGCAATAGCTGAATCTCTCTTTGCGCCAATATTACTAACAAATTCAGTATGGTTATCAAAAACTTCTAACCTAGTTTCTTCATATAGCAAACTATCTATCTTTGTTGAATCGGCAATAAATTTATATGAATAAATAAATCGATGAGTTTGAGAATAACAAACAAAAGGTAACAGGAATAAGACGAGATAAGTAAATTTCTTCATTGAGTAGTATTTGATTTACATTTATTAAAAACCATTAACCCCCAAAAAGCTATGGGTTAATCTTGTAAAAGTCTATAATTTCTTAAAAATTACAATTTACCTGTATTATTGTCTGGTGATGGAGGGTTGTGAACATTAACACTAGGTGTTGAAGATAAATCTTTTAAATCATTCTGCAAACTTCTTGTTCCGTCACCACAGGAAGTTTCCAATCCGCCAGAAATACTTGACAATAAATTCTCAGAAACAACTGCTCTTTTTCATCAAAATATTTCTTTCTGCTTATTTTTAGAGCTTGTGATAATTTTAGAAAATAAATTGCTAGAAACTAAAAGTATTTAGAATCGTTTCAGCGATATTCTTTAGAAAACTGTGTTGACGAAAACAATCCAAAGTTGTATGAAGATACAACAGCCGGAGAGTTCTCGCATGAAAGATTAATTGAATTGGGATTAATCAAGAAATATATCTGATCTATAAATTCTAATATATAATTAAGAAAGACCTCTATTCGTAGAGGTTTTTTTGCTCTAAACAGTTGGATGCGATAAAAATACATCGTACAGAAAGTCTATACGATCCTATTAAACTTTTCGTAGATCTGCATAATATCTAAACTGATATTTTAAACTCTCTGTAAACTTACAGAATGCTTAAACCAGTATTTTAAACTTAGTGAAGATTGATTTAGCTTAAAATCTGAGACTTTAATCTGTCGGTATACAGAAGCTTTTTTTATTCCCACAACTTTACGTATTTTTGAGAAAATCCTTCATAATGAATTTTAAACCTATATTTTTAACAGCCGGAGTATTGTTCTCGGCTACAGTTTATTCTCAAAAAATGAATTATCCTAAAGCGATCAAAGGAAATCAGACAGATACTTATTTCGGAACAGGCGTTGCAGATCCATACAGAGATTTAGAAAATGATTCAGCCCCTACCAAAAAATGGGTAGATGAAGAGGTTGCTTACAGCCAAAATTATTTATCGAAAATTCCTTTCAGAGATCAGATTAAAAAGCAATTGACAGATATTTGGAATTACGAAAAGATTGGTGCACCTTTCAAAGAAGGAGATTTTACATATTATTATAAAAATGACGGTTTGCAGGCGCAATCTGTACTCTATAGAACCAACAATAAAACAAAAACAACAGAAGTTTTCTTAGACCCGAATAAGTTTTCAGACAAAGGAACAACTTCACTTTCCAGCTTATCTTTCAACAAAAAAGGAAATTTAGCAGCATACTCAATTTCAGAAGGAGGAAGCGATTGGAATAAAATCATCATCATTGATGCCATTACCAAAAAGCCGATCGATGAAACTTTGGTTGATGTAAAGTTCAGCGGAATTTCTTGGCAGGGTGATGAAGGTTTCTATTATTCAAGCTACGACAAGCCGAAAGAAGGAACGGTACTTTCCGGAATGACCGATAAGCACAAAGTGTACTTTCATAAATTAGGAACAAAACAATCTGCCGATCAACTGATCTTTGGTGGAGATAAAACTCCAAGACGATATTTGGGAGCTGGAGTTTCTGAAGATCAACGATATTTGATTATTTCAGCGGCAAATGCAACCAACGGAAATGAATTGTACGTTAAAGATTTAAAGAAAGGAGGCGATTTCGTTCAAGTCAACAAAGGTTTTGATATCAATGTAAATATTGTTGATACAGAAGGGGATAATCTTTTTATTTTTACCGATAAAGATGCTCCGAATATGCGTTTGGTAAAAACGACCATTCAAAATCCATCTCCTGAAACATGGCAAGATGTTATTCCTGAAACAGAAAATGTGTTGGGGATTTCCGGCGGCGGAGGTTATTTCTTCGCTACTTATATGGTTGATGCGATTGATAAAGTAAAACAGTTTGACAAAACAGGAAAGCTGATCAGAGAAATTTCTCTTCCTGGGAAAGGTAATGTCGGTGGTTTTGGAGGTAAAGAAACAGAGAAAGAAATGTATTATTCTTTCAGCAATTACATTACTCCGGGAACAACGTACAAATTCAATGCAGATACCGGAAAATCTGAAGTTTACCAAAAACCGAAAGTGAAATTTAATCCTGAAGATTATGTTTCTGAGCAGGTATTTTATACATCAGAAGACGGCACCAAAGTTCCGATGATGATCAATTATAAAAAGGGGATCAAACTGAATGGTAAAAACCCTACGATTCTTTATTCTTACGGTGGCTTCAACATCAGTTTACAACCATCTTTCTCCGTAGTTAATGCGATTTGGATGGAAAATGGCGGAATTTACGCTGTTCCAAACATTCGTGGCGGAGGTGAATACGGTAAAAAATGGCACGATGCAGGCACGAAAATGCAGAAGAAGAATGTATTTGAAGATTTCATCGCAGCTGGAGAATATTTGCAAAGTAAAGGTTATACATCAAAAGAATATATGGCGCTTTCAGGAAGATCAAACGGAGGTCTGTTAGTTGGAGCAACGATGACGATGCGTCCTGATTTGGCTAAAGTTGCCTTCCCGGGAGTGGGCGTTTTAGATATGTTGAGATACAACAAATTTACTGCTGGAGCAGGTTGGTCTTACGATTACGGAACTGCCGAAGACAACAAAGAAATGTTTGATTATTTAAAATCATATTCACCGGTTCATAATGTAAAAGCAGGAACTTGTTATCCGTCAACAATGATTATTACAAGTGATCACGATGACAGAGTAGTTCCGGCGCATTCATTCAAATTTGGTGCAGAATTACAGGAAAAACAAAAATGTGCAAACCCTATTTTGCTAAGAATTGAGAAAAATGCAGGTCATGGTGCCGGAAGAGCAACGGATCAGGTAATCAGTGAAAATGCTGACTTGATTTCTTTCGCTTTATATGAAATGGGCATTAAAAAGCTAAATAAATAATCAAAACTTATTTAGGTTTAAATGAAAGCGAGATTGTAATAGTACAGTCTCGCTTTTGTATTTTATGTTACTAAGAAGTCCTGAAAGGACGATTTAACGAAGAATAGGATGAAGTCCTATTAAATTAAACAAGTTGATAAAGCCTAAAGAGCTATACGTTAAAAGATTCTTTATTTTAAGCATTTAATCTTACTTTTCCTTCCTAAAAATCAATCGCAAAACATTCTCTCAAAAATGCTTATTTTTAAAATCTTAAATCTGAAGAAATGAGAAGGGAAATAAAGAATAAAATTCCTCAATTTAATATATCTGAAAATCAGCAGGAAATCTACCAATTTGAAAAGGATGGACTTGAGCTGAAATCAAAATACACAGCAGAAGATGTAAAAAATAAAGATATCGCTGATGCCTCTCCGGGAATTGCACCTTTTCTAAGAGGTCCTTATTCGACGATGTATGTTCAAAAACCTTGGACCGTTCGTCAATATGCAGGATTTTCTACAGCTGAAGAATCTAATGCGTTTTATAGAAGAAATTTAGCTGCCGGACAAAAAGGACTTTCCGTTGCCTTCGATTTGGCGACACACAGAGGTTACGATTCCGATCATGCACGAGTTGTTGGAGATGTTGGTAAAGCTGGTGTTGCGATTGATTCTGTTGAGGACATGAAAATTTTATTCAACGAAATTCCTTTAGATGAAATATCGGTTTCCATGACGATGAATGGGGCGGTTTTGCCGATTCTTTCATTCTATATTGTAGCGGCAGAAGAGCAGGGTGTTTCTCAGGATAAGCTTTCAGGAACCATTCAGAATGATATTTTGAAAGAATTTATGGTGCGTAATACGTACATTTATCCACCAACACCGTCCATGAAAATTATTGCTGATATTTTTGAATACACTTCGAGAAATATTCCGAAATTCAACTCGATTTCAATTTCCGGATATCATATGCAGGAAGCTGGAGCAACTCCCGTTTTAGAAATGGCTTATACTTTAGCTGATGGTTTAGAATATGTAAGAACTGGAATTAAAGCAGGAATGAATGTGGATGATTTCGCACCAAGATTATCTTTTTTCTGGGCAATCGGGATGAATCATTTCATGGAAATTGCTAAAATGCGTGCCGCGAGATATATTTGGGCAACGCTTTTAAAGCAGTTTAATCCTCAAAATCCAAAATCTTTAGCTTTAAGAACGCATTCACAAACTTCAGGTTGGTCTTTAACAGAGCAAGAACCATTTAATAATATTACGAGAACAGCGATTGAAGCTTTGTCTTCAGCTTTAGGCGGAACTCAGTCTCTTCATACCAATGCTTTGGATGAAGCGATTGCTTTACCTACGGATTATTCGGCAAAAATTGCAAGAAATACACAGATTATTCTTCAGCAGGAAAGCGGAATCTGCGATGTTGTAGATCCGATGGGGGGAAGTAATTTGGTTGAAAGCCTTACGCAGCAAATGATCGAAGAAGCGATGAAATTCATCGATGAGGTAGAAAAAGAAGGCGGAATGACGAAAGCCATCGAAGCCGGAATTCCAAAAATGAGAATTGAAGAAGCTGCTGCAAAAAAACAAGCTAAAATTGACAGCAGTGAAGAATTTATCATTGGTGTCAATTCATTTAAATCCAGCTTAAAGCAAACACCAATCGATATTTTAGATATTGATAATACTGAAGTTCGTAGAAAGCAGATTGAAAGATTAGATTCAATTAAATCAAACAGAAACAGCGAAGCTGTAGAGCAGATTTTAAATGAAATCCGAGAATCTGCGAAAACAGGAAACGGAAATCTTTTGGCATTATGCATCGAAGCGGCAAGAAGGAGAGTGACTTTAGGCGAGATGAGCGATGCAATGGAAGAAAGTTTCGGACGTTACAAAGCCAATATCAGAACGATACAAGGAGTTTACGCTATGAATGCAGGTAAAAATGAATACTTTGGAAAAGCACTTGAGCTTACCCAAAAATTTGAAGAAGCAGAAGGTCGTCGTCCAAGAATTATGGTGGCAAAAATGGGGCAGGATGGTCATGACCGTGGTGCAAAAGTGGTAGCAACTGCCTTTGCAGACATGGGATTTGATGTCGATGTTGCGCCGTTATTCCAGACTCCGGAAGAGGTTGCAAAGCAGGCGGTTGAGAATGATATTCATATTTTAGGAGTGTCAAGTTTGGCGGCTGGTCATAAGACTTTGGTTCCGCAGGTTGTTGAAGAGTTAAAGAAATTGGGTGCCGAAGATATTACGATCGTTGTGGGAGGAGTAATTCCACAACAGGATTACGAATTTTTGTATGCAAACGGAGCTGATTTCATTTTCGGTCCCGGAACAAATCTTCCTAAATGTGCGGTTGATATTTTGAATAAATTTTTAGCGTAATCAAGTGAATGTTTTAATTGAGAAATCTGATGTTACGTGGCTGGTTCAGTCTCATAAAGGGTTTTCTCCATTTAATTATGATATTTGTGTAGATTGGGCGATAGATCTACTGCAGAAAGAAATTGTGACGGATAACATTCAAATGCTTTCCGCATTTTCTAAACCTACAGATACTTGGGAAATTAAACCTTTTGTAAGTAAAGTTTTAAAAGAATTTAATCTTGAAGAATTTGAAGGGGAAAAAGCAGTTCAAAGTCGATCTTATTATTATATACAGAAGATTGTTAATGGTGAGAACGATGTGCTTTCTTGTCTCGAAAAACTATCCAGAATTTGTGTAGAATCAGAGTATGAAAAAAATGTTTATCCGTTTTACTTATTATATTATTCATGGGGAGATTTAGAAGATTTTAAGATGAGTTTCCACTATCAAAATGTCACTTTTAGCAATTTTAACGAGACGGTTTTAAAAGAGGCAAAAATTTGGATTGCAAATTTCGAAAATCTAAAATAAATTTCCCAGAAATGTAATTTAACATTTCATTAGACTTCAAATTGCACAGCTTTTGTACTGTAAGACATAACCAAAAATAAAATGTTATGGCCTATACAGTAGTTTCAGTATTTCCGGAAAATGTGAATACCGAGGAAATAAAATCAGAATTAAAAAATAACGGATTTCTTGATGCAGACATTATTGTTTCGAAATCAAGGTTTGATCAGGAGTCTTTAAATAATGAATACGAAGATGATGAAAAAACAAAAAGTTTTTGGAATCATGTTTTTGTGAATGATAACGAGATTTTAGCGGCTTACAGCAAAGAAAGTGTAGGGAAAATCAACTTGGTAGTTTATGCTTCCAATCTTACAGATGCCCAAAACGCAAAAAAAATTCTCGATCAATATGGAGCGTTAAAAATTTACAATAAGCCTTCTGTTAATCAGAATGAGTCAGAGACTGCAGGTTTACCGGAAGATGTTTACAACGGAATTATTGCAAAAGCAAAGCACGATGTATATTTCCTAGATAAAGAAAGAGTGTATTCCCCAAACAGCAACGGAATGGGCGATACAATGGATAGTTTAGGATCTAAAGATTAAGTTTAAGAAAAAAATAAAGAATGCCTGGATAAGAAATTATTCAGGTTTTTTTGTGAAAAAATTTTGTTTTTCAGAAAATTGTATATCTTTGCATCTGAAAATCAAGTTTAACCATTAAAAAAACAACGAAGCAATGTTCAAATACAATCAACATTCATCAGTAGGATTGCCTTTTGCAAAGGCGAGGCTTCGTGGTTTGGTACATTCATAGAACAACAGTATATTGAAATATCAAAACCCGAAGTCGTAAGATTTCGGGTTTTTTATTGCGCAATATTTCAAACTCAAAACGTTTCCCCGAAATCATTTTTTTTAGGAGCTTAATCCCGCTGTCCACTGTATCTTTTTTGCCAACGCTTTTTCAAGCCAACGCAAAAAAGGATGCCGTTTCCATCGGGGCTAATAAACTCCTGTCAATCAAAACCTCATAGGTTTCAAAAACCTATGAGGTTTGAATAACATTGTCATTCTCACGAAGGAAGATCTCTTTCAAAAAGATGTCAAAAACAAGATCAACTAAAATTTCAGTTGGTGAAATGTCAGATGCAAAAATGTCTTTCATCTAGCGTCTGATATCTAAACATTTTATTAAAAAAACAATGGGAAATTTAAAACTTAAAGGAAAAGATATATTAAAATTAGGCTATCCAAATAATCAAAGCGTAAACATCGCTTTGGAAGTCATGAAAAGAAATTTTGCAACGAAAAATATTCATCATGTAAAATCTCTTTTAAAGGAAATTCTGGTCAATCCGGAAAATTTTGAGAAAGATTTAACCTTCGGACAAATCGCAGAAGCCTTACTTTCATCCAAGAAAACAGAAAAAAGAATGCTCAACACAAACAGAACTTCTTTTCAGATTTTCGGAAATAATATTTCGGATGAAGCAAAGAATCAATTGTACACCGCATTGAAACTTCCAATTGCAACGCATGGAGCTTTAATGCCTGATGCACACAGCGGTTACGGGCTTCCGATTGGTGGAGTTCTCGCCGTAGAAAATGCTGTAATTCCTTACGGAGTCGGCATGGATATCGGCTGTAGAATGTCGCTCAGTATTTTGGATACGCCAATTTCATATCTTGACGGAGCAAGAGATAAATATGAAAAAGCGCTTGCCGAGCACACCAAATTCGGGATGTATGAAACGCATAAATCTCACGTCGATCACGAAATTTTCGACAGAGAAACGTTCGATATGATTCCGATTTTGAGACGATTAAAAGGAAAAGCCATCAAACAAATGGGAAGTTCCGGCGGCGGAAATCACTTTGTAGAATTCGGAGAAGTCGAAATTACGGAAGAAGACAAACAAATCAATCTTCCGAAAGGAAAATACCTCGGAATTCTTTCACACAGCGGCTCGCGTGGTTTGGGAGCAGAAATAGCTCAGTATTATTCGAGAGTTGCAACAGAGCAATGTCCGTTGCCAAAAGAAGCCCAAAACTTCGCCTGGCTAGATTTGAATACGCATCTCGGCTTAGAATACTGGACGGCAATGAACCTTGCAGGCGATTACGCTTCGGCTTGTCACGACGATATTCACAGAAGATTGGTAAAAGCTGTTGGAGGAAGAGTAAAAGCCAGAATTGAAAACCATCACAATTTCGCCTGGAAAGAAATCCATAACGGTAAAGAAGTGATTGTTCACCGAAAAGGTGCTACTCCGGCAAATGAAAATGAATTGGGAATGATTCCCGGATCGATGACCGCAAAAGGTTTTATTGTTCGCGGAAAAGGAAATCCGGATTCATTGAACTCAGCTTCACACGGAGCAGGACGAGCTTTTTCAAGAGGAGAATGCAGAAATCTTTTCACTCAAAATGACATCAAAAAAGAATTAAAACTCAAAAATGTCACTTTGATTGGCGGAAATGCCGAAGAAGCACCAATGGCGTACAAAGACATCAACGAAGTCATGAATGCACAAAGTGAATTGGTAGATATTCTTGGAACTTTCCAGCCTAGAATTGTGAGGATGGATAAGTAAAATGGTTGATGGTTATAGTTGTCGGTTGTTGGCAACGAGCCTGCCAAAAATAATTAATAAACTGAGTTTGATAGTTAAAATAGTTTTAAAACATCAATAGGAATGGGCTTTAGCCCATTTTATTGAGGATGATGAAGAGTTGGCTTTAGCCAAAATATATAACAAGTTTCGGCTAAAGCCTTTGATTCTGCATCATCTACATCGGGCTAAAGCCCGAAGCAATTGATAAATTTTCAACTGTAATATTCAATATTTTAATAAGTGATTTTTAATCAAACTCAATGTAATAACAAATAGTAATAACAAGGAGAAAAACCATAGCCTCGATTGCAGCGGCATCCTTTTTTTGCATTGGCTTGAAAAAAACGAGGGCAAAAAAGATATAGCGGAAAGCGGGATTAAGCTCCTAAAAAACAATGGACAAAATAATACAAATCACCTCAGGAAGAGGACCTTTAGAATGCCAATGGATAGTTGCCAAAGTTCTGAAGGTTTTCCTTGAGGAAGCAAAAAATAATAATATAGATTACGAAATCATACACCGCGAAAATGGTGATGAAAATCTGACATTGAAATCTGTAACCCTACTTTTAAAATCAAAAAATGTAAATGAATTTTTAAAAAATTGGTTAGGAAGTATTTGTTGGATAGGGAAAAGTACATTCCGAAAACTGCACAAAAGAAGCAATTGGTTTATTGGGGTTTTTGAACTGGAAGGATTGAAGAAAATTAGTTTCAACGAAAAAGATATTCAGTTTCAGACGACGAGAAGCCAGGGAAGTGGCGGACAAAATGTAAATAAAGTAAATACTGCTGTTCGTGCGACTCATATTCAGACCGGAAAAAGTGTTTTTGTGCAGGATTCTCGTTCGCAATTGGAGAATAAAAAACTTTCGATTGAAAGACTGAAAGAAAAAGTATTGGAGCAAAATATTATTCAACTTCAAAAGCAAATGCAGGAAACATGGAGCAATCATCTGCAGGTGCAGAGAGGAAACTCTGTCCGGACTTTTTCGGGAACAGATTTTAAAAAGAATTATCAGGAAAAATCTTTCAAAAAACAAAGAAATACCCTGAAAAACGAATTAAAAAAATATAAAAATGACCTTAACTAAAAGTAAGTATTACTTCGAGGCTTTAGATAATTATCCTTACAGCTTGCCGGATTGTCTGGAAGCGTTGAATTATGCGCTGTCATACGATCCTGAAGATGCAGATTCTCTTTGTTTAATGGGAAGAATCTACAGCGAAATGCTCATCGATTACGAAAAATCAAAACTCTATTTTGAAGAGGCAATGCAATGTGATGTAACGAATCTCAATACGCCGAAATATTACATCAAATGTCTTTTGGATAATGAAGATTTGCAGGAAGCCGAAAAGCTGATTACCTATTCTTTGAAAATAAAAGGAATTGATAAAGCGACTATATGGTTTTACAGATCCCTGCTTTCTGAGAAGAGAGGAAGCTTTCCCAATGCTTTAAAATTTTTAACTGAAGCAGAGAAATATTGTTTCACAGCGTACAGTTTCGACGTTGTAAAAGACCGCAAGAAGTTTATAAAGTCTAAAATGCCAAAGAAAAAATCTAAAAACAAGAAGGAGACAAAATAAGTCTCCTTTTTTTGTAAATTTAATTTATGAAAGACTATTTATTTTTGATTCTATTGCTATTGATTTCCTGCAAAAAGAACGAAGCGAGAAAAGAAATAATCCAAAAAGATGAAACTTTGGACTTGAAGTACGAAGTTTTGAATCAACTTATTACTGACCAAATTAGAGAAGACAGCATTAATGATATTTTACATGATAACATTTATAATATTGCAGTTAAGAGGATTTTTTTTGAAGAATTAAATGAGAACGAACCACCGCCGCCGCCTGTTTTAGCGTTGAATTTCTCATATGATTCAATTTTTGCAATGAAAGATTCATCTTACTATAAAAATCAAGATAGAAACTTAATAAATTTTCATCTCCAAAAAAGTAGAATCAAGAATAAATTAGATTTTGTAACCACCGACGAAATTTTGAATTTAAGCATAAAATATGAACGAAATTTTTGGAAACAGTTTCGAAAAAAATATGGAGATAAATGCATTCAAACTTTTTCTGTTCCTTTCTTTAATAAGAATAAAACGGTTTGCATTGTACAAAATTCAATGTCTTGTGGACGATTATACGGTGGAGGTTCAACTTCGATCTATAAAAAAGTGAATGGAAAATGGGTTGTTTTAAGAACATTTGACCAATGGGTAAGTTAGTATTATGAAAATAAAAAAACTTCACCTAAAAGAAACATTCTCCATTGCTTACGGGAACTATAATCACCGCAATGCATTGCTCATTGAACTATCTCATCAAAAATGTAAAGGCTATGGCAAGTTTGTGGCGATTGATTATTATCAGATTAACCTTAATGATTTTGTTTTAAAATTAAACGAAATTCAACATACTTTACAAAAGCAAGAAGTTTTGAGGCCATTTTGAGAAGTCAAAAAATCAGTTTGTGTCTAAAATATAACCTAATTTAAAAAAAAGAAAAAATAAAAGTGCTCGAAAAAGCCGAATAATAAAAACAAAATGCAAGCGTAACAGGTTTGTATTTAACATATTATATTTTTTTATTGAACATTCAGAAAAAAGATTAGATTTGTTAAAAGCACTAGTATGAAAAAAAAATTATCTATTATTCCGCTTTCTGTTGCGGTAGTATTTGCCTTCAATACAATGAGCGGGCAAAATTCTAAAGTATTAATTCAGGATTATTATAAAAAGAACGCACAGCTTTCTCAGAAAAATAGTTTTGATAATAAACTTAGTTTTATCATCCTTAATGAAGATCATTCTAAAAGTTTAGGTGCAAATATTGTAAACGTTCAACAGACATATAATGGTCTGAGAGTATATAACGCACTTGGAAAAGTGATTATAAGAGATGAAAAAATTATCTCAGAAAAAAATGATTTCAAAAAAGAAATTGTAATCGGTAATCAGGGAAATCTTAAGGAGAAGTTTTCTGAAGAAATACTTAAACAGAATCTAAATTTACAGGAAATCTCAGGAGTAGAATATCTGCCCAACGTCTATTTTGAAAAAAACAATGTATTTATTTTAGCAAAAGAGCTTTTTGTTTCAGATAAAAAATCTTCGGATATGTGGCATATAATCGCTGATGCCTCATCGGGTGAGATTTTTTCAAAAGACAATATGACAGTGAGTTGTAATTTTGAACACACTGATATAGAATCAGATGTACATTATTCTGAACCAGCGCAACATGAGACCGTAAACGTCGATACTCAGAAAAATACTTCATTATTGGTTCCGTCTGATGCTTCGTATAATGTTCTTCCATTACCTACAGAAGCTCCTACATTTGGCTCATTTGCAATAGTCAACAATCCGTGGGATCTTATTGCATCACCTGAAGGATGGCATTCGGATGGTGTAAACAACTATACAAACACAAGAGGTAATAATGTTTATGCATATTCAGATCAGAATAATACAAACACTGCGGGATATTCACCGGATGGCGGGACTTCATTGAATTTCAATTTTCCACATGCAGATGGAAGATATGACAGCCCTTTTGCTTACAGAGATGCGGCAATTACGAATTTGTTCTATATGAATAATGTGATGCATGATATATTCTATAAGTTTGGTTTCGATGAGGTTGCCAGAAATTATCAGACAAATAATTTTAACAAAGGCGGAATGGAAGGTGATGCTGTAAAGGCTGAGGCTTTTGATGGAAGTGGTACTAATAATGCTAACTTTAATTCTGGCTATGAAACAGTAATTAGTGGTGTAACATATATTGCTGCACCAAGAATGCAGATGTATCTTTTTAAGAGATCACAGAGTGCTCAAGACCCGATTTCAAGATACCAGTATAATTCACCTGCTACATTAGCAACCAGACCTAAGCTGTTGGCAGGATCAGCAGCGTTTGGAAAACTGTTGTTTGAAGGTCAATCTGTAACCGGAGACCTAGCTCTATCTACCCCTGCAGATGCTTGCTCGGCGCTAGCTGCAGGAAGTATGACCGGAAAAATTGGTTTAGTGATAGCTTCTACGTGTGCTTTTCCTGTTAAAACTAAAAATTTACAGAAAGCGGGAGCTATAGGAGTTATCCAATATCATCCGTCAAACAATACACCAGTAGATATGGGCGGAACAGATGCCACAATTACAATTCCTACAATTATGTTAGGTAAAGCAGAAGGAGAATTTTTAGTTAATGAAATCACCAATGGAAGCACAATCAATGCTACTTTGGCAAATGACTTTACTGGTTTTAGACATTCAAGTTTAGATAACGGAATTATCGCTCATGAATATGGACATGGTATTTCAAACAGATTAACAGGACAAGGATATTCTTGTCTTTCAACAACCAATTCTACCGAGCAGATGGGTGAAGGCTGGTCAGATTTTTTTGCTTTAATGCTTACGACAAGACCTGGAGATACTTCTGCTTTAGCCAGAGGGATAGCAAGTTATTCACAGTCTCAGCCAACTACTGGAACGGGAATAAGACCCACAAAATATTCTCCTGATTTTTCGGTGAACAACTATACATATGGAAATACAAACACAACGACTAGTGTTCATACCGTAGGTTTTATATGGGCGACAATGCTTTGGGATCTTACTTGGAAATATGCAGAAAAATATGGGTACAATAATGATGTTTTAGCAGATCCGAATTCTGGGAATGCTAAAATTTTGCAATTGGTAGTTGATGGATTGAAACTTCAGATTTGCAGCCCTACTTTTATTGACGGAAGAGATGCTATTATTCAGGCAGATATGGTGAAAACCGGAGGTGCCGACAAATGTATGATTTGGAAAACTTTTGCAAAAAGAGGCTTAGGAGTTGCGGCTACTGCAGGAAGCAAGACAGTTGGGACAGATCAGGTAGAAGATTTCACCTATCCGGCAGAATGTGATAGTATATTGGCAACTCAGGAATCCGGATTTTCAGAAATAAAATTTGTATTGTTCCCTAATCCTACATATGATGAATTTTTTGTTGGAAATATAGATAAGTCAAATGAAGAAGTTAAAGTGAAGCTTTTTGATATGACGGGAAAACTCATAATGTCTGATACAAGAGAGAATACTTCTAAAAAAGCCTTTTCAACAAAAGGATTACAAAAAGGAGTTTATATGGTAAATATCAAACAGGGAGAAAAAGTTCAGACCGAAAAGCTGATCGTAAAATAAAATATCTAAAACAATTATTTAAGAAAGGGAGTCAGTTTTGGCTTCCTTTTTTTATAGCTTTATTAGAAAAACAGTCATTATATTTACTGATAAAGAGCAAAAACTATATGAAGATTAATTTCACAACAAAAAAGTTACGGTTAAAAGAAACATTCTCCATCGCTTACGGGAACTATGATCATCGCGATGCATTGCTCATTGAACTATCTCATCAAAATTGTAAAGGCTATGGCGAGTGTGTGGCGATTGATTATTATCAGATTAATCTTAATGATTTTGTTTTAAAATTAAAAGAAATTCAGCGTGAAATTGAGGGGCATAATATCATTCATCCCAAAGATTTTTTTGCTTTTTTAGTGGGTTTAAATCTACATCCGTTTTTGCTTTCTGCTTTGGATTGTGCGTATTGGGATCTGTTCGGAAAGTTGGAGAATAAAAGTTTTATTGAATTAAATAAAATTCCTTCGGACAATTTGGTTGAAAGCTCGATCACAATTTCTGTAGCGCCTATTAAAGAACAGATAAAAAAAATTCGTCAAAGTGAATGGAATAAGTTTAAAGTGAAATGTAAAGGATTAGACAAAATGCAGGTTGAGAAACTGTTACAATTAAATAAAAATATCGCATTAGATTCCAACGCAAGCTTCACCGATGAAGATTGTAGTTGGCTTCAGAAAAATAATGAAATTCAAAAATTCTCTTATCTGGAACAGCCTCGACCGATCGACAATTATAAAGTTTTACAAAAAGAAGGCTTTGCAAATTGGATGGCAGATGAAGATTGTCAGGATATCGATTCACTTGAGGAACTTATTCCATATTATAAAAGTATCAACATTAAGCTGATGAAATGTGGAGGATTGACGCCCGCTTTAGATATGATAAAAAAAGCAAGAGAATTAAACTATAAAATTATGATCGGCTGTATGACAGAATCCACAGTTGGGATTTCGGCAGGATGTCTATTAGCAGGCCTTGTAGACTACGCCGATTTAGACGGAGCAACACTTATTTCCAATGATTATGCAACCGGAAATTTTGTGGAAAATGGTAAAATTACTCTATCCGGAAAACCAGGCTTGGGAATTGATTTAAAGTGATTTAAACGGTTAATTGTCAATTGTAAATTCGCTTTGCTTGTCAATTTTTATAAGTTTAATCTGAGCGAGGAGTTTGTTAGTTCGGGCGTTTATCTTAATGAAATGAGAAAAGTGTATCGCGAACTTTTGCTAATCTCAACTCGAATTGAGGTGAGATTTAAACACAAAAAGACTCTCAAAAGAAAGTCTATTTTTTATTTACAGAAATCAAATAATCGTACACCATTTGATGTTGTTCATCGTTCAATTTTGCTTTTGGCGCCATTCTACTTAAGGTTTTAATCCAGCCTTGGTCGTCATGTTTTTCCGGATTTGGAAGCGCATGACATCTGTTGCAAGAGTTTTCAAAAACTGTTTTCCCTTGTGCTAAATGTTCTGCTGTGGTAAATTTAGGACCGGTTACTGCTGTACTTTTTGGTCCACATGAAGCCATAAAAGCAGATCCTAAAATCATACTTACAATTATTTTTTTCATGATGATATTTTTTTGTTGGTTGAATCTTTTATTTTTTAACAGACACTACATAATCATAAACCCACTGATGTTGTTCGTCGCTTAGTTTCGCTTTAGGTGCCATAGAATTCATAATTCCTACCCATTGCACAGAAGTAAATTTGGTGGGTTCTGGCAAATCATGACATCTTTTGCATGCAGTTTCGAAGATTGTTTTTCCCTGTGCTAGTTGTTCTGCCGTACTGGTTGCTGATTTTGGAGCTTGCGCTACGGGTGTTGCTTTCGGCGTACAAGATGCTAATAAGACAAGGGTAAATGTTGCTGCTGCAAATAGACTTTTCATATTTTTTTTAATTGTTTAAAACAAAAATAACGAATTTTACAGGTGATTGGTTCATAGCTTTATAATTTAGAAGCATTAAAATTAGTACTCTTTTTCTCGGATTTTGCAGGTTATTTTTATATTTTTGAATGAATGAAACCGAAAGGTTACATCTTTCCTTAAAAATGGAATATTCAGATGAAAATTTCAACAGAAGACTTTATCGATGGCATTAAATCAGGCAATAAACGTTTGATTGCAAAAGCCATTACTCTAGTTGAAAGTAATAAGCCTGAACATAGAAGCCAGGCCGAAGAACTTTTAAAAAAGATACTTCCATTAACAGGAAAATCTATTCGTGTAGGGATTACAGGAGTTCCGGGAGCAGGAAAATCTACATTTATAGAAAACTTTGGCAGGCTAGCAATTGCAAATAATAAAAAAGTAGCGGTTTTAGCCATTGATCCCAGTTCAGCGATTAATAAAGGCAGTATTCTGGGAGACAAAACCAGAATGGAAGAATTGGCAAAAGAAGAAAATGCATTCATTCGTCCTTCGCCAAGTTCCGGATTTTTGGGAGGCGTTGCCAATACTACTTTTGAAACGATGATGATTTGCGAAGCTGCAGGTTACGATTATATTTTAATTGAAACCGTTGGAGTAGGGCAGTCTGAAGTTTTGGTTTCAGATATTACCGACGTTTTTTTATTCTTAAAAATTATTGGTGGTGGAGATGAACTTCAAGGAATCAAGCGCGGAATCATGGAAATGGTGGATATTATTTTTATTAATAAAGTAGAAGAAAGCAATCTGCAGAAAGCTAAAAATACCAAACTCGAACTGAAACGGGCATTAGATTTTCTTCCTTCCAAAGAAAAAGACTGGAAAGTGCCTGTTTTACTAGGTTCCGCTTTACAGAATGAAGGGCTAAAGGAGGTTTATCAGAAAATCGATGATTTTATTTCATTAAAAAAGAATACCGCTCGTTTTGATAAAGTACGGACAATGCAATCTGAAAAACGCTTTGAATATTGGGTTCAGGAATATATTTTAGCCATGATGAAAAAAAATGACTCTGTGGAGGAGGCTTATATTCAGCATAAAAAAAATGCTTCAGACCTGATTTCCAATCCAAGTACCGAAGCAAAATTATTTGTTGAAAAGTTTTTAAGAGACTCAAAATCCGAGTTCAAAGATTCTGAGAATATTTAATAATTATTTTTTTGAGAATTAAATTTCGCATCACGAAGCCAATTAAAGTTTTTCTTTTGTTTCTTCATTTTTAGAAATATATCCATCGTAAGAAATCGGCTGTCTGTCGTTACTTCTTATTGATGTAGATGCTCTTCCATTCTTAAAGATTTCAATATTAATATCAGAAACATTCTTCACATCATTGGGTTTGATTTTGTACACCCAATTTCCTTTTTTACTCTGAGTTTTTGTGACTGTGTAATCTTTTGAGGTAAATCTGTAGCTGTTATCAGAATTCCCATAGCTGGAAGTAAAAGCTCTGCCAAAATAAGGAAGTGTAACTTCCATCACTCCTTTTTTTATCTCAATGCCATAATTATCTCCTGAAATCTGAAATGTACGCAGTTGAGCTGCATTTGGAATTGAATTTACAACATTGATCACATCATAATTCATAGGATTTGCTTTCTCAGCATGAAAAGTAAATTCATCAGTACTTACCAAATTGTTTACTATTTGTGGATCAACCTTTTGCGAAACACAATTCTGAAATAGAAATATGAAAGCAAAAAGAGATATTATTTTTATATAATTTTTCATAAGATTAAATTTAGTAATTTATATATCAAAATGTATGCAAATACAAATTTCAGATTATTTTTTGGAATAGAAATTGTTAAGGTTCATTTATAATAAGCATAATTATGAAAATTACTCATCTATTAGGTATTGGAGCAGCGGCTTTTGCAGTTGCAGCGTGTACAACAAACCCGATGACAGGAAGAAAATCTTTGCAAATTGGAACACTTAATCCTCAAATAACGTCAACAGCTGTTCAGCAGTATCAACAAACTCTGAAAGAATCGAAAGTTGTGACAGGATCTCAGGCTCAAATGGTAAAAAAAGTTGGAGGTAAAATAAAAACAGCAGCCGAAAAATATTACGCAAGTATTGGCAGAAGTTCAGATTTGTCAGGTTATCAATGGGAATTTAATCTTCTTCAGGATAATCAGGTGAATGCATGGTGTATGCCTGGTGGGAAAGTAGCTGTTTATACCGGTATTCTACCAATTACTAAAGATGAAACTGGTCTTGCAGTGGTAATGGGCCACGAGGTTTCTCATGCTTTGGCAGGTCACGGGAACGAAAGAATTTCACAGGCTATGGTTGCACAATATGGAGGCGCTCTATTAGGAAGTACGATTTCAAATGCACAATGGTCGAGTGTTTTTCAACAAGTGTATCCTGTTGGGTCTCAAGTCGCTCTTTTAAAGTACGGAAGAACGCAGGAATCTGAAGCAGACGAAATGGGATTAAATTTGATGGCAATTGCAGGATATGATCCACGTCAGGCGATACCGTTCTGGCAGAGAATGGAAGCGTCATCTTCAGGAGCAAGACAACCGGAATTTTTATCAACTCACCCAAGTCCGGGAACCAGAGTTGGAGATATTCAGAAAGATTTACCTAAAGCGTTGGAATATTACAAATCTGCTGGAGGAAAGATTTAATGTAAATACTTTAAGTTTTCATTATAATAATGGTTTAAACGGAGTATTTTATCAGAATTTATTATTAAATTTATAAAAATGAATATTTACCATTAAAAAACACGATTATGAAAAGTATTTCGATTACAGGCTTAGTTCTTCTTGCAGTATCTGTGCTGCTTTTTTACCTGACAACAGATTTTACAGCTGAAAAAATTACATTATCTCATATGATGGGCGTAATGGCTGGCATAGGAATTGGCTTGATTATCGGTGGTATGACCGGTTATATCAGCAAAGGATCTGCTATAAAAGCTGAGGAAAAAAGAAGAGAATTTAAACGTCTTCAACAGGAAAAAGAAGAGTTAGAAAAAAAGGCTGCAGAAATTGTTAAAAAACAAGAAGAAATAGAAAGAGAAAATAAACAAGAAAATCCTCAAATTTAATTTGAGGATTTTTTATGTGTAAATGATTTCTAATTAGAATTTATATCCTAAACCTAACAGAAATAAGCTTGATCTGTTGTCATAATTAATTTCCTGACTTGATCCTGCAACGTTGTTGATGAATTTTCTTTGGTCTTTAGAAAAAGCTCCTTCGTATCTTGCTGAAAGAATGATTTTCTTAATTTCACTTTGTACACCCAATTGGTAACCTACTGTAAACTCTTTAGCGTCTACTTTCTGTACGAAGTTATCAAAATTGTCGCTTTTAGCTAAATTGAAACTTCCAACAGGTCCGGCATAAGCACTTAGTAAATCTCCCAATACATTCACCCCAACCAAAACAGGAATATCTACTCTGCTGTTTTTGGCCTTAATGGTCGTTTGAGCTGCATTCACGTCATTTTGTACGGTAACTTCATTGCTGAAATTGGTATAATAAATCTCCGGCATTACGTATAAAGCTGTTGGCAAATCGATTTTTAAAGATAAACCTACGTTAAAACCAGTAATGTTTTTCCCTTTTTGTTCTACAGCATTAGTTGCTGCTGTTTTAAGATTCTTCCAAGAAGCTGAGCTTGTAGGAATCAATACATTTGCTTTCCCTGCCAGTGAAATTTGCGCCGATGCAAAAACAGAAAATCCTATAAATGCTGCACTAATTAATTTTTTCATTGTCGTCTATTTTTGTAATAGTATTTTCAATTGTCTTATTATTCTCCAATAGATATTCTCTCAATTCTTTGAATAATTCTGATGAATAAACGAAATCGATCAGATTTTTATTGCCTGCAGTAATCAGAATATCTTTATTACCTTCCCATTCTTTTATGCCCAATCTCAGATATACAATTTTCTCGCCAATGGTCATTACCGAGTTCATATCGTGGGTGTTGATGATGGTTGTGGTATTGTATTCTTTGGTGATTTCAAGCAATAAATCATCAATTACGTTGGATGTATAAGGATCTAATCCTGAATTTGGCTCATCACAAAACAGATATTTTGGGTGGTTCACAATCGCTCTGGCAATCGCCACACGTTTTTGCATCCCTCCGGAAATTTCAGACGGAAACTTTCTGTTGGCTTTATCTAAATGTACTCTTCCGATAACCTCAAAAACTCTTCTTTTCTTTTCTCTGAAGGTCAAATTGGTAAACATATCAAGTGGAAACATGATATTTTCTTCAACAGTCAAAGAATCAAACAAAGCACTTCCCTGAAATAGGGTGCCGATTTCAGATCTTAAATGCTGTTTTTCTTCACGGTTCATTACATTTATATCTCTGCCATCAAACAAAATTTCTCCTGATGACGGTTGATAAACATTCAATAAACTTTTTAGGAAAACGGTTTTCCCCGATCCACTCTGGCCGATAATAAGATTCGTTTTTCCTTTTTCAAAAGTGGTTGAAATTCCTTTAAGCACTTCAACATCACCAAAACTCTTTTTAAGATCTTTTACCTCAATCATTAGCTTAATATTAATTGTGTTAAAATTAATTCGGAAATAATGATAAATACCATCGTCCAAACCACCGCTTGTGTACTTGCTCTACCGACTTCCAGTGAACCCCCTTTCACAAAATAACCGAAGTAAGAAGGAACGGTTGCGATCACAAATGCAAAAACAATAGTTTTGGTAAATGCATAAATAATGAAAAGGTTTGGCATGTACATTTGGATACCTGAAATATAATCTGCAGTCGTCCAGTTACCTGTCAATACTCCTGCGATATAACCTCCACCAATACCGAAAACGATACTGATTGCAATTAAAAGCGGATTAAATATAAGACAGGCTATAATTTTAGGTAAAATTAAAAAATTGGGTGAGTTAACTCCCATAATGTCTAGAGCATCAATCTGCTCAGATACACGCATCGTACCAATGGTAGAGGCAATATATGAACCTACTTTTCCCGCCAAAATTAAGCTGATAATAGTAGGAGCAAATTCCAGTACTAAAACTGCTTTCGTCGCGTATCCTACAAAAGATGGAGGAATTGGAAATGATGATGCATCAAAATTGTTAAACATCTGAATGGCAACTACGGCTCCGACGAAAATAGAAGTGAATATAACCAACCCAAAAGAGTTGACTCCCAAATCATTGATTTCTCGCATAAAAAGCTTCCAAAAAACTCTCATTTTCTGAGGCTTTTGAAGAGATTTACCGATAAGAATCATGTATTCTCCTATGGCTGTAAAAAACTTTTTTAACATTCTGCTAAATTAGACTATTTTTATTTAATTTATTTAAGATTGAGGTTAAGGCTGAGCCTTTGTTTTGATGCTAAAAATCTAAAATTGATTGTAACAAAAACCTCGTCTTATTTTGCATTTTTATCTCCTATAATTACCAATAAAATGGTTTTTAAAATAATGACTATATCCAGAGTAAAACTCCAGTTTCTAATGTAGAATGCGTCGGCAAGAATTCTCTTGTTCATTTCTATTTCTACATTTCCCGCATCGCCTCTTAAACCATTTACTTGAGCTAAGCCCGTAATTCCGGGATTTACCAAACTTCTCAAGCTGTATCTTCCTATTTTGGGTTTGTAATAATTATCAACCGCCAGCATGTGCGGTCTGGGTCCTACAATAGACATTTCACCTTTCAAAACATTGATAAACTGCGGCATTTCGTCAAGACTGGTTTTCCTTAAAAACTTTCCTATTTTGGTAATTCTTGAATCATTTACACCTGTGGTTTTTGATGTAGAATCTTCATTGACAACCATTGTTCTGAATTTAATACAATTAAAAACTTCCTCATGAAAACCATATCTTTTCTGAACAAAAAATACAGGTCCTTTAGAATTTCTTTTAATTAAAATTGCAATAATGGGAAATAGCCACGAACAAATTAATAGCAAAACCAAGACCGAAAAAATAATATCAAAAGTTCTCTTCAGAAAAAAATTAGAATAATAATCTAAAGGATACTTTGCCTGAGTTAAAATGGGCTGGGTTTGAATATATCCTAAATCATAAAAGAAAAAATTGTTCTTCGAAATACTCGGGATCAAAGAAATATGAACTTTGTTGGCTTCTGCCAATTTGAACATCTTGTCTTCCATCTCATTGGTGAATGAATTTTCTGTCGGAATAAATAAGGTGTGAATTCCATTTTTTTTCCAAAATTCAACCAGGTTTTCAGTATCTAGCTCAGATGAAGTATAATTAAATATTTTGTACCCAAAATCTTTTCTGTCTTCAATAATTTTCTTTAAAACATCCGTTGATTTATTCTCACTTAGAAACATCACATTCCGGTGGTTGACTCCCATTGTTCTGATATATCTTATCAAGAAGTAAACAGCAGATTTTAATGTAAATATAAAAACGAAAAGGTAAAGTGAAAGCCAGGTAAGTTCGGAACCAAAAAATTGATTGCCGCTCACTTTTCGAATCAATACCAAGCCTATTATAAATAAGAGAAAATGAATGATAATTCGCTCTACAAAAAGTATGTAGGTAAGGTTTCTGGATATGTTGTAAATTCTGGTTCTTCCGCTTAGTAAAACCCAGAAAGACATAACGAGAAGTAAAGGAAAAGCAGATTCCGACCATAATTCCTGATTGTCTGACAAACCTCGTGAAGTATTTAAAAAATACAATACAAATACTGCTGCAAGAACCAGAAGGTCAAGCAATATGATAATTGACTTTAAATAACGGGAATATCGGATTCTTTGCATCTTCTCTAATGAAAGGCAGAAGCTAATATAAACAATTTACGGAATATTAAGATATTTATGAGTCTGAACCGATGCTTGCCACCGCGGATTTGCAAGGATAAAATCGGTAATTTTAGGATACATCTCGTCACGTTTGCTCCATTCGCTCTGAAGATATAGTCTGCAATTTTCAGAAACTTTTGATGCCTGTTCGTCGGCAAACTTAAAATCATTATTATTAAAAACAATCATTTTAAGCTCGTGAGCTTTAGCATAAATTTCTTCTTTTGGAAGTCCTGTTTTCTTTGGTGAAAGTGTAATCCAGTCGATTTGTCCGCTCAAAGGATATGCCCCTGAAGTTTCAATATGGATGGTGCATCCTAATTCTTTTAATTTAGAAGTCAAGATATCTAAATTCCACATTAATGGTTCGCCGCCCGTCAAAACAACAATTTTACAGTGTTTTGCGGCAGTTTCTGCAATTTCTTCAGCATTCATCAAGGGGTGTAGTGTAGGATCCCAGCTTTCTTTCACATCACACCAGTGGCAACCCACGTCGCAACCTCCCAGTCTGATAAAGTAAGCTGCTTTTCCTGTATGCGCACCTTCACCCTGAATAGTGTAAAAATGCTCCATCACAGGGAGCATTTTACCTTCTTTTAATAATATATCTTCTTCTTTATTCATTTCAAAATTAGTCGTTATAGACTGAAGTTTTGTAAGCAATGATGGTGTTTTTCATCAACATCGCTCTTGTCATTGGACCTACTCCTCCCGGAACCGGCGTGATCCAGCTTGCTTTTGCTGCACAACTGTCAAAATCTACATCACCTGCCAGATAATATCCTTTTGGAGAATCGTTGTCTACTCTTGTGATACCAACATCAACAATTACGGCTCCGTCTTTGATCATTTCACCTTTTAAGAAGTGTGGATCACCCAAAGCGGTAATTACGATGTCTGCTTTTTTGGTATATTCTTCAATGTCTTTCGTGTAAGAGTGAGTCAAAGTAACCGTTGAATTTCCGGGAAAATCTTTTCTTCCCATCAAAATACTCATCGGTCTTCCTACGATTTTACTTCTTCCGATGATGACACAGTCTTTTCCTTTTGTTTCAATATTGTATCTTTCAAGTAATGTCAAGATTCCGAAAGGGGTTGCAGGTAAGAATGTATCCATTTCTAAAGCCATTTTTCCGAAATTTGTAGGGTGGAAACCATCGACATCTTTTCTCGGATCGATAGCGTTGATAATTTTCTCCTGATCAATCTGGTCGGGTAAAGGTAACTGGACGATAAAACCGTCTACTGATTTATCTTTATTAAGTTCGTCAATTTTTTCCAATAATTCAGACTCAGAAACTGTACTTGGAAATTTAACCAAGCTAGATTGAAATCCTACTTCTTCACAGTCTTTCACTTTAGCATTTACATACGCCTTGCTTGCTCCGTTGTTCCCAACAAGAATAGCTACCAAGTGAGGAGCTCTTCTTTTGCTTGCGATGATTTTATCAACTTCAACCTTGATTTCTGCTTTTATTTCTTTGGATACTTTTAATCCGTCAAGAATTTCTGCCATTTTTACTTTTATTACTTTTTATTATTAGATTTTAAGGATATTTTTCCGGATTCTGATGAGTACACAAAACGGAAATTACAAAAACTATTTTCTTGATTTCATCTATGTGAAATAAAATGATATAAGGGAATTTTTTGAGAGGAAGTACTCTTACATCATCATATCGAACTTGAAAAAAAGGATTTCTTTCTAATTGGTCATAAGCTTTTGAAAGCTGTTTTTCAAAATTAGATGTTGTAGAATTTGAAATTTCTTTATAGTAATTTACTGCAGCCAAAATATCTTGATCCGCTTCAGGATATTGGAATATCTCAAATACCATGATCCTTTTTTATTTTTTTTAAAAAATCCCTTGCTGGAGTAAACTCTTTGTGGCTTTTTGATTTCCTTTGATCAATCACCTTTTTCATTTCATCCGTCAACTCAAAATCATCTTCATTTTTTTCAAAACTGATTTTCATTTTTTTCAAAAAAGTTTCCACAAAGGTTTCTTCTTCCTTATTGTTTAGGTTTATGATAATTTGTGTCATATTTTTATTTTTGATTAAAATTAATGAAAATCTTCAACAATTATTTATTTCCTTTATAATAATTAATCAATCCATTTGTCGAGCTGTCGTGAGAGCTAATTGTCTCATTATTTTCAAGTTCCGGTAAAATTTTATTGGCTAAAACTTTTCCTAATTCTACCCCAAACTGATCAAAACTGAAAATATTCCAAATCACACCCTGTACAAAAATTTTATGCTCATACATTGCAATTAATTGTCCTAGCGAAAATGGAGTTAATTCATTGAATATGATTGAGTTAGTAGGCGTGTTTCCGTGGAAGACTTTATAGTTTAATAAGAAATCAATTTCTTCATCAGATTTTCCTGATGCTTGTAATTCAGATTCAACTTCTTCTTCGTTTTTACCAAAAGCTAAAGCTTCGGTCTGAGCGAAAAAGTTAGCTAAAAGTTTATCCTGATGATCAGAAACTTTGTTCGAACTTTTTGCATACGCAATAAAATCTGCCGGAATCAATTCTGTTCCCTGGTGAATCAATTGATAGAATGCGTGTTGCCCATTTGTTCCAGGTTCTCCCCAAATAATAGGACCTGTTTCATATTCTACGAACTCTCCGTTTCTATCGACACATTTTCCATTGCTTTCCATATCTCCTTGCTGAAGATACGCTGCAAATCTGTCTAAATATTGTGAGTAAGGTAAAATAGCATAAGTCGTCGCAGCATAAAAATTACGATACCAAATTCCTAAAAGTCCCATCAAAACAGGAATATTTTCTGAAAATTCAGCAGTTTGGAAATGTTGGTCTGTATTTTCGGCACCTTTTAATAATTCCTCAAAGTTTTCATATCCAACCGCAAGAACAATGCTTAAACCAATTGCACTCCACAATGAATATCTTCCGCCAACCCAATCCCAGAATTCGAAAATGTTATCTTCTGCGATTCCGAAGTCTTTAACTGATTGAACATTAGTGGATAAAGCTACAAAGTGTTTTGCTACATCTTCCTGTTTTCCTGCTTTTAAAAACCAGTCTTTTGCAGAATTCGCATTCGTCATTGTTTCCTGCGTTGTAAACGTTTTCGAGGCAATAATGAATAAAGTGGTTTCAGGATTTAAGTTCTTTACAACTTCTGCAATATGGTTTCCGTCTACGTTTGAAACGAAATGAACATCCAATCTTGTTTTGAAATGCTTCAAAGCAGAAACTACCATTACCGGTCCCAAATCTGAACCACCGATTCCGATGTTCACCACATCCGTAATTTCTTTTCCGCTGAAACCTTTGTGCTCTCCTGAAATAATTTTTTCTGAGAAAGATTTCATGTGCTCCAAAACTCTTTTAATCTGAGGCTTAATATTTTCACCGTCAACCAAAATTTCTTTATCAGAAAAATCTCTTAATGCCGTATGTAAAACCGCTCTTCCTTCTGTTTCGTTTATTTTATCTCCCGAAAACATTTTAGAAATAGCATCTTTTAACTGACATTCTTCTGCAAGATTCAAAAGAAGTTCTTTAGCTTTAGAATCGATTAAATTTTTAGAATAATCGAAGAGAAAATTATCTTTTTTGATAGAAAACTCTTCAAAACGATCTGGATTGTACTGGAAAAGGCTTCTCAACTCAAAATCATTATTGCCAAAGTGTTCGTCGAGGGCTTTCCAGCTATTTGTGTGTGTAGGGTTTATTTTTGATAACATAGGTAGAATTGATTATATGATTTAGGAATTTTTCGAATAAATCCACTAAAATCGTATTTATTAAATTTCAATCTGCAAATTTACGGAATTTTCGTACAATGATGTTAATTGAGAATTAAAAATCAATTGGTCAACTCAAGTTGCATAGAAATACTGTAAGCAGTTTTTCTTGTTTTTGCAGTAAAAATGCTATGCCAGTTTACATTATCATTTGCCATGACATTTGAAATTATAGACTCATAACCTTTAAACGTAGGTGCTGTCCCTTTCTGTGATACGTTTTCTTTTTTTGTTCCGTCTGGATAATGAATATCAGTGACATAAGAATATGTATTTTGCTTATTTACAATCCATTCGAAACCAATAAACAAGCCTTCTTTTGGAAAAGGAATAGGATTTTTTGTTAAATCAATTTCGGTAATGTTTTTGCCGGACTTACAAGTAACAACAATATTTTTTCTTCTTTCTTCTGAGGGTTTTCCGTTGATATTTTCGTAAAAAACAAGGTTAAAAGTGGCTTCTTTTATTGTTTTGTGAACCTGCGTTGGTATTTTTATCTTTTTAATATAAATTTTTTCGTCAGTAATCTCGCTTTTAAACAAGTCAACGACAAGCCAGCTCCTTTTTAACGCAGAAAAACCTATGTCGTTTTTCTTTATTGTGCCTATAGTAAAAGATTTTTCAAACTTTGGTTTCGTAATTTCGACAGTTTTAATTTCATTAAATTTAGGCTGTAATAAATAAGTTTGCTGAAATTTCTCAACTTTCAAATTCTCGTATCCAAAAAATTGGATTTCTGACAGGTCTTCATTCTCATCTAAAACTGTTCCGCCATCTTCTTCAGTATTTTTATAGTAATCTTTGTCTTTTAAAATGAGTTTAGCGTAAGGAATAGGTTTGTGATTTTCTGCATCTAAAACTCTGATTCTATTTTGAGAATAGACAAACATGCTTTTAATAAGCAGTGTTGTAATAAAAATTTTGATCATTGTGTTATTGTTTATGTTTTTGAAAAGTTCATTGAAAGATAAGAGAAATGAAACAATATTTTGCATTACTTCCTTTAAACAGAAAACCTCCACAAATGTAGAGGTTCGTAATGTTTATATAAATAACCAGAAGGTTAGGATGCCAAGTTTATTCTTTGTCGACTGGGATTGATTTCTTAGTAGACTTATTTCTTCGATAAAAGTAAAATGCAATAGCTGCGATAATTACAATTGGCCAGATCGTTACCAATCCTATAAGAATTCTTTGAATTAAATAATATCCTTCAACAAAAGCATTTTTTGCACTGTAGAAAAAGTCGAATTTATATTTATTATCAATGTTTTCAGAATTAGTTACTGCAATTTCTGCGATTCGGAGCTTGGGTTCTTTAATGTAGATATCAACAGTGCTGTATTTCAGATTATCGGTAACATCAAGATTTGCCAATTGCTGCAGGTTTTCTTCAGACATATTTTCATCGCTCATTTTTACTTTATCTTTTGTGGTTTTAAGCTCAGAAATATTTTCACTGGTTTTTTTAATTCTTTTGCCTTCCATTTCTGCATATTTAATGCTTGAAGTAACATCTTCTGCATTAATAATTCTAGAATTCAGGAAAAGTTTTTTATCATTGATTAAGGTTAATAGCTCGCCCAGTTTTGAGGTCGGCACTCTTACCTGCAATGTGTTTTCTGTCTGATATTTTTTTACCAGCATAGCTTCTTCATTTGAAGTGTTGTAAGTATCTTCAGAAATTACCCTGCTCTGTAAATTGCTGTGGGTAACAAATCCGCCGAGCTCCTGTACCGATTTTTCTATAGAAATTGTTGCATCATATACATCTTTTACTTCCATATTTACATTGGCGGTTTTTACAAATTGTTTGTCTTTCACAGACATGGTGGCTACGGAAGAAATGCTGTCAGCGGAAATCTCGTTATTATATTCTGTCGTTTGGTAGTCACTTGTTGTGGCTTCACCTTTTTTGCAAGAGTAGATGCCAGCTAAGAGTGCTGTTGCGATCGATAGTCTGATGTAAGTCGTTTTCATATTTTAATTTTTTATTGTTTGCTTAGGTCAAAGTTCACGCAGAATCGTTTGTAATGTTTGAATATTGCAGGTAAACATTTTGTAAATATTTATTTAAATTTAAAATATTGAATTTCAGTTTTTTGTAAAAGAGCAGGCACTGTTTGTGTGGTATTTCGGATTGATTTTTGCTGATGTTTTACAAATTAAATCTCAAATAATATGTCTAAAACTTTTTCCAAAATCAGAAACGCCATAGAATTATTTAAATCCATTGATTTTGATCAGCTTAGCGAAATTTCGCAGAAAGTAAATCTCCCAAAGCTCATGGAAAATTTTTCCAAGCTTGATGACAAGCAGCTCAGCGGAATGATGAAAATGCTCGATCCCAATAAGAAAAAGAAGGAGTTACCGCCAATTGATGGAGATTTCTACGATATTTATCATACACTGACGCCTGAGCAAAGAGAAGTTCAGCTGAAAGTAAGAGCATTTATGGAAAAAGAAGTAAAGCCTTTGGTAAATCATTATTGGTTGCGGGACGAGTTTCCACACGAGCTGATTCCAAAATTTCAAAAATTAGATATTTGCGGAGTTACTTACGAAGGGTATGGTTGTAAAGGCATGCCATTTTTAATGGAAGGAGTTATTGCAATGGAAATGGCACGAATTGATGCTTCGATTGCTACTTTTTTCGGGGTACAGTCCGGCTTGGCAATGGGCTCTATTTATATATGCGGTTCGGAAGAGCAAAAACAAAAATGGCTTCCTCAAATGCAGAAGTTTGAAAAAATTGGTGCATTCGGCTTAACTGAACCTGAAGTTGGTTCTGGAGCTGCAGGAGGCTTGACGGCAACTTGCAAAAAAACTCCGGAAGGTTGGATTTTAAACGGTGAAAAAAAATGGATAGGAAATGCCACTTTTGCAGACGTAATTATTATCTGGGCAAGAGATCTTGATGATGGCGAAGTAAAGGGTTTTATTGTTGAAAAAGACAATCCGGGTTTTTCAGTGGAGAAAATCAAAGGAAAAATGGCGCTCAGAATCGTTCAAAATGGTTTGATTACACTAAAAGATTGTTTAATCACAGAAGAAAACAGGCTTCAAAATGCCAATTCATTCAAAGACACGGCAAAAGTTCTCAGAATGACAAGAGCCGGAGTAGCGTGGATGGCGACTGGCTGTGCAAGAGGAGCGTATGAAAGTGCATTAGCATATACCAGAACACGAGAGCAGTTCGGAAAACCAATTGCTTCATTTCAAATGATTCAAGGACATTTGGTTGAAATGCTGTCGAATCTGACTGCGATGCAAACCCTGGTTTTCAGACTTTCTGAAATGCAGGATGAAGGAATTTTAAAAGACGAGCACGCTTCTTTAGCAAAAGTTTTCTGTACAATGCGTACGAGAGATGTTGTTTCCAGAGCACGGGAAGTGATGGGGGGAAACGGAATTTTACTTGAATATGATGTCGCCCGATTCGTTGCTGATGCAGAAGCTATTTATTCTTACGAAGGAACAAAAGAGATCAATTCACTGATTGTTGGCAGATCAATTACTGGCTTCAGTGCATTTGTTTAAAGGTCAATGGTGAATTGTGAATATTGCTTCGCAAGTGAATTGAAAAATTGACAAGCGGAGCGAATTGACCATTCACCATTCACATTATTACTTCAGCAAAGCTTTATATTTTTCTTTGTTATCAATGAGCATCCAAAGATTAATTAAAAATAAAACACCGGCTATTGACATTCCCATTGGAGATTTATCCATCGTGAAAACATGAATTACAATTCCTACCATTACCGGCAAAATAACAATGGCGCCCAAAGCTCTTGTTTTTGGAAAGATAAATAATAATCCACCGACAATTTCTACAGCACCCACTAGCGGCATCAGCCAGAAGATTTTTTCAAATGCTGCAAAAAGTTCCATTTGCTCGGGAGTGGGTTTTTCCATTGGCATGTAATTGAGGAACTTGTTTAATCCGGCATTGACAAACATTAACCCGAAAAGGAGACAGATGATAAATTTGATAATTTTCATGCGTAATATTTTTCATTAAAATTAAATAAAATTATAATCGGTTGATTAAAAACTAATTAATTTTTAAAAACATTGAGAAATTTATATAGATGTGTCTTTTGATTTGATATATTTGTGAGACCAAGAAATTAAAACGAATAATATGTTGAAAAATCTTAAAAAACTGAATCGTATAGATTTAAGAGAAGTTCTAGGGGGCGGTGGTCCCGGAAAATGTGATATCGGGCCAATTGGTTGTCCATGCAAAATCCCACCTGGAGATCCATGTTTAGGTGGCGGTGGTGGACCGACTGATCCGGGAGATCCTATCGGATATTGTACGGATAGCGGAACGTATATCTATTGTACGGAAACATGTCCGAACGGTACGAGCCCGCTTTGCGCATTATAAAAATTAAAAGCCTTCAATCTGAAGGCTTTCTTAATATAAAATAGTACTCATTACCAATTGCTTATCACTCATAAATCAATCCATTTCCTTTAAAGTGATATTCTTAGAGATCTTGTAGCTTTTTTTCTTTTTATTGGGTTTGTCATCTTCACCCAGCAATTTCCCCCAAGGTCTTAAACCGTCTACTCTTTCAAAAATAATTTTAATGATCGCAATAGCCGGAATACATAGGAACATTCCTGAAATTCCCCAAAGGTGTTCGCCTAAAAGAATTCCGATAAAAGAAAATAGTGCGTTGATTTTCACTTTTGAGCCAACCACAAAAGGCAGTACAATATTTCCGTCAATGGCATGAACGATCACGTAGCCTATTGCTACATAAACGCAGGTAGAAACAGTGCCGGTTGCAAATGCGATAAAACAAGAAATTAATAACGAAATAGCGATACCGATGTAAGGAATGACGTTTAATAATCCCGTTAAAACACCCAGTAAAATCGCATATTTTACTCCTAAAATAGTAAGAACTATCGTAGCAAGTACTGAAACAATAATTACCTGAAGACAAAGCCCGATAATGTATCTCTTCGTCATAATTCTTACTTCTGAAACGACTTCCTGCACGCTTGCTTTATGCTTTTCATTGAAAACATTGACGATAAAATTATTTAAAATCCTTCTGTAATTTAAGATGAATATGAAAAACAGAATGAAAAATACCATAAAACCTAAACTTGTAGAAAAAATTCCGAACGTAAAGCCAAGAATAATTCCTGATGAAGACAAAAGCTTGTTTAAGCCCTGATCCAAATAATCGAGTTGCTCATCAATTTTTACATTAAAAGTATGTGATACCCAGTTTTGCAGATTGTGAAAAACCAAATTAAACTGCTTGCTGAGGTGCGGAAGATCTCTGCTGAAACTGGATAATTGCGATCCAAAGAAATAGAGCATCCCTGTAAGAATAATCAACATTATCATTACCGAAACAATCGTAGACACAGATCTTGGGAACTTTAATTTTCGCTCCATAAAATTAGCAAGCGGTAAAAAAAGCATCGCCAACAAAAATGCCAAAAAAAACGGAGCCAAAATACTTTGCCCCAATTTGATAAGGTAACCTATTCCGATGATTGAAATCACTGCTAATGCAAGTTTCAGGAGAAATGGAAGTTTTATAAAATTCATAATTAAAAATCTGCTGTATAAAAATAATAAAACCCCACCGTTTTCAGATGAGGTTTTTAGTTTATTGTTGAAAATTTATTTTTCGATGGCCAGTTCAAGTACTTCTTTCATCCAGCTTACGTAGTTTACTTTCAGGTTTTTCAGATAGTCTTGCTTTATTTCTTCTACATCTTTTCGGTTGGCTTCGCAAAGAATTACTTCTGTAATGCCGGCTCTAGTTGCGGCGAGTAGTTTTTCTTTAATTCCGCCTACCGGAAGTACTTTTCCTCTTAGCGTAATCTCACCGGTCATCGCAAGGTGTGGTTTTACTTTTTTATTTTTGAATGAAGAAACCATAGAAGTCAGCATCGCAATTCCTGCAGAAGGTCCGTCTTTTGGTGTTGCGCCTTCCGGAACGTGAACGTGTATGTTTTTCTTTTCCAAGTCATCTTCATTGATTCCTAGGTCTTCATGCTTGGCTTTGATGTATTCCAACGCAATTGTTGCAGATTCTTTCATTACCGTTCCCAGATTTCCGGTCATCGTAAGATTTCCTTTTCCGTTGCTGGTGATACTTTCGATAAAAAGAATGTCTCCACCAACGCTTGTCCACGCCAATCCGGTAACTACTCCGGGAACATCTGTTAATTCAGATAAACTTTTCGGTCTTGGAACGCCTAAGATTTCATCAACTTTGTTAACTGTAATTTTGGTATCATATTCTCTTACCAAAGCAGTCTGTAAAGCAACCCAACGTGCGATTGCGGCAATTCTTTTTTCTAAAGTTCTTACGCCGCTTTCTGAAGTGTGTGCTTCGATGATATGTTTAAGCTCAGGATTTCCAAGTTTGAAAGATTTTGCTGTCAAACCGTTTTCTTCCTGTTGTTTTTTGATCAAATGTCTTTTGGCGATTTCAATTTTCTCCTCTAAAGTATAACCTGCGATCTGAATGACCTCCATTCTGTCTAAAAGCGGAGTTTGAATCGTCGAAAGCGAGTTTGCTGTTGCCAGAAACATTACTTTAGACAAATCATAACCCAATTCAAGGAAGTTATCGTAGAAAGAATTATTTTGTTCAGGATCAAGAACCTCAAGCAATGCTGAGCTAGGGTCGCCGTGCATTCCTTTTCCTACTTTATCTATTTCATCTAAAACAATTACAGGATTAGAAGTGCCCGATTTTTTAATAGACTGAAGAATTCTTCCGGCCATTGCACCAATATACGTTTTTCGGTGACCGCGGATTTCACTCTCGTCATGAAGTCCGCCCAAAGAAACGCGTACATATTTTCTTCCCAAAGCATCAGCAACAGATTTTCCGAGAGATGTTTTACCAACCCCGGGAGGACCTACCAATAATAGGATAGGGGATTTCATGTTGTTTTTCAATTTTAAAACAGCCATGTGTTCTAAAATTCTTTTTTTGATATCTTCTAAACCAAAATGAGCTTTATCTAAAACTTTTTCTGCTTTTTCGATATCGAAAGTGTCTTTTGTAAAGGTTTCCCAAGGTAGATCGGTAAAGAAATCCAGATAATTTCTCTGAACATTATAATCCGGAGAATTAGGGTTTTGTCTTTGCAGTCTTCCTATTTCTTTCTGGAAATGCTCTTCTACTTCAGGTTTCCAGTTTTTATCTTTCCCTTTTTTAAGTAAATCTTCAACATCACTTTCTGGCCCGCCTCCCAATTCATCCTGAATGGTTCTGATTTGTTGATTCAGAAAATATTCTCTCTGCTGTTTGTCCAGATCTTTAGAGGTTTTTTGATGAATTTGGTTTCTGAGTTCCAGCTTTCGGAAGTCCTCATGCATCATTTCGTAGCACTTTTTGGCTCTTTCCATCAAGCTTTTTTCTTCCAGAAGTTTTTGTTTTTCCAGATAAGGGAAATTGGCATTTGTGCTTACAAAATTCAGTAAATCTTCGTTATTGCTGATGTTTTTTATAGCAAAGTTAGCCGCATTCGGAATATTAGGATCGAGCTCAATAATTTTTAGGGCTAAATCTTTAATATTTTCGAGTAATGCCTCGTATTCCTCCTTATTTTTAGCTTTGGTATCTTTTAATTTAGTTATTTCAGCTTTAAAATAAGGTTGAGATTCTAGTATTCTTTTTATTTTAAATCGATGGAATCCTTTAGTAATCGCAGTGATATTTCCTTCAGGAAGTTTAATGATTTTAATAATTTTCGCTAAAGTACCGGTGTGATAAAGATCTTTTTCGGTAGGTTGCTCAATGTCAGAGTTTCTTTGGCTTACAATACCAATATAATCACCGTTTTGCTGTGCTTCTTCAAGCAGCTGTATTGAGGCCTTTCTTCCTGCAGTGATAGGAATAACTACATTAGGAAACATTACCATATTTCTTACCGGAAGTATTGGGAAAATGTTTTGCTCAGAGCTTTTCTCATGATCCATATTCAAGTCTGAAAGGTTGATTTCTTCGGCTACAATATTAAAGCCGTCGCCAAGAATATCATCAAAATTTATATCTTCAAATTCTGTCATAATAAATCGAATGACAAATTGTCATCTTCAGTTTAAGTCGTTACAATGATAATTTACAATATGCTTAGAGAAAGCAATATGTATGAACTGTGTATAAAGTTGACAATATTAATGCCATTTGTTAATCATCAAAAAATACGGTCAAAATTTCCATTTTAAGAGTATTTAAATTTTAAAAATTAAAAAAACGACTTATATTTCTGTAATTTCTTAAAAATGTGTATTTTCGCACACTGATATAAAAACTATATTTATAAAATGGCAATTTTAGGACAGATTAGGAGTAGACCTTGGCTTTTGATGGGAATGATCGCATTGGCGCTTTTAGCGTTTTTGGTAAACCCGGAAAGCCTTGATAAGGTTTTTGGTAAAAACCCTGATGTTTTAGGAAAAGTAAATGGTGAGAAAATTACTCGTGAAGAATTTAATGACCAGCTTTTCGTATTACAGCAGCAAGCGGATCAACAAGGGCAGCCGAAAAACGGTCTAGAAGAGCAGGCTTGGCAATTATTGGTACAATCGAAGCTGGTAAAACAGCAATTTGAAAAAATGGGCTTTGAAATGACAGATGATCTGTTTTGGAACCAGCTGCAGTTTGATCAAATGTTTGCGCAAAACCAACAGCTTTATGACGAAAAAGGAAATTTCAAGCTTCAGGAATTAAAAAAAGAAATTGAAACCTTACAGAATACAAACCCTGAAGGATACAGCCAATGGTTGAAGACTAGAAAAACCATTGAGTACAGAATTATGGCAAGACAGGTATTCACCAATGTTTCTGCCGGAATCACCACAGGTAAAAAAGAAGCTGAAGAATTGATGAAAGAAAGAGATCAGCTTGCTGATATCGATTTTGTAAAAGTAGATTACGCATCATATCTTCAGAAAAATAAAATCAAAGTTACGACTGAAGATTTAGCAAATTATATCAAAGCGCATCCGATACAGTTTAAAACTGAGCCAAGCAGAAATTTAGGAATTGCTTTTTTCCCTTCTCAGCCAAGTCCGGCGGATGAAGCTGCAGTGCAAAAAGAAATTACTAAAATATTCTCAGGAGGTACTGATGCTAGTGATGGAAAAGAAAACTTCCAAAACACAACAAATGATTCTATGTTTGTAATGGCAAATTCAGATATGCCTTACAATAATGCTTATGTTCAGGCAAATCAAATGCCTCAAGCATTACAGGGAAAAATTGAAACTGCTGCAATCGGGCAGGTTTTCGGTCCTTACAAGGAGCAGAATCTTTATGTATTATCTAAATTAATTGATAAAAAACCTTCAGATTCTACATTGTCAAATCATATCTTGATCGCTTACAAAGGTGCTGAAAGATCTACGGCAACGAGAACTAAAGAAGAAGCAAAGAAAATTGCTGACAGCTTACTATCTGTCATTAAAGGTAATCCTGCAAAATTTGCTGAAGGCCTTAAGCTTTCTGATGAGCCAGGTGCTGTTGAAAGAAAAGGTAGTGTGGGCTGGACGACTCCTCAAAGTCAGTTTGCCCCTGGATACTTAGCGTTTTTAGCAAATAATCCTAAAGGTTCTACAGGTTTAGCTGAGACTGAATTTGGTTATCATATCATCAATATTGAAGATAAAAAAGCTGGAACGATGGGGTACAAAGTTGCTCATATCGTAAAAACAATCAAACCTTCTGAAACTACAGAAGCTGAGGTTGATAAAAAAGCAAGAAGATTTATCCAACAGATTCAAGGGAAATCATTCAATGATTTTGTAAATATTGCTAAAAAATCAAACTATCAATATTCAAATGCTAAATCAGCAAAAAGATTTGACGGTCAGCTTCAAGGTTTAGGAACTGATAAAGACGGCGAAATCATCGCTTGGGCTTTTGATAAGAAAAGAGAGAAAGGTGATACAGAGTTTTTCACTGTAGAAGGTACAGGAGATAAAGTAGTTGTTTACTTAAACGGAAAACAAGAAAAAGGTCTTGCTGATCCTGAATCTGTAAGAGATCAGATAGAAACAGTAGTTCAGAATAAATTGGCTGCAAAACAAATTTCTGACAAAATCGGAAAAGCAGGAAGCCTGGATCAGGTTGCTGCAAAATTTGCAACAACAAAACAGTCTGCGCAGGTTAATATGCTTAATCCTTCTGTAGCAGGAGCGATGGAACCTAAAGTTGCAGGTGCTGCTTTTGGTATTGCAAAAGGAAAAGTTTCAAACCCGATCGAAGGTGGTACCGGAGTTTATGTAATCGTTAAAAAGAGTGAAACGATCAATAAGCAACCTGGCGACATAAAACAATTTACAGAGTCTGTTACTCAGAGAAATGCAGGAATGTTTGGTCAGTCTTGGTTAAAGAGCTTACAAGACAATGCAGATATCGATGATTATAGAATTGAGATCTGGGGTAAACTTGGAAATCAACAGTAACATCCTGATTTAAAAAATAAAAAAGCGCCAAAATAATTTTGGCGCTTTTTTTGTATTTGACCCACTGCATTAGAGAGAAACATTAATTTAAAATGTGCTATATTTGCTACATTAGAAAAAATTTAACAAGTGAAATTCAGTAAAGAATTAAAGGCTGGTTTAATCGCACTTTTAGCCATTGTTGGCTTTGTGATTTTATTTCAGTTTATGAAAGGCAGAAGCCTTTTTACTACCGACAATATATTTTACGCAAAATATGATAATGTGGAAGGACTTACACAGTCTTCCCCGGTTTCCATTAATGGTCTCAAAGTAGGGCAGGTTGATAAAATCATCCCTCAGACAGGCAAAGATGGCAAATTGCACTTTATTGTAAAAATTACCGTAGATGATAATTTTGAATTTTCAAAAAATTCAAATCTTGAAATTTTTGAACCTAGCTTAATGGGCGGTAAAGAAATGAGAGTCAATCTTTTTTACGGTGGTCCTACTGCTAAAGATGGTGATACTTTGAAAGGTGCATTCAAATTAGGAATGATGAACAGTCTTTCATCTCAGGTTGGTCCTGTGAAAGACCAGTTGCAGACTGTTTTGCATAGAGTAGATTCTTTGATGGCAAACGCCAACCAGGTGATGAATGCTCAAAACAGAGAAGAAATAAAAGTATTGCTTCATAATCTAAACAGAACCGTTGGTGCATTGGAAAATACAGCCGGAAGTGTAAACAGATTGGTTGGAAACAACGATCCTAAACTTCAGAAAGTTCTTGATGAAGCAAGTTTAACAATGCAAAGCGGTAAGACAACTTTAGACAAATACGGAAATCTTGCAGAAAGCATTGATACGAAACAATTGAATCAAACAATTGCCAATTTGGATCAAACTGTTGGGAAATTAAACGGTGTGATTTCTGGTATTGACAGAGGTGAAGGTAGCTTAGGGAAGATCATGAAAGACGATCAGTTGTATAACAATTTGAATTCTGCATCTACCAATCTGAATTCTTTGATTGAGGATATGAAGGCTAATCCTAAGAGATATATCAATTTCTCAGTTTTTGGTAAGAACAGTAAAGACTAAACCTCTACACTATGCAGTATCTTGATAATGTATTTTTCCTGATTTTACTTATTGCTGGTTTTGGGCTTTTCGGAAAAAGTCTTTATAAAATCTACAGAAACATCAGATTAGGAAGAGAAATCAACCGAAGTGACAGAAAAGCTGAGCGATGGGAAACTATGGCAAGAGTCGCAATGGGACAGAGCAGAATGGTAAAAAGACCTATTGCGGGCATTTTACACCTTTTTGTATATGTTGGTTTCGTAATTATTAATATTGAATTAATAGAAATTATTGTTGACGGGATCTTTGGAACTCATCGGTTCTTAGCAACAATTTTCGGACATACTTTCTATAATTTTTTCACAGCAACATTAGAAATTCTGGCCATTTTGGTGATCATTGGTGTTGTATTGTTTTTTATTAGAAGAAATTTCTACGGAGTTAAGCGATTAACGATGAAAGAGCTTTTCGGATGGCCAAAAAATGATGCCAACTGGATTTTGATTATTGAGTTTGCTTTAATGGTTGCTTTCTTCACAATGAATTCTTCAGACTTCATTTTACAGCAAAGAGGAGTTTTGGCAGCGCATGGAAGTTTTCCAATCAGTGAAATGACTTTAGTACCATTTTTAGAAATTTTCAGTTTTGATACTATTTTTCTGGAAATTGTTGAAAGAGGAGCTTGGTGGTTTCACTTTATAGGGATTCTGTTCTTTATGAATTACCTTTATTATTCTAAACATTTACATATTATCCTTGCTTTTCCGAGTACTTGGTACGCCAATCTCGATTTGTACGGAAAATTCAATAATCTTGAATCTGTTACCAAAGAAATAAAATTGATGATGGATCCTAATGCAGATCCTTACGCAGCTCCGGCTGAAGGTACTGAAGAAGTTCCGTCGAAATTTGGTGCTGAAGATGTTTTTGATTTGAATCAGGTTCAGCTTTTAAATGCCTATTCTTGTACAGAATGTGGAAGATGTACTTCTGTTTGCCCTGCAAATATTACAGGTAAAAAACTGTCTCCGAGATTGATTTTAATGAAGACCAGAGACCGTTTGGAAGAAGTGGGAAGAAACATCGACAAAAACGGGAAGTTTGAAGATGATGGTAAAAAGTTGTTGAACGATTACATCACAAAAGAAGAACTTTGGGCTTGTACTACTTGTAATGCATGTACTGAGGCTTGTCCGGTGCTTTTAGATCCACTTTCTATTATTTTCGAAATGAGAAGATTCTTGGTGATGGAGCAATCTGCAGCGCCACAAGAATTAAATCTGATGATGACCAATGTAGAAAACAATGCCGCTCCTTGGCAATACAATCAGGCTGACCGTCTGAATTGGGCAAAAGAATAATTAATCTAATAATGTAAAAATGTGACGAGGTAACAATCATTGGTAAACTGTTACACTGTTATATTGATAAATTTGAAACTGATATGGATTTCAATATAAAAACAATGGCGGAATACGCAATGGAAGGCAAATCTCCGGAAGTTCTTTTCTGGGTAGGTTGCGCTGGAAGTTTCGATGACAGAGCCAAAAAAATAACTAAAGCGTTCTGCAAAATTTTAAATAAAATAGGTGTAGAATTCGCTGTTTTAGGACAGGAAGAAAGCTGTACCGGTGATCCTGCAAAACGTGCAGGGAACGAGTTTGTTTTCCAGATGATGGCAATGACGAACATTGAAGTTCTGAATGCTTATGAAGTAAAAAAGATCGTTACGGCTTGTCCGCACTGTTTTAATACTCTTAAAAATGAATACCCTAATTTAGGTGGAAACTATGAAGTAATTCATCACACACAGTTCTTAAAAGAGTTGATGAATGAGGGCAGACTGAAGATTGAAGGCGGAAGTTTCAAAGGAAAAAAAATCACATTCCACGACCCTTGTTATTTGGGAAGAGCCAATAATGAGTATGAAGCTCCGAGAATGCTTTTAGAAAAGCTGGATGCCGAATTAGTTGAAATGAAACGTTGCAAAACAAATGGTCTTTGCTGCGGTGCAGGTGGAGCACAGATGTTTAAAGAACCTGAAAAAGGAAAAAAAGATATAAATGTGGAAAGAACAGAAGAAGCGCTTTCTTTCGAGCCGAAGATCATTGCAACAGGTTGCCCGTTCTGCAACACGATGTTGACGGATGGTGTGAAACATTTCAATAAAAATAACGAAGTTGAAGTAAAAGATATCGTAGAACTTTTGGCTGAAGCCGAAGATTTATAAATATTTTCCAGAAAGGATAATCTTGCGTTATGAATTTAAAATGGGGTTTATCCTTTCTTTTTTTTATTATAGGTTTAAGTTTTCTTACTTTTTCCTGCTATCAGAATAGGGTTTACGATTGGGATATGCCTGGATATTTAGGCAGCGTTTATTCCTGGGAATTTCCTGATGATGCAAAAAAAGCACACGAAAAGGTATATTCTGATATTGAAAAAGAGGCATCAAAAGCAGAATTTAATGACATTGTGCATTCTAATTATCCAAATGAAGTTTTCTATGCAGACTATACGGCTTTCGGCGAACAATTGCCATATTATAATATTAAAATAGGTTTTAATGCTGCGGTTTATTTTTTGTATAAACTAGGATTTTCGGGACCTCACTCTGTTCTTTTAGTTAATATTTTCTCTTATTTTATATCGGGATTACTTCTGTTTTATATGTTAAAACTGTTTTTTCCGAAAAACCATTTTATAGCGCCATTGCTTTCTCTGTTTATTTTCTGGCTTCCCCCGGTAAGAGACATGGCTCAAAATCCAACACCTGATATGTTGGTTTTTGTATTTCTAATGCTTTTTATCATAAGTGTGCTTCAAAAAAAATCCGAACTACTACAATTTATTTTTCTGCTTTGCTGCGTTTTAATCAGACCAGATTATGTGCTTTTTGCAATAAGCTATCTTTTTGTAGTTTTGGTTATTAAATATTTAAAAGAAGATAAACAGATTAGTTATAGTTTAATTATTCAAGGATTTTCCATTGTAATCATTTATGTTGCGATCATTAAATATTACAATTATCCAGGGTGGAAAGACGTTTTTTACGACAGTTTTATTTACCGGAGACCTATAATCTCAGCTCAAAAAGCAGAATTTACATTTCAAGCTTATTGGGATCTTGTCGTATTTAAGTTGATCAACTTTAAAAGAATTACTTTAGTTTCCATTGTTTTATTATGTTCTACCTTTTATCTTTCAAAAGATACATGGTTGAGAGTTTTAGCAATATTGTTTTTTGCAAATATTTATATTAAATTTCTATTTTTCCCTCAAGGTGGTACCCTGAGATTCTTTATAGGATTTGTAGTTCTACTTTTGATTATATTTCTAAATGCATTATGCAAGAAATACAATGGTTTCCAACTCAGGAAAATTACGTAATTTTACTCTTTAATTAATAGACAATGAAAATTGAAAATTCTGAAATAGTAGAAACTAACGATTACCGAGTTATCATATATCCCGCTTCAAGACCTTTTACAACTAAAGAAGCAAAAATTATCACAGAAAAACTTTATGATTTTCTAGCAAATTGGGCAGCTCACGGAAAACCACTATCTTCTTCATTTAAAATAGAAAAAAACCAATTTGTGGTAATTTGTGTTGATGAGGATAAAGAAGTTGCTTCGGGGTGTTCTATAGATTCTTTAACGGGTGTTTTTCGTGAATTGGACAAAGAATTTGGGCTTGGCTTTTTCGACCGTATGAAAGCCGCTTTCGTAGAAAATGGAGAAATAAAGACACTGAAGCTTACTGACTTCAAAAATGGATTGAAAAATGGTGAAATTTCTAACGACATCGAAGTTTTTGATTTTTCAAAATCGACTTACGTTGCCTTCCTTTCAGATTTTTTACTTCCTCTGAAAAGAAGTTGGGCTGGGTTTTATCTGGATTAGCCTTTGAACTTCTCTTCTTGGATTTTTATGTTAAACAACTTTTCAGGAATCAGCATTTCATCAAAAGGAGAAGAGGTAAGTTTATCTTTGATAAAAACCGCGCACATCGTATTTTGAGGATGATATAAATAAGAATGGTTTTCTTTACCAACACCATCTAAAATTGCCCGGAAAACTTCGTGACGTATCTTTTGTGGATTATATGCATAATCGTGCCATACCACAATAGAACGGTCGTGTACAAGGTGATTGAAGACTTTTTTGGTGTCATTCAATACCATTTCGTAGCTGTGATCACCATCAATAAAAATAAGATCATATTTTTTGTTGAGCTTACTAAAATCAAAATTTTTAGTATGGCCTTCTAAATGGAGAATCTTTGGGTTTTTGGAGGAAAGTATACCATGTTGCTCTGCATATTTGGGATTTAATCCCATCGTTTTCATTTCTTCTTTTGAAAGATTGATCGTGGTACAATCGTCAATATATTTTGCGACATTGTACACACTTTCTCCGCGCCAGGTGCCGATTTCGAGATAAGAATTTACCTCTTTTCTGACAGACAGAGTAGAAAGCAACAGAAGATCAGTAATCAGTGAACTTCCGTCGAGCAAAAAGCTCTGAATATTTTCTGGGATTTCATCATTGAGCTGTCGCATATCTATCTGAGGCAAAGACATAAAATTGGGATAATATTTTTTAAATTCTTCATTCATCACAATCTGGTTATTAAGAACAAGATTGATATGACTCGGGTTTTTAATAATTATTCGGATAAAAGAAAGAATTTTATTAATTTTAGCGTTCATTTTGTTAGAGTCTGTTTTTTGTAAATAGGCAAACAAAGATACATCTAAATAAATTTTGGAAAGAAAAAACATCCTCTTTATCTCTTCCTGGTTTCCTAATAAAATAGAACCCACCAACGGTAATTTTGTACAAAGACACGCTGAAGCGGTTTCTTTGGTTCATAATGTAGAAATACTGCACACTATCGGAGATTTTGACCAAGATGAAAAATACTTGTTTGATGATCGATTGATAAATGGTATTAGAACTTTAATTGTTTATTATAAAAATTCCAAAAATCCTGTTAAGAATTTTTTTCGGAGAATGAAAGCTTATAATAAGGGCTTTTCCAAATTGCAGAAGCCTGATTTGGTTCATGCCAATATTCTTCATAATAATATGCTGTTTGCAGTATATTTGAAGAAGAAGTACAAGATTCCATTTGTAGTGACTGAACATTGGACAGCTTTAAGAAAAATAAATGCCGAAGTAACTTCTAAAATTATAAAACAAACTGCTGTCATTATTGGAAATCAAGCTGAATTTATCTTGCCTGTTTCCAACGATTTGCTTTTGGGTCTAAGAGATTTGGGCATAACAACTAAAATGATGGTTGTTCCGAATGTCGTCAATACTCAATTATTCGTCCCTCAAAGAAAAGCTGATACCGAATTCACATTTATCCATGTCTCTAATTTGATTCCCAGAAAAAACCCGGAAAAAATATTGGATGTGGCTCTAAATCTTTTAGATAAAGGATTTGTTTTCAGATTTCAGCTCGGTGGGGATGGAAATGATGAGATACTCAATAAACTTAGAAACAAGGTGGAAAATTCAAAGTTTTCAGATAAAATCACAGTTTTTGGAATTCAGACTTTAAATGAGATTGCTGATAGAATGGGAAGTTCCAATTGTTTTATTCTTTTCAGTGAAGATGAGAATCAACCTTGTGTGATTGCAGAATCTTTTGCAAGCGAAATCAAAGTGATTTCTACAAATGTTGGAGGTATAGGAGAGTTTTTTCCGGACAATGCGGGGATATTACTTAAAAAAGTAGATGAGGCTGAATTATATTCTGCAATGGTTAGAATGTTAAAACACGATAGGAACGATGATCTGTCATTTCTTTCTCAGTATGCAAAAGATACGTTCTCACAAGAAATGATTGCCATGAAATTTTCAGCTATTTATGCTCAAGTTCTTAAAGGTTTGAGATCATGAAAAGCCTAAAAGATTTTTTAAGAAGTTTTTTTAATAATAAGGGTCATTATGTTTTCTTATCTTTTTTAATTGCTAAAGTCTGTGGCTTTGCGGGTTCTTTATTGATCATCAGGCTTCTTCCTGAAAACGAGTTTGGGATTTTGAGCATAGTCCTTTCAGTTTTGGCAATTTTCTTACCTTTTACTGGTTTCGGTAGCGGACAAAGCTTGATGAGATTTGGTTCTATTTCATTGGACGAAACTCAAAAATTGAAAATCTCTTCCTACTTTTTTTTCAAAGGGATTTTTTTCGAAATCTTACTGATTATAGCTTTTTTAAGTGTTTCATTGTTTTATTTTGATATATATGAAGAAATTTGGAACGTATTCATTTTTTGCGCGGTAAGGTTGGGTGGATATTATTTTGTTAGCCATATTCAGGCTTTTTATAGGATTACAGGGGAAAACCAAACTTTTGCAAGAATCAACAACGTCATTAATATAGGGGGCCTGCTCTTAGTATTCGTGCTTACTTATTTTTTCAAGTTTTACGGTTATCTCATGGCCATTGCTATTACGCCTTATCTATCATTATTTTGGCTTAGAAAAGACATTTACTCGCTCAAGAAATTTGTTCCCCCAAACCATAAGGAAATGTGGCGCTACGGAATTTTTACTGCGGTTACGTCGCTTATCTCAGAGGCATTGTTCTCTTTGGATATTCTTATGGTTGGGTTTTTGATGAACGAAAATGCGGTCGCCAATTATAGGGTCGCTATTTTGATCCCTTCAAATATAACATTTTTGGCGATAAGCTTTTTGCAAACCGATTTTCCGATACTTTCAAAAAACTATAGAAATAAAGCATTCTTAACTTCTTATGTTAAGAATTTTCACAAAATATTTCTACCGATCTGTGGCGGGATATTTATATTCTTTTTCCTTTTTGATAGCTACATTTTACAGCTTTTTTTTGGGAGTGCTTACATAGCCAATTCTAGCTTATTGATGATTCTCCTCATTGGTTTTAATCTTGGGATGCTTACACGTAACCTTTATGGCAATCTTTTACCTGCAGTAGGTAAAATTGAAGTAAATACTTGGATAAGCCTATTCTCCCTTATACTTTTGCCAGTTATAGCGTATCTGCTAATCCCTGTCTATGGTGTTATTGGGATGGGAGTTGCTATGAGTTCTACATTGCTTATTTCAGGATGTGGATATCTTCTATTTTTCTTTTTATATTTAAGAAAGCTTCCTTAATTACAAATCTTCTTTACCTTTGTACTATGAAAAATTCATTTTTGGGGATATTATGTATGTGTCTCACTCTTCTCAGTTGCGGAAGTGATGAAGATTCTCTGCAGAAAATAGATCAGCTTTTAAATATTTATATCAAAGATTCATCAGGAAAAGACCTTTTGAAACCGACAGAAATAGGTTCTTATACCGGGGTTTCTTTTATTGATGAACTGGCAGAAAAAGATAATGTGAATGTAAGCTATAATCGTAAAATGCTTGCTGATTCCACTTACTATCTGGAGTATCTTGCAGGAGCAACAAGGCAGTTTGTAGAAGATGATTCGGATGGAAATAAAATTTATAGATCTGAAATTCAGGTTTCTTTGATCAAGAAAATATCCGAAACGCAGAATGCTCCTGTAGTTGAAGATAAGCTCGAAATATTTTATCGTTCGTCACCAACTGTCTTTGAAGTTTCGAGAGTACTTTATAACAACCAATTGGTGTTTACAAAAGTTCCGGATCAACCGAATGTGGCTACAGTCATAAAATAATCTTAAATTTGCATAATTGCGGGATGTGTGATGCAGGATGATGGAAGTTATCAAAAAGCTTCTTCATCAAATTTAGCATTAAACACCCATCATCAAACACCCAACAACTAATTTATGTTACAGGTTAATTTTTTGCGCGACAATAAAGAACGCGTTTTAGAAGGTCTTAAGAAAAGACAATTCAAGAATCTTGAGTTGGTAGACGAGGCTATCGTTACCGATGAAGAAAGAAAAAAAATTCAGTTTGAATTAGATTCGCAACTTTCCGAGATCAATAAAATCTCCAAAGAAATTGGTATTTTAATGAAAGAAGGAAAAAGAGAAGAAGCTGAAGCATCCAAATCTAAAACAGCACAGTTCAAAGAGTCGAGTAAAGAATTACAGTTACAGCTTGAAGGGATTGAGAAATCTTTGCTTACTATTTTGTATCAGATTCCAAACGTTCCTTACGAATTGGTAAAAGCAGGTGTTTCTGCAGATGATAACGAAATTATTTATCAGTCTCATGATGTGGAAGGTTTAGGTGAAGGAGCAATTCCTCACTGGGAACTGGCAAAAAAATATAACCTGATCGATTTTGAATTGGGAGTAAAAATCGCCGGAGCTGGTTTTCCTGTGTACTTCGGGAAAGGAGCGAGACTTCAGAGAGCTTTGGTTCAATATTTCTTAGATAAAAATACGGATGCAGGTTACCTTGAAGTTAATCCTCCTCATGTTGTGAATGAAGCTTCTGGTTACGGAACTGGGCAATTGCCGGATAAAGAAGGGCAGATGTATTACATCAATGCAGATGATTTATATCTGATTCCAACAGCGGAAGTTCCTGTGACGAATTTATACCGTGATGTTTTGTTGGATGAAAAAGATCTTCCAATTAAAAACACAGCATTTTCACAATGCTACAGAAGGGAAGCGGGAAGTTACGGAGCTCACGTAAGAGGTTTGAATCGTCTTCACCAATTCGAAAAAGTAGAAATTGTACGATTAGAAAAGCCTGAAAATTCTTATGCTGTTTTGGAAGAAATGGTAGAGCATATCAAGTCTATTTTAGAAGATCTTGAGTTGCCGTACAGAGTATTAAGACTTTGTGGTGGTGATACAGGTTTTGCCGCTGCAATGACTTATGATTTTGAAGTTTGGAGTGCCGCTCAGGAAAAATGGTTGGAAGTAAGTTCGGTTTCTAATTTTGAAACTTTCCAGGCAAACCGATTGAAATGTCGTTATAAAGCAGACGGAAAATCTCAGTTGGTGCACACCTTAAATGGTTCTGCGATGGCATTGCCAAGAATTATGGCAGCTTTGCTTGAAAATAATCAGACGGCAGAAGGAATTAAACTTCCTAAGAAAATCGCTGAATATGCGAGATTTGAATTGATTAATTAAAATTTAGAATTTATTTTATATAATGAAACCACCGAATTTCGGTGGTTTTTGTCATTTTGACAGCCAATTTTGATAGGCTATCGTTCCGTCATGTCTCCGTCGTTTCTCCGTCAAAAACAGATTTGCTTAATTATAGTGTTTCAGACTTTTCTGTCATATTGGCAGGACGATCAGAAGCAGTAATTGTGATCTTGTCTCCTGATAAATCTGAGTTTAAAACTGTGGCGGTATAAATCCACTCAGCACCATTACTTACAGCATTACCTTCCTCTACAAGAGAACCGTCTGCATTTTCTATTTTCACGGTTACCAGTAAGACTTCAAAATCATCTGTTGCGATAATTCTGATGGTATCACCAGGATTTCCTGTGTAAGCAGAAAGATTGATTTCCTGAATTTTTGGTGCATTCAGTAAATCTGCTACTGCAACATTATATGCGCTAATTCCTTTCGAATCATCAGACATTGTTTCATACATCTGCTTTTTATCAGGATCATTCACCACTGTCTTAGCATATAGAACTGCTCGTTGAAATTTAAGTTTCTGTACTTCTTGCTTATCTGAAAGTTCACCTGTTCTTTCTTTTGGTGCTTTAGATACGATGGTTTTACCATTTCTTTGGCTAAATACCAATAAGTCACCTACTTTTCCACTCAATCCATGAGTTACAATGTTGTTTTTACTTTCTGCCATCACTTGTATTTTTAAAGATTAATAATCTGTCAAATCTAATTAATTAATCAACACGTGATGAATATTTAACTTATTTTTAAAATTTAGGTTTATTTAAAATCAGAATAAAAGCAAAAAAACCTTATCAAATGAATAAAATTATATGCTTAATACATATTGATTTGTTGTTATATTGATTTACTTTTAAAATATTGATAATCATAAACTGTTACTAATTCTCAATTAGGAGATTTTATAATTAGTTAAAAAAAGTTAAATTAGCAAGAAGAAATACAAAAACACAAATTATGAAAAAACTCTACACGAGTGCATTACTTGTATGTACAGCTGCTGTATTCTATTCTCAGAAAGTGATATGGCAGAAAGACATTAAATCTTCTACTCAGGATTTTCTCTCACAAGTCACCACCACAGTCGATCAGCAATATCTTATCACAGGGAGTAGTATTCAGGCAGCAGGTAAAACTGCAGTGTCATCTGTAGCTTCAAAGCAGAATAACGGCTACGATTTTCATCTCGTAAAACTTAATCAACAAGGGGAAGAAGTCTGGGAAAAATATTTCTCAGGACAAAACCACGATTTTTTATCGGCAACAGTTGCTACGCAGGAGGGTGGTTTTCTTTTGGCGGGAACTTCCTATTCGGGAAAAGGTTTAGATAAAAAAGATGCTTCTAAAGGTGGATCTGATATCTGGCTGATCAGAATTAATGAATTCGGAGATGAATTGTGGCAGAAAACTCTGGGAACTTCTCAGGATGAAGAGGCAAGATCTGTGATTCAGACCGCAGACTTTGGTTTTATGGTGGCAGGAAATGTTCAGAATGCTTCAGGTGGATTCGGCTCTAAAGATGTGACGGTAACAAGACTGGATAAGGACGGAAAAGTTCTTTCAGAATTAATTTTAGGTGGAAGAGGTTTGGATGAAGTAGAAAAAATGATCCCGACTCCAGACGGAGGAGCGTTGCTTGGAGTATACTCTAGAAGTGGAAAGTTTATCAATGATAAGAGATCAATGATGAATGATAAACCGTCGAGTAATAAAATCAACGATCAATTATCATCTATCAATTATTCCAAGTCCACTGAGAACTTCGGTGAAGGCGATTATTGGATAATCAAGCTCAGCAAAGACAATAAAATTGAATGGGAAAAGAATTTTGGAGGCACGGGTGATGATCATTTAAGAACCATGGTTTTTACTTCATCCGGATATATTATCGGTGGAGAATCGAGATCGGAAAGATCGGGAAACAAAACTGTGGGAATTGAAGAAGGAACTGATGTTTGGCTGATTTCTTTAAACACAAAAGGGGAAGAACAGTGGCAGAAATCTTACAATTTTAAAAACCGTGATATCCTGATGGGAATGAATGTTATTAATAAGAGCCAGGATAAAAGAGAAAAGAACCAAGACCTAACCAAAGGAATACTGTTGGGAGGTTATACGCAGGCTGAAGGAAGGATTGAAGCTGATGATGAAACATTCTGGATGCTTTATATCGACAATAATGGAAACGAGCAGTGGCGAAAACATGTAAAAGGAGAATCCAGAAAAAAAGAAGAAAGACTTTCTGATCTGAAAATGAATAAGGACGGTTCTATTGTTTTGGCGGGAACAAGCGCCGAAGAATTAGGCAAAGAAAACTGGAAGATTTTAAAACTCGGAGACAGCCAAATTGATCAGCTAATTGAAAAACAGAATATTAAGATTTATCCTAATCCGGTATCGGATTATGCTTACGTTGAAATCGGATTTGACTCTTCGACAGGCTCAGATCAAGGCTTTAAGGAAGCGGATATTATTATTTACGATATGGGAGGAAGACAGCTTCAGAGTTTGAAAACCAAGAATAAGGTAACTAAAATTAATACGCAGAATTTGATTCAGGGGGCGTATTTGGTCGTTGTGAAAACGGATACTGAGAAGACTGCTAATGCTAAATTAATTAAAAAATAAAAACACATGAGAAAAATAATACTATTAATATTGATTGTTTTAACAAAATTTATCAATGCACAGCAGCAGTCAGGTGCTGAAATGAATTTGGGTATTACTCAGCCCAACCCTACAGCATCTTCAATGAGTTCATATGCCAATGTTCCTGTTTCAATTCAGACCGGTGTTCCCAATATAACCTATGATCTTTTTAATATTCCAACGAATAATAAAAAAGTAAATATTAAACTAGCATTAAATTATCATTCGGGAGGTATTGCACCTTCGCAATGGGTTGGAGATATGGGACAAGGATGGTCACTTTTAGGATTAGGTGCAATTTCCAGAGAAATTAATGATGATATAGATGAAAGGTTTAGCCAATTCTTTTCCCAGTGGTATAAAAAAAATATATTTGATGATATTTACAGCTTTTCAACGTTAGACGAATCAGGACGTTTCAGATTTGTTAGAGACATTGTTAATAATACGTTCTCAATGCAACCTCTTTCTGATTTTGAATCAAAAATTGATTATGAAAGAACAAACGATAACCTCACACTTCTTCTTCAATCTTTTACTGTAACTAATACTTCAGGAATTAAATATAAGTTTAATATTTATGATACGTCTGTTCAGACTAATGTTTTTATGCATTACACAACCCACATGATTAAAGCTAAAGATGGTGTTACAGACAGTTTGATTTCTAAGCCTATGTATCTTGATCTAGGTTATAAAAGTACTTTTCGTCTGACATCTATTCTTGATGAAAATAATGTAGAAATTGTAAAATATAATTATTACCCTTATAATGGGGTGGTTGGCAGTAATAGTACCAGTCAAAAGCTAAAAAGTATAGAGATAAAAGATAGGGGTAGAATAGAAATAAATTATAATTCTGATGTTTATCCTGTAATTAGAAAACATGAAGGACTGAATATCGAAAGAATTGTTTTAAAAGATGTGAATAACCTTCAGGTTCAAAAATACACATTTAATTATCAAGGAGATCACAGTAGTTTTGTAACTAATGAAATGCAGCCACGGCAATTGATGTCATATTCAAAAATTGATAAAAATGGACAAGTAATAGAAAATACACAGTTTGATTATACCTTATTTACACATCCTGTAAGAGCCGAAAATATGTATTTGTATTCTTGGGCTATAAACAAAGTTACGCTTTCAACTGGTGGTAAAATCGAATATGATTTTGAAGTTGAACCGACAGGATTTGTAGAATTCGATACTCCAACACCAAAGTATGTTGATTTATCTGCAGTTTCTTTCGATTCATTTAACCCAACCGACAAAAAACCTTTTTTTACCTTAACCGAAAATAAAACTGTTAATGTTTTTATACAAAGTAATGTACCAGGGCAATTTTGGGAACTCATGTTATTTAAAAAAAATGGAAATAACTATGACGCAATATCTTCATGGCTTAATTATTTAAATCCCTCTATTATGACACTTCCATTAGAAAGTGGAGACTATTTTGCAAGCTTAAAATATAATAAGAGCACTGTACCATCTTTTAGTGAAAATGCTGTTTTTGCAGCTAATTATCAGAACGGTTTCATAAAATCTACTGCACCCACAGGAGGCAATTTAAGAATTAAGGAGATTAAATACTTTACCGACAAAAATTCAGTAATTCCTTCTCTTTCTGAAAAATATAATTATCAAGACTTTAATGATAATTCGAAATCAAGCGGGCATACAGTGTATAATTTTATGTATGCAGGTTTAGCTTTATCTAGTGGATCATCTGTTTATGTATATAAAAACGTTAAAGTTACCAATAAGGGATATACCAAATACTATTATAAAATACCAGAAGATTACCCTGTAACGCCGATAGGTAATCATATAATGAGACCTAATTATTATAATACACAGTTTGGAATATTAGACAAATCCGAAATTTATAATGAAACTCACATTAAACAAAAAGAAAACAATTATATCTATAATTTTATAAATTTTGGAAATTTTCTTACGGGAGAATTATTAGGTTTTGATGAAAGGTATAAGCTTTCATATATACAAAGCGAAAAAATGATTAGTAAAGATTATTTCAGTCAAGGAGTAGTTGAAACAGAAAAAGAAACTATAAAAAATGACTTGTTTAATATTAATAAAAATAATGTGATACAGGAGAGACAAATAGATTCTAATCATACAATACACGAAACATTTTATAAATATGCATCTGACAAACAGAATAATTATCTATTATATAAAAATATAGTGGGCATTCCATTAGAAACAGAGACTAAAAAAAATGGAAAAATAATTTCCAAATCAGAAACTTTATATCCTTTAAGCCAATCTGAAGCTGATACAAAAACCTCTGGATTAGTTTTACCTTATAAAGTAAATTCTACAGATTTACTGAATATAGTTGCCACAGATATTACTTACGATCAGTATGATTCCAAAGGTAACCTCCAACAATACACGACAAAAGAAAATATTCCTACAACAATCATTTGGGGCTACAACTCCACCCAGCCTATTGCAAAAGTAACAGGATTATCCTATTCTGTAGTAAACGGATTGGCATCAGAAATTATCATTGCTTCCGATGCTGACATTAATGCAGGCACTGAGCAAACTTTAATTGATAAATTGGATGCTTTCAGAAAAAGCATAGCATTACAAAATGCTCAAATTACCACCTATACCTATGATCCACTGATTGGAGTAACGAGTATTACCCCGCCATCAGGAATCCGAGAAATTTACAAATATGATTCTGCAAACAGGTTGGAAAGCATCAAGGATGTCAACGGTAAAATCATAAAAGAATTCCTATACAACTACAAACACTAAAAACCAGATATGAAAAAAATAATCCTTCCGATCAGTGCACTGTTTGTAGTGGGTCTTTCCCATGGTCAGACTTTGAACCTGAGCACAAATGAAAACTATGTTTATTCTAAAACCTATTTAGACTATAATGGAGCGAGCGCTTCAAAGACAGCAGAAACAGTACAGTATTTTGACGGTTTAGGCAGAGCTAAACAGGTTGTGAATGTAAAAGCATCACCTACAGGAAAAGATATGGTAAATCATATTGAATATGACGGTTTCGGCAGACAGGTCGATTCCTGGCTTCCTGCCCCGATGAATACCTTGAATGGCGGCATTCAAGCAGGCGTAAAATCTTCAGCCACGACGTATTATGGTGATAATTTTGCTTTTGGTCATTCCAATCTCGAAGCATCACCTTTAGACAGGGTTTTATCTCAGGTACAGCCCGGCACAGACTGGCAAGCCCATCCTGTGACGTTTAATTACGATGCGAATGTTGACGGAGAGGTGAAAAAGTTTACAGCCACATTTAACTATACCACTTTCGAATCGCAACTTACTTTATCACCTTCGTATGGTAGTGCCCGGTTATACAAAAATACGGTAACGGATGAAGACGGAAATACGACCATTGAATATAAAAATGGTCAAGGCCAGGTTTTAATGGTAAGCAAGGCAATCAGTGCCACAGAAAATGCAGATACTTATTATGTTTACAATGATTATGATCAGCTGGCTTATGTCATTCCACCTTTAGCAGTAGAAGCGGTTAAAAGTTTAACCACGGGTACATTTCCTGATGTAACATTAAATAATCTTTGCTATCAATACAAATATGACGGCAGAAACCGCCTTGTTGAAAAGAAGCTTCCGGGAAAAGATTGGGAATATATGGTGTATGATAAAGCAGACCGTCTTGTGGCAACACAGGATGCTAATCTAAGATCAGACTCCAAATGGCTCATCACAAAATATGATAAGTTTGGAAGAGTAGTTTATACAGGAATTATGCCCCTTCCCGGTCAAAATCGTGGAGGATTACAAACTATAACTGATAATTATGTTATTATTGAAGAACGAGGCGGAGGCTTTGCCAGAAATGGAATGCGGATTTATTATACCAATGCATTTTATAATCAGATAGAAACCGTATTGTCTGTCAACTACTACGATACTTATCCGTCGGACACTCCTGCAATTCCTACACAGATTTTAGGACAGGATATTCTTTCACAAGACGCTCAAAACTCAAACATCAGTACCAAAAGTTTACCGTTGGCTAGTTATATAAAAAACATTGAAGACGACAACTGGACAAAGAATTACACTTGGTACGATCAGAAAGGAAGAGCGGTCGGAAGTCATTCTATTAACCATTTGGGAGGCTATACGAAAACAGAATCGGAGCTTGATTTCTCGGGAAGTCCGCAAAAAGTATACACTTATCACCTGAGAAAAGAGGATGAATCAGGAATAGCCGTAAAAGAACGGTTTGTGTATGATGCCCAAAACAGGCTATTGCAGCATTATCATCAGGTAGACAACAATACGGAAGAGCTGCTTGCCGAAAACAGTTACAACGAACTGTCTCAACTAGCCAATAAAAAGATAGGGAACAATCTTCAAAGCATCGATTATGCCTACAATATCCGTGGCTGGATGACCCATATCAACAAAGACCAGATGACTTTAGACAATCTGGGAGGCAAGCTGTTTTCTTATAACATAAAATACAATCAAAAAGATGGAATAGAAAATCCCAGCTCTACCCAATTTCCTGGAAAAGATGTAAAAGCAAAATACAACGGAAACATTGCCGAAGTAGATTGGAGAGCTGTGGAGGTGATAGGACAAAATCCATCCACGACGCCTGAAAGATATGGTTATGCTTATGACAGACTCAATAGGCTACTGGCAGGATATTACCAAAACCCGAATAATCCTAACAGCAAAGAGAATACAGAATCTTTAGATTATGATCTGAATGGAAACATTACCAATCTATACAGAACCTCCGTATTCAGTATAGGAACTAATATTGCAACGGTAATTGATGATCTGAGCTATACCTATAATGGAAACCAAGCTACTAATATCAATGACCTGTCCAATAATTTTGCAGGATATGAAGGTGGAGGATGGCCAATAGATTATGATGCAAACGGCAATATGACAAGGATGTTTGACAAAGGAATTTTCGGTATAGAATATAATCATCTGAGCCTGCCCAATACTATAAGTATAGACAGAAACGGTTATGAAAACCTTTATACCACTACATTATACAAAGCAGACGGCTCAAAGCTTAGGAAAAATACGGTGAGCACAGTAACGGGTTTCCGTAATTCCACTGTTACCACTGAGATCACCGATTATCTCGACGGATTCCAGTACAAGAATACAAAAATGGAAGTATTGGGAGGCGGTAGTCCGGGAGATTTAGAATTATTGCTTGTCGCACCTGTAGAAACCAGCAGAGCAATGGAGATAGAGGCCTTCAGTCTTGAGGCTCTTATTGAGCCTTCAGATCCGGGAATAATCAATCCTATTGGTGGAATTGCTGCCATTTTGAAAACTCAGGATCTACAGTTTTTCCCAACGGCAGAAGGTTTTTACGATTACCAGAAAGATCAGTATATTTACCAGTATAAAGATCATTTGGGGAATGCACGGGTGAGTTTTGGTAGAGACAGTTTTGGTATTCTTGAGATTACAGATGCTAATGATTATTATCCTTTTGGGATGAATCATTTGAAAACGGGAAATGCTTTCTTTGGCGGTTCGTATAAATCTTACAAGTACCAAGGACAAGAGTTACAGGAAACAGGCTTCTACTCCTTTAAATGGAGAAACTACATGCCCGACGTGGGTAGGTTCTTTAATATTGATCCTCTATCTGAAAAATATGCTTATCAGTCTCACTATAATTTCTCTGAAAATAGAGTTATTGATGGAAGAGAATTAGAAGGTTTAGAATGGGTAAGATCAACAACGCTGAATCAAGATGGAACAAAAACTCATACACTAAATGCTGATATAAAATTAGTAAATGGTGCTAAGAATTTTACATCTGAAAATATGAAGGATTTTCAAACAAGCTATGTTAATAATATGAAAAACTCATATAATGGATCATTAACTAATGGTGATAAGATTGAAATTGGAAAAATTAATTTTGAAACCGTAAGTACTGTAAAAGATGGTGATTATTCAATTTCTATAGTTGATACAGTATTGGATACTCAAGGGAATCCGGTTACTGTCAAAGATGATACGGTTGTAAGAGGAATGATACAATTAGAAGGGAAAGATGCAGACCCTGTTAATGGTTATATAGGCAATAGCCAGCAAAATAATATGCAAGTAGTTCCAAATGGAAAAACTATGACTGGAGAAGCAGCTGCGCATGAAACTGGACATACTTTTGGACTGAGACATGATACAGATAAGAAGAATCCAATTAAAAACGAAGTAAAAACATGGAATCTTATGCACGCTCCAAGGATGGGTAATGGCATGATACCAGAACAACGAGATATAATAATACAAAATGTTCCAGAAGAAAAAACTAAGTAAAATATGGTTATTATCTGCACTACTATTTTTTTGTAGTTGTTTTTCTGTTCCAGAAATTCATTATACAGAAGCAGTAGATGGAGAAAAAGCTAATGGAAAAAATAGATTAATGATTCAATTATATGATAATGACATCAATAATGAGAAAATTTCTATTAAAACGAATGATAATATGATAATTTTCCAAGGTTCTAAAATCAACGAAAGTATCAATACAAAAATAAGTGGAAATTCAAAAGTTTTAGAATTTGCATTAAATGAAAATGTAAAATTTATTTATGTAAAATATGAAAGAGAAAGATATAAATTATCTATGAATAAGAAATACAGCATTCTTTTTATTGGAATGAGAAATACGCTAGATGTGTTATATACAAATAGAGAACCTATTTATACAGATTAGAACTCGATCTCGCGGATTTGCAATCCATGAGATTAAAAATCAAGATGCACTTCAACAATTGTAGGCTTCTATAAAAAGACAGCTTAATTTTTCGATGGGTTCTAATTGTAAAGTTTCTTGAGATTACATATGCTAATGATTATTACCTTTTTGGGATGAACCATTTGAAAACAGGAAATGCTTTCTTTGGCGGTTCTTATAAAGAGTACAAGTACAACGGTAAAGAACTCCAAGAGACGGGAATGTATGATTATGGCGCGAGAATGTATATGCCGGATATTGGAAGATGGGGAGTCGGAGATCCGCTAGCTGAGAAAATGACGAGACATAGTCCTTACAATTATGCTTTTAATAACCCTATTCGTTTTATCGATCCGGATGGTAGAGAGGCTACTGATATTCGTATAAATGGTGGATCAGCAGATAAAGCTTTAAAAGAATTGCAAAAATCAGCAGGCTCTGACATTACACTATCAAGGGATACAAGTGGAAATGTTCGTTATACTCAAAATTCTACAGGAGCTTTATCTGGGAATGCTGCCGAAGTTGCTAAAATCATAAACAATCATTCTGTTTTAGTTGATGTAGCTGCTGAAAACACACTTACTACAAGTACTGGTATAACACATAATGGAGGTGCATTTTTAGGAAACTCTTTAGATGCAGCTACTGGAGTAGTCACAGCAGAACAAGCAATTAATCCTGAAATATTAGGAAGGATGGGCGATTTTGCCAGTAAACCTGGAGAGGGTGTATTGCACGAAGTTTCAGAAGCTTATGAAGGGAGTTTAATATCTAAAGCCGAGAGTAATTATGTAGGTGCTGCAACTCAGGCTGATGCAGCAAATCCCGCAAGTGTTTATTCTAGGGCTCACAACGCAGCTGTTAAGCAACCAGGAGGGAGTATTGAGATTCAATATATTACAAACGATGGGATAATCCTTCGGAATCCAGCTGGCTTTTCATTTGGACCTGCAGGCAATAATGTGAAGAGTGCCCAATTTATTTCAAGTGGTAACATAATTTTTACAAAATATCCAAATGGAACATTTACACCATATTAAAAAACAAATGTTTTTTTTATCTATTTTTTGTTGTTTAGCATTGCAGTTTGGCTGTGTGAGTAATCATGTAAGCAAGAAAATTGAAGTTGATGATAAACCAAAGTATACTGTTTTCAAAATTGATTCAATTAATAATTATTATTTAGTATACTTAAGTTTTGAGAAAAAAACCTATAAAGTTGTCTCAAAGAAAGAAGTAATTACTAATTGTAAGACAATTAAGTTAGGAGATAAATATAATTTATTTAATCTTAATAGAATAATTATACCGGAAGATTACATACCTAAAAATGTAGCAACAGGCAGCCCTCTTGAATTTGTTCCAGACTGTATAAAATTTGATAAACAAACAGAGATCTGTAGAGAGAGGGGTATGGATAACATATACAGGTCTGATAACTTGAAAGGTTTATGTTATATTGATAGTCTCCCCGCAGTAAAAAGGCTCCCGACTTTGAGCAGATAAATAAAAAAACCTCGCAAAATGCGAGGTTAATTATCAGTACAAGTACAACGGTAAAGAACTCCAAGAGACGGGAATGTATGATTACGGTGCAAGATTTTATATGCCGGATATTGGAAGATGGTGCGTTGTAGACCCGCTTGCTGAAAAGATGACCCGTTACAGTCCTTACAATTATGCTTGGGACAATCCGATTAGGTTTATTGACCCTGATGGAATGTTTGCTACACCTGCAACTAAAAATGTAAGAGTTATCAATAGAACTGACTGGAACACTATAAGCTCTGATAATGGAGGATCTTTGTCAGCTCCAGCAACACAAGCTTTGCAAGCAGCTAGCTCCGTAGTGACAGTAAATAATACTCAAATAAATTCAGATATCAATAATGCTAATAATGAAACAATTGCTGATCAGACAAAAGAGCGACAAGTTTTTGTAGGTCTAGAAGTTACAAGAGGAGATGTTCCAACAGCAGAAGTAACCTCAATGCGAGGAGCAGATGGGACAGATGGAAAAACAAGTATGTCTATAGATTCTCGAAGTGATAATTCAGGAAATGTTATCAAGCAGACATTTACAGGAACTAGTTTAATCGCTTTAACAAGTACATACACATAACTTAACGCAGGAAGCTAACAAAACAAATATTTCAGGGACATCAACAATTGATAAAAACACATCAAACAGCTATGGCATACCTATCCACGCTGTTGACTCATATAAGGGAATACAAACAAATGGAAATGCAATTCATAGAGTAATGCCAAACGGAGTAGAAACTAAAAATATTAGTACTACAAATAGCCAGAACATTGGTCAAGATGCTTTAAGAATGCATGTAGATAAACAAAAAAATCCATAATGAAAAAATATTTAGCAATGGCAATTCTTCTGCTATTAATAGTAAGTTGCCAAACACAAAAAATCAAACCAAGTATAATATATTTTCTTCCATCTAATGTAAAAGAAATACTTTACAAAGAAGTTCAAAAAAGAAAAGGAGCTAACAAAAAAATATGTATAGTTTTTGAAAAGGGAGATTCTGATACTTATTTATTATATTTAAATACAGTTTCTAATGATTCGGAAGCTTTTTGGTTGCAACATAGTAATAGAGCTATATTTCTAGAAGGAGAATTGATTCCTTTTTATTTTTATTCTGATGAATATTTTTCGTTCGCAGAAGATGGAAAAGATGTTATTAAAAAACTTGGAAAAGAACAAGATATAAAAAAGGTTATCAATAATAGAGAAAATACATTTCAGATAAAATTTAAATCAAATGGTGAAATCGTAAAATAATTTTTCCCTCGCTACCGTACAATTTTATTGCGGAAGATAATAAGGCTAAGCTAAATTCTTGAGATTACAGATGCAAATGATTATTATCCTTTTGGGATGAATCATTTGAAAACAGGAAATGCTTTCTTTGGAAGTGGTTCGTATAAAGCTTATAAGTACCAAGGACAAGAATTACAAGAGACGGGCTTTTATTCTTTTAAGTGGAGAAATTACATGCCGGATGTAGGAAGATTTTTTAACATAGATCCTTTGAGTGAAAAGTATGCTTACCAATCGCATTATAATTTCTCTGAAAATAGAGTTGTTGATGGAAGGGAACTCGAAGGTTTGGAATGGTCTAAATCTACAGATGGTAAGTCCATACATAATCACGCAATAATTAGAAATCAGTCATCATATAAAGGTAATTTAGTACCAATTGCAGAGAGGATGAAATCGGATTTTGAAAAAGCCTATTCTGTCAATGGCGTGAAGGCCACCTATTCTTACGAATTCAATGAGAATGCGGATCCCTCTAAACAATTTGTGACAAGTCTGTCAGATCCTATTGGTAAAACATCAGTTCCGATTAAAGATGAAAAAGGCAGAATTAAAGGCTTTACTACATCAATGATTGGAGGGTTAGCTTTTACAGACAGTCCAATAACTAATAATATAGAAGTAGTAATAACCACTAATAGTAATGGTGATTTAGCAGATTTGGAACAGATTGGGCAACGATCAGTTCACGAACTAGGTCATAGTGGTGGTTTGCCACATTCATGGGAGAAAAATTCTACTGTACCATTAGAAAAAGAAATCCAAGAAGCAAATGCTATGAACTCTTCTGCGCAAGAAAGTCCATTTCCTGTCCCAGGTGGAACTAATATTACTATAACTCCAAAACAGATCGAAAAAATAATTAATAATCCTAAAATACCTGTAGAATGAAAAAATGTTTATTAATAATTTTTATTTTTTGTATTTCATATTCTAAAAGTCAAATTCTTTCAGAAAAAGAAGAAAAGCAAATTAGTTTTCTTCCGGTAAGAACATCTTTTGAAGACGAAATTATTGATGCTTACTCAAGAAGTTCATTTAAGGAATATACTAAAGTTATGAAGATAGATAGTTTATTATATCCTACAGTTATAATCTTTAAAGGAAAGTTTAAAAATAATTTGCTTGATATATATGATATGGGAGAAGTAGATATTTTTAATTTTAAAAAAAATAAATATAAAAAGTATATATCTTTCAACAATGTAACAACTAATCCCACAACTAATTACACTGGTGATCAAGTATTACTAAATAGTGAAAATAAGAAAAACTCATTTTTAATTTTATTAGATAAAAAAAAAGGGGTTATAATTAATAATAGCAATAAATATCATTTTATCTATATTTATTACAATAAAGAAAAAGGATATTGGCATATCTTATATTCTAATTATTTAGATATATCTTCTTAATATATCTCCTTCTCTCACACTATTTTATTTTGGAAGATATAAGGCTGAGCTAAATTCTTGAGATTACAGATGCTAATGATTATTATCCTTTTGGGATGAATCATATGAAAACAGGAAATGCATTCTTTGGCGGTTCGTATAAAGATTATAAGTACAACGGTAAAGAGTTGCAGGAGACCGGAATGTATGATTATGGTGCAAGGTTCTATATGCCGGATATTGGAAGATGGGGTGTTGTGGATCCGCTGGCGGAATTAGACACACAATGGTCAACTTATCGATATGCATATAATAATCCTATTCGTTTCATCGACCCAGATGGAAGAAATGAAGACATCTATGAAATGGATAAAAATGGAAATTTGGAGTGGAGAGAAGATTCTAAAACAGATGTTATCTATACATCCAAAAATTTCGAAGGAGAAGGAAACGACAGAAAGTTAAAACAAAGTAATGATGGGGGATATGAGATTGGAGAAAAAGGCTATGTGTCTAAAAATCAACACAGATACAATCAGGAAGGTGATAAATATATGGATTTTGGACAGAATGAAGCAGAAGGATTGGAATATTTTAATAAAGTAGGTGATTGGATGAAGGCAGGAGATATTGAATCCGAATTTGGTATCCAGACTGCTGATATTGGAAGTACGGACAATACAGTGGTTTATACATCCGGAAATGAATCTTCTGTATCCCCTGTATATGGTGGCGATAATGTCAAATTGGATGGACATTTACATCCAGGGACATGGAGCCCCGCACAAGTTTCGGGACCTTTAAATCCTAGTGGGTTTAGGATGTCAAAATTTCCAACAAAAGAAAATGGTTACACTTTTAAGGTAATGAATAAGACAAATGTAGGAGATAGAGTTTCTGCTGAATCTGCTCCTAAAGCTATCAATTTCATATATGTTCCGGCGCATAATACAACTATCATATATAATAACTCTCAAATAATTAAAGCTTATGAAGGAAAATTTAAAAAAGATTAAACTAGGTGCCTTATTATGTATTCTTTTATTGAGCTTTGGATGTTCTGCTCAGAATCATCAAAAGGAAGAATTTTACAATTATATAGAAAAGATAATTGCCGAAAAAAAATTTGTTTTTTTTGAATTAAGCTTAATTAAAAGATGTGACAGTCAATATCTGTTTGGCTTTGCAAAAATGGATTACAACGATAATCTATCTAAGAGAATTAAGATTTACAATTATAAAGGATCTTTAATAATCTTTGATTTGGGTGAAGAAAAAGATAAGCAAATTATTGATTTTTTTGATTCATTTTTTGAGAAAGCAGATCAAAATATATCTAATATTGAAAGAGGAAGACAGTCAATAATTGATGAAAGAGCGCTTTATTTTGTGGATAAAAGATTTATTAAAGATTTAAATAAAACCCAGATTTTTATGGAAAGCGATTGTGATAAAAACAAATGAATATTCCCTTTGCTCCCACAATTGTATCGTGTGGCAGATAAGAATTAGTTTTGCAAAAAACAGCGCAGGTGTTCTTGAAATAACAGATGCTAATGATTATTATCCGTTTGGGATGAATCATATGAAAACAGGAAATGCATTCTTTGGCGGTTCGTATAAAGCTTACAAGTACAATGGAAAGGAGTTGCAGGAGATTGGGATGTATGACTATGGAGCGAGATTCTATATGCCGGATATTGGAAGATGGGGCGTTGTAGATCCGCTTGCTGAAACTTCAAGAAGATGGAACCCTTATAACTATGCTTACAACAATCCAATAATGTTTATTGACCCCGATGGAAGACAAGGAACTGATTGGATTAGGCAAAACGTTAATGGAGCATCGACATGGACTTACAATCCAAATGTACAAACGGTTGCTCAGGCAGAAGCTGCGGGTTATCAAGATGTAACTGCTGTCTCTGCTTCCGCTACAATTTCAAGTAACGGATTTTTGGGTGCCGGAGGATATAGTTACACATTAAATGAAGGCGGTTCAGTAACTAATAATTCTGATGGTTCCGGTATAAACAATACGTTTGTTACAGGTGCGGGAACTACAGTTAATGCTCCATCTGGTACATTTATGAGTGAACAAAAGTTAGATTTAACTGAGAAATGGGCTGGTTCAAATAATTTCTTTGCAAAGTTTTTATATGGAATAGCTAATAGTACTTACGTTACTGCACAAATTTTCGATGGAAGTCTTATGGAAAGACCAGAATGGTCAAATCCATTGGGTGGAAATTATGGCAATCTGGATGGTACACCTAATTATCAGCAGGCAGATGCTTTAGTAAATACAGTAGCTACAGCTGCTCCTTATGCAAGAGGTGCTAAAGTTGTAAACTCTCTTATGCCAGAAGGGATGAGTATACTAAGCAAATTAGAGCCTGCAACCGGTGCAAGAGGAGTGATAAATAATACTTTAAATAGAGGGGTGGATTATGTAAATGGTACAGTAGGAAAAGGAATGATCGCTCGGCCTATTGTTACAGGTGCCGGAAATGCTGCAAAGGCGGATAGCCCTATTCGTATCTGGTTAAAGAGAAATGTAGGTTACAGACCTCAGTTTAATTAATAAACAATATTATGAACTTATTGGAAATAATATTCGGAGGACTTATTACTCAATTCTTAGGCTTGAATACTAGATATTATTTTTTCAAGCTCTTTAATAAGAATTTAAAGAAGGGGGATTTTGTAAATGATGAGGAAGAAATAAATGGTTTAGGACAAAGTCTTTATAATTTTTTTATAGGGATTATAGTGTTTTTCTTTTTATCTTTTGGAATAGTTTATATGTTAGATGTATTCCATCTTTTATAACTTCTCCCGATCTCGCGGATTTATAATGGAGGACTTATGGAAAGACTCAAATGGTCAAACCCTTTATGAGGAAATTATAGAAATTTGGATGGTACACCTAATTACTAATAAGCGGATGCTTTAGTGAATACGATAGCTACAGTTGCTCCATATGCAAAAGGGGCTAAAGCTGTTAACTCTCTTATGCCTGAAGGGCTGAGTGTTCTAAGCAGATTTGGTCCTGCCACTGGAGCCAGAGGAGTAATAAATAATACTTTAAACAGAGGAGTAGATTTTGTGAATGGCACTGTCGGAAAGGGGATGATAACACGACCTGTTGTTACAGGTGCTGTAAATGCCGCAAAACCAAATAGTCCTATTCGGAATTGGTTGAATAAAAATGTAGGTTATAGACCTCAATTTAATTAATAAAATAGTATTATGACTTTACTTGAAATAATATTCGGGGGACTAATTACCCAAATTTTAGGTTTAAATACAAGATATTATTTTTTCAGGATTTTTAATAATAATTTGAAAAGAGAGGATTTTGCAAGTGACAAGGAAGAAATACATGGTTTTGGTCAAGGTTTTTACAATTCTTTCATAGGGCTTATTATATTTTGTTTGCTGTTTTTGGGTCTCACATATATTGCATATAAATTAAATCTTTTATAATCTGAACCTTCCCAATGAGATCAATATGGGTTTTTATTCTCCTTTTGATGTCAGCCATATCTATTGTGCAGACGGCTCAAAGCTTAGGAAAAATACGGAGAGTACAGTATCGGGTTACCATAATGCTATTCTTACCACTGAGGTCACCGATTATCTCGACGGATTCCAGTACAAGAATACAAAAGTGGAAACATTGGGCGGCGGTGGCGGTCCTGGAGATGTAGAATTATTGCTTGCAGCACCTGTAGAAACCAGGAGAGCAATGGAGATGGAAGCCTTCAGTCTCGAGGATCTTATTGAGCCTTCAGATCCGGGAATAATCAATCCTATTGGTGGAATTGCTGCCATTTTGAAAACACAGGACTTGCAGTTTTTCCCAACGGCAGAAGGTTTTTACGATTACCAGAAAGATCAGTATATTTACCAGTATAAAGATCATTTAGGAAATGCAAGGGTGAGTTTTGGTAAAAACAATTTTGGTGTTCTTGAGATTACAGATGCTAATGATTATTATCCTTTTGGGATGAATCATTTGAAAACAGGAAATGCTTTCTTTGGCGGTTCGTATAAAGATTACAAGTACAACGGGAAGGAACTTCAAGAAAGCGGAATGTATGATTATGGAGCGAGATTTTATATGCCGGATATTGGGAGATGGGGTGTTGTAGATCCGTTGGCGGAAATATATAATAACTCTAGCCCTTTTAATTATGCTGCTAATAATCCTATTCTTTTTATTGATCCAGATGGTCGTGGAACAGAAAGCACTCATACAGATAAATTTGGAAATGTCGTTGCGGTTTATAATGATGGGGACTTAGGAGTTTATCGACATGAAGGTAATTCCGAAGAGACTAAACAGGAACTTAATCAAAAGTATTCAAAAAATAATACCTCTGGAGATGGGGAAAAAATGGGGTCTACACTAGTTTGGAATTCCTTTACAGAGTTCGATGGAAATGGTCGATCAGCAGGTAAAATAAATTTTGGTTCTTATCAAGCAAGAGATTGGTTGAACAACTTTACTAATGAAATTAATAAAGACCTTGAAAACAATTTTGGCGTAGGTTTTACAGCAAGGCAAAACTATGCTATGAATGGTGGAAATGGTGATAAATATGATTATAAAAGCCAAAATGGAGGCGGTTTATATGCTGGGTCACAAATTTCAGAAGGTGTGTATGTGTCAGCTAGAGATGTTGGAAATTTCGCAGCAGGTAGAGCTGCTTCATTAACGGGGCAATCCAAAATTGATTTTATGTTGAATGCAGGAGGTTTTAATTTATCAGGTAATAGTAAATGGGGTCTTTTCTTTAAAAATTCTTACTGGAAAAATCAAGCTCAAAAAGTTGGCTCACCTACATATGGTGAAGATTCTAACTCAAATTTCTTTCAACGTTTAGGTTATGAAAACGTAACAACACTTCAAGGATTAAAAACGAAAAGTAAAATAATATGGGGTTCAAAATAAAAAACATCGTTCTACTTTTGCTATTATTTTTATTTCTATCTTGTAGAAATTCTAATTTTAATAATTTTGAGGGCGTTGGTTTTTCTTATCAAATAAGTGCGGGCAAAACAGATATAGTACGTGTTAGATATACCACTGATGACGGAGCTCCTTCAATTCAGCTTTTTGATACAAAAGGAAGGCTTAAAGAAGAAGCTACCATTGCTCCTTATATGGTTTTAAAATTGGCAGCTGTGAAAAATCACAACATACAAATGACCTATATTGTTGGACAGAATGATCTTAATATGTTTTTACCTTGGTTCGAGAAAAACAAAAATATTAATCCTAATCGCATAGGCAGTTATTCTATTCGCTATAACTATGAAATACGAAATGTATATTTTGCGAATCAAGATTCAGTACAGGTAGATTCATTATATATTGATAAGAATACACAAATAATGTCTTTGTTTTTAAAACAAAAATTAATTGCTAAAAAGCCGATGTACTTATTTAGAGTTGAGTCTTCTGAAATAACACTTTATGATGAGGTAAGCAAATCAAATATACCCTATATATTTACAGACAATAAGAATATTGTTCAGGAGTATTTTAAAAAAGTTCGTGCTTTATATTAATTTTTAATATCCCTGGCGCGAGCGTCTCGCTCGTTCCGTTGAAGATAAAAACCTCGCATTTTGCAAGGTTACCCTGAGAAAAGAGGGTGAATCAGGAATAGCCGTAAAAGAACGGTTTGTGTATGATGCCCAAAACAGGCTTTTGCAGCATTATCATCAGACAACAATACAAAGAGCTGCTTGCCGAAAACAGTTACAACTAGCTGTCTCAGCTAGCCAATAAAAAGGTAGGAAATACTCTTCAAAGCATCAATTATACCTACAATATCCGTGGCTGGATGACCCATATCAATAAAGACCAGATGGCTTTGGGCAATTTGGGAGGTAAACTGTTTTCTTATAACATAAAATACAATCACAAAGAAGGAATCGAAAATCCCAGCTCTACCCAGTTTCATGGAAAGATGTAAAAGCAAAATACAACGGAAACATTGCCAAGGTAGACTGGAGAGCTGTGGAGGTGATAGGACAAAATCCATCCACGACGCCTGAAAGATACGGCTATGCTTATGACAGACTCAACAGGCTACTGGCAGGATATTACCAAAACCCGAATAATCCTAACAGCAAAGAGAATACAGAATCTTTAGATTATGATCTGAATGGAAACATTACCAATCTATACAGAACTTCGGTAGTAAGCTACGGAACCAATACGGCAACGGTAATCGACGATCTTACCTACACTTACGCTGAAGGAGGAAATAAGCTTACGGGAATTACCGACAGTTCGCAAAACCAGACAGGATATGAGAATTATCCTCCGACTTATCCTATTAATTATGATCTGAACGGAAATATGCTCAGCATGTCTGGAAAAGGTATTTCATCAATACAATACAATTTTCTGAACCTTCCCAATGAGATCAATATGGGCTTTAATTCTCCTTTTGATGTCAGTCATACTTATCGTGCAGATGGCTCAAAGCTTAGGAAAACTACGGTAAGTACGGTAACAGGTTTTCAGAATATGACCATTACTACGGAGCTTACCGATTATCTGGACGGATTTCAGTATAAAAAAACAAATATAGAAACGTTAGGCGGCGGTCCGGGAGATTTAGAATTAATGCTTGTCGCACCTGTAGAAACCAGCAGAGCAATGGAGATGGAAGCCTTCAGTCTGGAGGATCTTATTGAGCCTTCAAATCCGGGAATAATCAATCCTATTGGTGGAATTGCTGCCATTTTGAAAACACAGGACTTGCAGTTTTTCCCGACGGCAGAAGGTTTTTACGATTACCAGAAAGATCAGTATATTTACCAGTATAAAGATCATTTAGGAAATGCGAGAGTGAGCTTTGGTAAAAACAGCGCAGGTGTTCTTGAGATAACCGATGCCAATGATTATTATCCTTTTGGGATGAATCATTTGAAAACTGGGAATGCTTTTTTTGGCGGTTCATATAAAGCTTATAAGTACAACGGAAAGGAGTTACAGGAGACGGGAATGTATGATTATGGTGCAAGATTCTATATGCCCGATATTGGGAGATGGGGTGTTGTGGATCCGCTGGCGGAAAAGATGACTCGTCATAGTCCATTTAATTATGCGTTTAATAATCCAATCAGATTTATTGATCCGGATGGAAGAGCTCCCGCTGATGATCACTTTAATAAATATGGACGTTATATTGGAACCGATAATAAGAAAACAAACAATGTTGTTGTACATACTAATAGCTCTGCCACAAAATTATCTCAGTTAAAAGGTAATACAGGAGCTGCAAGTTTATCTCAATTAGATTACAGCACTCGTGGAACAACCAAAGCGGTATCAAATTTATTATCACATTATGCAAGTGCAAAAGGTATATCTGGACACACGGGCGTGTATAAAGGATCTAGAGGATCTGCATATAATAATGATAGGGGTAATATTTTCTTTAATATTAAAGATTTAGGTAATGGCACTTACAATAATGCTTACAATATCAGATCTACCTTGAATCATGAAGGAGGAAAATTTGGGCATAAAAATGAAAGTAAAAAAGGTGATTACAGCTTTGAATTACATTCTAAGGTGTACTTAAATGAAGCTAGGCATCCTGACTTTGGCAAGACAACCCAAGCATATCGTTACGGGCAAGCTGCAAGTTTTAGTCAACGGGTACTTAATGCAGCAGAAAAAGAATCTAGTTATGGTACTAATCATATGAATATGATTAATGATTATAATAATAGTAGTACAGGAAATACAGGAGGTGTGACCATTACTGCATACAACGGAGGAAATAATTTACCAACAAGTACAACAATAACAGTTAGTGTAGGAAACAGCACTTATCCAGCAAAACCATATGAAGACATTAAAAATCCCCGCGATTAGTTTATTTATAATTACTGTTTTATTTTTTTCATGTAAAGAAAATAAACAAGATAAAATAAAATCAGTTTTTACTGGAGAAACAAGTAGGAAATGGTATTCTTATAGTATTGATGAAGATCATTCATTCTACCCTTATAGAGTAAAAGAGTTTTTTAAAGACGGAAGACAGATTCAATATATCAATAATTCTACGACCAAGAATTTAGATACCATACCGAAGGACGATATGTATAATCCTGAAAAATGGTTTATTATCAATGATTCTGTTATTAGTATTGAATCTATATTTAATCCTATAACTAAAAACTATAACAAAAGCAAAAGGAAAATTCTTTTTTATAATAGTGATACTATTATATTACAGGGAACAAAGCGTGATAATTACGAAGGAGTTTTGATTCTTACACGATATAAGGAAAAGAAAAAGTAATCAACAAGAAAGCCAATTCCCCGCTACCGCACGACTGCATCGTGTGGCGGATAATGGTGAGCTTAGTAGAAAACGAAGATGTTCTTGAGATTACAGATGCTAATGATTATTATCCTTTTGGGATGAATCATTTGAAAACAGGGAATGCTTTCTTTGGAAGTGGTTCGTATAAAAATTACAAATTTCAAGAGCAGGAATTACAGGAAACAGGTTTTTACTTGTTTAAATGGCGTGAATATATGCCAGATGTTGGTAGATTCTTTAATATTGATCCGCTTTCTGAAAAGTATGCTTATCAATCGCATTATAATTTTTCAGAAAATAGAGTTATTGATGGAAGGGAACTCGAAGGCTTGGAAGTTATTTTATTCAAAGATGTCAAAAAGAATGAAGCTATAACTAAAGCTGCAAATAGTGGCCTTTATAAAGATAATCCAAACACTAAAACTGTGCATGTTTTTGCTCACGGAAATCCTGCGGCGTTATATAATGAAACATATAAAGGAGAAACAACAATTAATGATGGTGGCGATCTTAATAATGTTTTAAATCAAGGTAGCGATTTATGGAAAAATTCTGAAAGTAAAGACGGCTTTACCGTTGTTTTACACTCTTGTAGAGTAGGAAGATATACACTTGATAAAATAGGAAATGTTATAGATCCAGTAGCTTCTAAAATATCCGATTCAAAAGAGATGAAAGGGGTTACAATAATTGCTCCGGATGAAAGAGATGGTTTTGGTTTCGGAAAAGAGGTTGGTCCAGTTGGAACAAAAAACGCAAATCATAATGGTGATGTTAAAAAAGGTGAGAAACCTATTTCATCAGGAATATTTGGTTCTTGGAATTCTTTTCAAAATGGACAAAGAATAAAACAACAGCCAGGAAATACAAAGCCTGAAGGAAAAGACCAAAGAAACTTATGGGACAGATTATTTAATTAGATAAGTAGGATAAATTATGAAAAATTATGTAATTATATTAATATTTTTATTTCATTTTTCTTGTCAAAAGAAAAATCAACAGTATCAACCTAAAGGTGGTGAAGAAATTATTACAATGAATTCTATCTCAAATTATGATAGCATTATAAATCTTGTTAAAACTAAAGGAGATACTGTGGCATACACTGAGCTCTTCTATCATTTAATGGATTCTAATGAGGAAGCAAGAACAGATACATTAATGTACTATTCAAAAATAATGGCTGAAGAATATAATTATAAAAAAGCTTTTTTACATTATTTTAACGCCTTGTGTGAAAAAAATAATATAAATCCTTATAAAGATTTATCTCAAGTGGATATAAGCAAGTTACCCATCAGTGATAAAAAAGAAGCTTTATTTTACCTTAATAAAATGTTGGAAAAAAAAATAATTACAAAAGAGCAATTTAACTCAGTAAAAAAATAACTATACTAGGTGGATTTGGTAATGTATCAGAGCTAGTGAGAGAGAATTAATTGTTAAGAAACTCAAGAATAAGTTTTGAAAAAACAACGCAGGTGTTCTTGAGATTACAGATGCTAATGATTATTATCCGTTTGGGATGAATCATTTGAAAACAGGAAATGCATTTTTTGGCGGTTCATATAAAGCTTACAAGTACAATGGTAAGGAACTTCAGGAAAGCGGAATGTATGATTATGGTGCAAGATTTTATATGCCTGATATCGGACGATGGGGAGTGGTAGACGAGAAGGCAGATAAATACAGAAGATGGTCGTCTTATAACTATGCTGTAGACAATCCAATCAATTACATTGACCCAGACGGAAGAGATATTATTTTTGTACAAATGGTAAATGAAAAAAACCAAGTACATTTAAAATATAATAAAGGGAATTTTTATTATTTAAATGGAGATAAAAAAGGACAAAAATACGATGGTAGAAAAGATAAAGTAAGTCAAAATTTATTTAGACTGGCAAGAGCTTATAGAAAAATTGAGCATTCAGATAGCAAAGTTCTAAAAGCAATGTTGCATCATCTTGAAAACAGTGAGAATAAGCATTATATTTTTGACCCCCAAACTCCAAATCAAGGGTCAGGTGTACAAGGAACTCCAGACGGAGGTTCTCAAACTATATTTAATCTTTCAAGTCAGGAAGAAAAAGATAGATTTAAGAAAACAGAAGGTGTTCCAAATTCTGATTTAAGTACAGTAGCTCACGAAATGCAACACCAGTATGATAAAGATACTAATAACCAATCCGATGCAACCAATACAAGTGATGCGGATAACCCATCTGAACAAAGGGCTGTAAAAACTGAAAATGAAGCACGAAAAATAGAAAAATTACCGGCAAGAACAACTTATGGAGGTATACCTATTAATCATACCCCGCTAAATTATAATGTGCCAGAAGATGATAAAAAGAAAAAATAATATTATAGTTATGAGATACAAAATAAAATACCTGATATTAATTTTTTCTTTCGGATTAATATTTTATTCATGCAAAAATGAAAAAGCAAATCCAGAATTTATAGAGAGACTCTCTTCTATAGAAAATGGATTGCCTTCCCCTTACTTTAATTATTATTTATATTTCAAAACCGACGATGATAAACTTATAGAGACCAATATAACTTTTTTATATAAACTTTATCAAGATCATTATGATGAAACTTATAAAAATAACTTAAATGCTTTTTTAACAGACTTATTTACGAAGAGTAATCTATTAAAAATAGAGAATATCGATATATATATAAGAATAAAGGTTATTTTTTAAATATTTATGATATTGATAAAAGCATATCAAATATGAATATTGAAAATATAAAAAAAAGATATTTGCAGTCAGAACAAGAATCTTTTATATTGATTCCAAAAGAATTACCTAATATGTCAAGTTTAAAAACAGTTCTTTACGAAATGTTTTTAAATGGATATGTAATTACAATGAACGATTATGGCGGTGGATATTATAACATTGAAAAGTATGAATCAAAATAAGCCAAAAAAACCTCGATTAACGAGACGGAATAGGATTTAGTTATAATTAGCCATACATATCGTGTGGAAGGCTCAAAGGTTAGGGGAAATACGGTGAGTACAGTATCATGCTATTGTTACCACTGACGTTACCGATTATCTCGACGGATTCCAATACAAGAATACAAAAGTGGAAACATTGGGCGGCGGTGGCGATCCGGGAGATGTAGAATTATTACTTGCAGCACCGGTAGAAACCAGGAGAGCAATGGAGATGGAAGCCTTCAGTCTCGAGGATCTTATTGAGCCTTCAGATCCGGGAATAATCAATCCTATTGGTGGAATTGCTGCCATTTTGAAAACACAGGACTTGCAGTTTTTCCCAACGGCAGAAGGTTTTTACGATTACCAGAAAGATCAGTATATTTACCAGTATAAAGATCATTTAGGAAATGCAAGGGTGAGTTTTGGTAGAGACAGTTTTGGTATTCTTGAAATAACAGATGCTAATGATTATTACCCTTTTGGGATGAATCATTTGAAAACAGGAAATGCTTTCTTTGGCGGTTCGTATAAAGCTTATAAGTACAACGGGAAGGAACTTCAGGAAAGCGGCATGTATGACTATGGAGCGAGATTCTATATGCCGGATATTGGAAGATGGGGTGTTGTGGATCCGCTGGCGGAGAAATATCCAGAATGGACTCCATATGCTTATACATTTCAAAATTCAGTCAATTATATAGATCCAACAGGAATGGAGGGGTTAGGTTGGATTAAAGATAAGAAATCAGGAAATGTATTTTGGGATAATAATACTAACAGTCAAAAAGAATTTAAAACGAATTATAAGGGTAAAGAAAGCTCTTATTCGTATGTAAGTGATAAGGATGACTCCAGAGCTTATACACTACCAAATGGAGATGGTACTGTTTATATGGATCAATGGAATGATAGTTACAAAAATGCTGAAGGAGGAAATGTCGGTCCAAATATTCAAATGAGTTTTTCACCAGCATTTACAGATGATGAAGAAAATTCTGGCTGGTTTCAAACTTTTAAATCTAATGTCCCTAATTTTGATTCAAATATAGGATTAGAAGATTTTAAACAAAAAGCTGAAGAAAGAGTTGATAATGGGTTCGGAAATCCCGACCCTACAAAAAGTGAATATTTTAATCATCCATCATTAACAGATTTTTCCGATGATCCTCAAAGACGTCCAAACTCTAATGGTATTGTTAATTGGGATGCTCAAAATTCTATGATAATAGGTGGAAAGAAAAGTTTTACGGTAAAATATGGTTTCTCAATTACTAAAGATGGTAAGGTTTCTTATAGAAAGCCTACAATTAATTCTGCGACCAGTGTTTTCCACAATATTGGCATCAAAAATTTACCTAAAATAAATAAAAAATGAAAATATTTTTTTTCTTATTGACCATTAGTGTATTTATAAATGTTAATGGTCAGAACAGCAGGAATAAAGTTTTTTTCGGTATTATTGAAAGTAATTCTTATCAAAAAAATGATAAAATAATTTCAAATTTACCATATAATACTGATGGAAGATTTTTATATAGTGAAAATCCAACTTTAGATAATTTAGTAGATTTTCTTAAAAGAATAAAAGAAAAGAATTTTGAAGTTGAGATTCAAATTAATTATTGTTATAGCAATATCCCCACATATAGTATTAGGATAACAGAATCTCTTAAAAAAAGTTTGGATCTGATTCTTAAACGCAAAGGTATCATTGTTAAAGATATTTTTGCTAATGGTTGTCAGGAGTCTTTATTAAAAATAAATGATGAGAATTACAAACAAATGGGAGAATCAAATATAATCATAACGATTTTGTGAATTTAATTTAAACCCTCAGTAACAAAGCTACCAAGTGGCTTTGTTACTACATAATACTTTATAGCTTAATCAGTTTGAGAATAAAATCTACCTGTGTAAAGTTTGTGACTTTTGGTTGATAAAATAATTTGGGGGGGCGCTATGAAAAGTCTCCCGACTTTGAGCTGGCTAAACGGAATGGGAACGACTTTGAAAAATCGAGATTACCCGGCACAATGTATCTCAAGGTGATAAAAAAAGTAGCTCTAGCTTTCCAAGAACAGTAACCCTATTTATGTACAATCCTAGGAAAACAGTTTACTATAATCAAGAAGAAGTTACTTCAATAAAGAATGGTTATCATAAAAAGTAAGAAAAATGGAAAAATTAATATATTTAATATCATTTTTGTTATTTTCTTAAGGTTCTGATGTTAATTGGAATGCGAAATCTTCAATGATTATAAATGGTGAAAAATCATTTTCTGTAACATGGGGGATTTACGATTAAAAAAGAAAATACGATTAAATACAATCCTCCAAAAATAACAAATAAAACAACTATTTTTCATGAAAGTGCTATTAAGAATTTACCGAAAAAATAACATTTTTTTCTTGTGTTTTAGTTTTTTTCTTTTCACTAATTACATCAGTTCTTGTTTTGGACAAAATATTCGTTATGGTTATGTGGATAGTTTAAAAACAGGCGATTTAGTAGTGATTGATATGCTTCAAAATAGAGATGGACGTTTTTTTAATAATGATGAGCTTATAAAATTTAAAAAATTTACCGAGTCTTCTGATGGAAAAGTGAAAATTTATATAAATTATTTTCTGGGCAACTCAAAATTGAATAAAGCTTATTCAGATGCATTGAAAAAAAGTTTACGTAAGTATATTAATAATTCCAATATTGAGATTATTTCGATGGGAGATACGAATCCAATTATATGCGATAAAAATAATAAATACTTTAGGAATAATAATACAAGATTAGAAATACAATTTAAGTAAGCCCCCGCTCTCACACGATTTTATCATGGGAAACAATAGGGCTGAACTAAAGGATAGGTGTCTTGAGATTACAGATGCGAATGATTATTACCTCCGCTACCGCAAGATGGCATCGTGTGGCAGATAATGGTGAGCTTAGTAGAAAGCGAAGATGTTCCTGAGATTACAGATGCTAATGATTATTATCCTTTTGGGATGAATCATTTGAAAACAGGAAATGCATTTTTTGGCGGTTCGTATAAAGATTATAAGTACAATGGTAAAGAACCCCGCTGTGCGAAGTCTTCCGACTTTGAGCTGATAAACAAAAAGAGGCTGTCTCACCTTTGAGATAGCCTCTTTTGTGGTATATAATGTTCTGTTTTGTATAATGAACAGAACTATAATACCAAAATCAATGACACGTTACCACATTATGTTTATGATTAGGGTCTGTGTTGTGACAATTCACATCATGTTCCGGAGAAACCTTCATTGCTTCCGATGGCGGAGAGATGTAAGGGATTCCAAGTTCAAGACCTCGTAGAATAAACAATCCACCAAGGATAATCATTACAACAGGAATTGCTTTTAAAATTTTAGTTCTAAATGCCTGGTTCATCAGATTTCCTACCAAAACAACCGTGAACATAAATGGAAGTGTACCCAATCCGAATAAAGCCATAAAAGAAGCTCCCTGCCAAATTCCGCCGCTTGCAAGACTTGCCGTTAAAGCCATGTAGACCATTCCGCATGGTAAAAATCCATTCAAAATACCAGTGGTGAATCTTGAGCGGTAATCTGCTTTCTGAAGCAGTTTTCCGAGGTTTGATTTAACTTTAAAAAGAAATTTAGATATAAAAGGAATTTTTGAGGCAAAATCTTTTCCACCAAATGAAAATAATGCCATGATGATCAGCAAAACTCCCACTCCAATCGTAAGATATTGCTGAAAACCCGCCATCTCAAACCCCTGACCTACAATTCCTAAAATTGCACCTAAAAAAGCATAAGTGGCAATTCTCCCGAACTGATACGTGAGATTTTGAAGATAGTAATTCGTAGCCTGTTTTTTGGTTAAACCCATTGATAACGCAATGGGACCGCACATTCCGATACAGTGAAAACCGGATGCGAAGCCTAAACCAATTGCGGATATAATCAATGCTATTTCCATATCACGTCATAATCGAGTCTGTAGTCGATTTTATCTTTTATCCAATGGAGTCTTAAAGTATAATTACCATTTTTCAAGACCGAAGCGGGAATAACGAATGCTCGATTAGCATCTAGTTTCACTGTTTTTTTAACGTCCAAATTTTGATCATCAGATCTGTTTAAGACAAAACTTACCACAGAATTTGAGTTGTCGATACCTTCTGGAAAGGTCAATTTAATTCCTTCAACGGATTGAGAATACGCCGGTTTTTCTTCAAGTAAGTCTGCTCTTTTCTTAGCATCAATTACAGACTGGTAAAGAAGTTCTTCTTCATAATATTTGTCGGTCACCATTTCAGAGTTTTTCTGTCCGTTTGGAAAAAGAAAAATCATTGATAAAATAAATATAATAAATGAGGCTAAAGCTAAAAAAATACCGTGTCCCCAAGTGAAATTTTTCATAATTTAAAATTTAAAACTGTAATTTAAAAGGTCCTTCGAAATACGTTTGATAAGAATCGATCAATTTTCCTTTCATATCATAAACGCCGATAGTGATGTTTTGTTTAGACAGATTCATTTCCGATTCCGGAAAGCTTATGTTGATCGTCCCTTTAGAAATCTTGTCACGTTCTACAGTAATTTTGCTCGATGAGCTGTACCCCACTTCTGCATGGGCAGGCTCGATTACTTTGATCGTAACAATTTTTTTGTCGTTTGTTTTATTAAGGAAAGTATAGTTGTATGTATTGAGTATTTTCCCGTCTTTTACAAAGAAAGTACTGCCAGCGGGTTTAATGAATTTTGCTTCCATCTCGCCACGACTTGAGAGTAAATATCCTAAAAATCCTACCAATAAGACCAAAACGACTGCAAAGCCTTTCATTCTTCCGGTAAATTTGTACGGAGCGCCGGTTTCTATTTCTTTTTCGGATGCATAACGCACCAAACCCTTCGGTAAACCAACTTTTTCCATCACTTCGTCACAAGCATCGATACATGCCGTACAGTTTACACATTCCAGCTGTTGCCCGTCTCTGATATCAATTCCGGTAGGGCAAACTACCACACACTGATAACAATCGATGCAATCTCCTTTTCCTGCTGCTTTTCGGTCTTCACCTTTTCTCCATTTAGAACGGTTTTCACCTCTTTTATAATCGTAGAATACATTGATGGTTTCCTTGTCAATTAAAACACCCTGTAATCTTCCGTAGGGACAAACCAGTGTACAAACCTGCTCTCTGAACCATGCAAACACAAAGTAAAAAGCAGCCGTAAACAGAATCATCACCATAAAGTTGGTAGGATGAGTAAATGGCCCTTCAGAAATAATGTCTAATACTTGCTCATATCCTACAATATACATGAACATAAAGTGGGTAATGATTAAAGAAATAACAACGTAAACCGACCACTTTAAACTTCTTTTCCAGATTTTTTCTGTATTCCACTCTTGTCTGTCAAGCTTCATTTGCTTATTACGATCTCCTTCAATCAGATATTCTATTTTACGAAAGACAGATTCCAAAAAAATTGTCTGAGGACAAATCCACCCGCAGAAAATTCTTCCGAATGCAATCGTAAAAATAATAATGAAAATAAGAGATGCAATAGCGCCTAGTGTAAGGATGAAAAAATCTTGCGGATAAAATGGCTGTCCTGCAATAAAAAATTCTCTATCGATAACGTTAAATAAAAAGAACGGATTTCCATTGATTTTAATAAACGGAATGGCAAAATATACAATTAGCAGCGTATAACTTACGAGGTTTCTGTAATTGGTGTATTTACCTTTTGGTTTTTTTGGAAAAACCCATTTTCTTTTCCCGGATTGTTCCATTGTGCCTATAGAATCTCTATAGGTCTCAGGGTCTAAAACCTGCCCCTGTCCACCGCGAGCGATGTCTTCATCTATTTTTGACATTTATATTAGGTTTTAAAAAACGAAAAAACATAATTCGTTACTATTTTTATCTAATAACAAATTATGTTTTTCATATGCTTTATATTTTTTTTTAATTACTGTTTTTCCCAATGAGCTTCATCACCATATGGTGGTGCGCCTCCTTCTTTAGGTGTAATTGGTTTTTTTAGCTGGTTGATAGAGTATACGTAAGCTGCTACTTTTTCAATATCACCTCCTGGAAGAACTCCATTTTTACCCCAAGCCTGCATTGCTGTTCCTGTAACACCGTTTTCAACTACGTGAAATACGTTTTTGAATAATGTTTTTTCAGGTTGGTTGTGCCAGAAATTATCTGTAAGGTTTGGTCCGATACCTCCTTTACCACCATCTGAGTGACAAGATACACAGTTTGTTTTGAAGATTTCTTCACCTGCTGCAATATTATCTTCAGAGAAAACTGCCGATTCTATTGTTACTGGTGGTTGATCTGCAAGATATTTTGCAATTGCAGCTTCTTGTTCTTTATATTCTTTATCGTATTCGCTTATTGGGTGTGCAAAATCTGTAAAAGCATATGCACAAATATAAACGATACAGAATACAGTTCCGAAATAGAATAAACCTAACCACCATTTTGGTAATTGATTATCTAATTCCATAATTCCATCGAAACCGTGGTCGATAAGAATATCTTTTTCGTGCGTGTCTGATTGCTTCTTGAAAGCTGCATCATATTGTCTTCTAAGAAAAGGAATTTTCTTTTCATTTAAATAAGCAGACTTCTCTTCAGCCGTTAATTTTTTAAATTTATTGTTCTCAATCAAATCTCCGATAGCGCTGTGAATGTATGCCAAAATAGCACTGATCACAACAGTTCCCCAGAAATATGGTGAAGCTAAAAACGAGTAGCTCTGAACAAATAAATAATAAAATATTACTAATAATACTGTTATTATTAAAATGTTTACAACAACCGGTGTTCTTTGTCTCATAATAAATAGTTTAATTTTTTAAATTAAAATCATCTTCGTCATCCCCAAGTGGAGCGTGCTCTTCTTCTTTGTAATATTTTTTAGGCCTGCTAAAAACATAGATTATCAAAGCTATGAAAAACAACATAAAGAAAATCAGAGCCAATGTTTGATACAAACCTGCATTTTCAGTATTGGATAATATATCTTTAAAGTTTTGAGGAATCATAGTAAGCTTTTAATATTATTAGTTACTAGCTGTTTTTATTTCTGTCGTTTTAATGTCTGTACCTAATCTCTGAAGATAAGCGATAAGAGCGATAATCTCTTTTTTCTCTAGTTCTCCCTGAGGTCTTTTAGCATAAGCTTCTTTAAGGTCAGCTGCCTCTACAAAGATATCTTTTACAATTTTCGCAGCCTGATTATCTGCCCATTTATCTGCAGTATCAATCTGAGCTTTTGTATAAGGTACATCGTAGGTGTTTTTCATAAACTTGATTTTGTCTACCATTTGAGAACGGTCAAGATTATTTGAAATCAACCAAGGGTAACGTGGCATAATAGAACCTGCAGACGTTTGTCTTGGGTTGTACATATGCTTATAGTGCCAAGAACTTGGGTTTTTACCACCTTCTCTATGCAAATCTGGTCCTGTTCTTTTAGATCCCCAAAGGAAAGGTCTGTCGTAAACAAATTCTCCAGCTTTAGAGTACTGTCCATTTTTACCGTTAAATCTTACGATCTCGTCTCTGAATGGTCTTACCATTTGCGAGTGACAAGCGTTACAACCTTCACGGATATATAAATCTCTACCTTCTAATTCTAATGGTGAATAAGGTTTCACCGCAGAAATTGTAGGGACACTTTTCTTCAATGATAAAGTAGGAATGATTTCTACCATACTACCTATAGAAATAGTAAGTAATGCTAAAACTGTCATCAAGATTGGCATTCTTTCTAACCAAAGGTGAAGACCTTCTCCTTCTTTACGTCTGTTGCTGATGTTAGCCAAAGCTGGTGCCTCTGCAGGAACTTCTTTTTGGAAAGATCCTTTTTTGATTGTCATGTAAACATTCACCACCATTAAAAGACCTCCTGAAAGATAGAATAATCCACCTACGAATCTCATTTTAAAGTAAGGAATAATTGCGGTAACGGTATCTAGCCAGTTTTTCCACAATAAAGTTCCGTCCGGGTTGAATTGTTTCCACATCAAACCTTGCGTAAATCCAGCAATATACATTGGGACAGCATAGAAAATAATTCCTAAAGTACCCAACCAGAAATGCCAGTTAGCTAATTTTACAGACCACATTTTGGTTCTCCACATGATCGGTACCAAATAATAGATAACACCGAATGCCATGAAACCATTCCATCCTAATGCTCCTAAATGTACGTGACCGATAACCCAGTCTGTAAAGTGACCAATTTTATTGATGTTTTTTGTTGCCAAAAGAGGTCCTTCAAACGTTGCCATACCATAACAGGTAACTGCAACTACGAAGAATTTCAAAATAGGATTTTCTCGTACTTTATCCCAAGCTCCTCTTAAGGTAAGAAGACCGTTTAGCATACCTCCCCAAGATGGCGCAATAAGCATGATCGAGAAACCAGTTCCCACTGCTTGTGCCCATGCCGGTAATGCAGTATACTGAAGGTGGTGAGGACCAGCCCAGATATATACGAAAATCAATGACCAAAAGTGAATGATTGATAGTTTGTATGAAAATACAGGTCTGTCAGCAGCTTTAGGTAAGAAATAATACATTAAACCTAATACCGGAGTCGTCAATACGAATGCTACCGCATTGTGACCATACCACCATTGTACGATGGCATCTTTTGCTCCTGCATAAGCTGAATAAGATTTCCAGCCAGAGAACGTTAAAGGTACTTCTAAGTTGTTGAATATGTGAAGCATCGCTACGGCAACCCAAGTCCCAAGATAGAACCAAATGGCTACGTAAAGGTGTCTTACTCTTCTTTTTGCAATCGTTAAAATCATGTTCGCTCCGAAAATGATCCACGAAACTGCGATTAATATATCGATTGGCCACTCGTGCTCAGCATATTCTTTTGAAGTGTTGATCCCCATAAAGAATGTGATAAACGTAGCAACGATCATAAATTGCCATGTCCAAAAATGAATCCACGATAAAGTATCGCTGTACATTCTTGTTTTTAATAATCTTTGAGTAGAGTAGTAAACCCCTACATAAACAATATTACATACGAATGCAAAAATTACCGTATTGGTGTGTAGCATTCTTATTCTACCAAACCCTAACGCACCGTTGGTATTGATTAACCCTTGTATGTTTCCTGATGCAAGACTGTTGATTGTTGTATCGTCAGTTCCAAACAAAAACTCAGGAAGCTCAGGATAGAAAAGCATCAATGCTGCCGTAAGTCCAAACACGAAACCTATAATTCCAAAAACTATGGTCGCGTATAGGAATGCACGAACAATACTGTTGTCATAACTAAACTTTTGTGTCTCCATATTAACTATTCACTTTTTTCTTCAAATTTATTATTATCTCCTTTTTCCTTATCGTTTTTGTTGCCAGGCTCTTCTTTTTCCTTTACTTCACCGGAATCAAAAAGTATTCGTACAGCTGGAGACTCATCGTCCTCAAACTGCCCTTTTCTGGCGAAAACTATAAATACGACCAGAAAAACTACAGCCAAAGAAACGCTGCATAAGATCATTAAATATAGAATATCCATTTGACAACAAAATTAACCTATTTTCGGGGTTCAAAATTAGTGAAAAATAATGACAATTATCACGAAATACGGGCTTTCTCTAATTTAAAATCAGTCTAAATAAGGGCTTTTAAGGCTGTTTTTTGAAATACTTCCTTCCGAGAATCCAGGTAGAAATCGTGGTGAATGAAATGACGGTAATCGAACTTGCAGGCATAATTAAAGCTGCAAATAATGGGCTCATATTTCCGGTTACAGCAAACGTTAAACCTACAACATTGTATAGGAAACTAATCAGAAAAGTGAGTTTTACGATGGTAATTGAGCCTTTACAAACATTCAGATAATGGTCAAGTTGCGATACTTTTTCTCCGTTCATGATGACGTCTGAAGATGGCGTAAAGCTGTTGCTGTCGTCGGAAATTGCGATTCCTACGTTGCTTTGTTTTAAAGCTCCGGCATCGTTTAAGCCATCACCAAGCATGATAACTTTTAAACCTCTGTCCTGAAGTTCTTTAATGTAGTTCAACTTATCTTCAGGGTTTTGATTGAAAGCCATCGAGCTGTAATTCGGAATGATCTCTTTAAGCTGGTTTTCTTCAGAAGCATTATCACCGCTCAAAATGAAGATTTTATAATTGGTCAGCTTTGTAAACAGATTTCTAAGATTTTCCCGGTATTCATTTTTAAAAATAAATTTTCCGATAAACTCATTGTTTTTGCTGATGTAAACTGCGGTTTCAAGATTTTTCGATTCTTGATTGTTGTATTTTGCTGAACCTATTTTATAGATATTTCCTCGTACGCTCGCTTCGTATCCTTTTCCTGAGATTTCCTCAAAGTTGTCAACAGGGAAATAGTCGTCTTGTACTTCCAAAAATTCATACAGAGATTTTGAAAGCGGATGATTTGAGTTTTTAACTAAACTTTTAATATTTAATAAATCAAATTCCTGAATTTCAGAACCTTCATATCTAATGTTTGATTTTTTCCGGTGTGTAATCGTTCCGGTTTTATCAAAAACTAAAGCGTCAACTTTTGCAATTTTCTCAATCGTTATCGTGTCTTTTACGTAAAATTTATTTCGGCCTAAAATTCTCATAATGTGCCCGAAAGTAAATGGTGAAGACAATGCTAAAGCGCAAGGACAAGCGATAATCAAAACAGCAGAAATAACCTGGAACATCGTTTCCAAATCAATAAAATACCAATAAATTCCGGCAACAATTGCGATTCCTAATATAATAAAGGTAAAATATTTACTAATTTCATTGATTAAGGTGTCAAGTCCGGTCTCATGTTTTTTGAAAGCTTCCTTATTCCAAAGCTGGGTAAGATAACTTTGATCAACGTTTTTAATAACTTCAAGTTCGAGAGATGAGCCAATTTGTTTTCCTCCGGCAAAGATTTTATCACCTGGATTTTTAGAAATGCTTTCGCTTTCGCCTGTAATAAAACTGTTGTCGATATTACCATTTCCGCTAATCAAAATAGCATCAACGGGAATGATTTCGTGATTTCTTACTAAAATTCGATCCCCGATTTTAATCTCTGAAAGTAAAATGTTTTCTTGCTTACCATTAAAATCAACTTTGGTAACCGCAATTGGATAAAACGATTTGTAATCTCTGTCGTAAGAAAGCGAACTGTACGTTCTTTTCTGGAAAATTTTCCCTAAAAGCATAAAAAACAGAAGTCCGCACAAGGTGTCGAAATATCCTGGACCGTAGTCAGTAGCGATTTCGTAAATACTTCTTGCAAACAGAACAAAAATTCCCAATACAATTGGTACATCAATATTGACGATCTTGTTTTTTAGACCATACCAGGCAGATTTATAATAGTCTGATGCAGAATAAAACACAACCGGAACAGCGAGTAAAAACATTAAGATTCTGAATAAACCTTTGTAATGTTCCATCCAGTAATCTTCTCCGCCAATATATTCCGGGAAGGCCAAAAACATTCCGTTACCAAAAGCAAATCCTGCGATCGCCAGTTTTATAAGTAGAGATTTGTCAAGATTATCTTCATTCTTGTCAACTGTCTCAAGGTTGATTGCAGGTTTATAACCAAGATTGGTTAAGAATTTAGCTAAATTGCTTAATTTTAATTCGTTATGGTTAAAAGAAATCTGCAGGGTCTTCCTTGTAAAGTTAACCTGAGAATAGTGAATGTCTTTATGTAAAGTGTGTAGGCTTTCTAATAGCCAGATGCAAGAAGAACAGTGGATTACCGGAATTCTGAACGTGACAAGACTTGTATTGCCTTCAGAAAAATCTGTAATTCTGTCAAAAATTTCCTTGGTGTCAAGATAGTCAAATTGAGAAGAGTTTTCTTCAGGCCTGATTCCTGCTTTTTTGTTTAGCTCGTAAAAATTACTGAGATTATTGGTATTTAAAATTTCATAAACAGATTTGCAGCCGGTACAACAGAAAATTTTTTCGTCAAAAGAAATTCTTTCTTTTTCTATCCCTTGTCCGCAATGAAAACAGTTCTCGCTCACCTTCATAAATTATTGACTTACAAAATTATAACATTTTTTTTTGTTTATAGAGTTTAAATGTTCTATTTTTGTGATAAATGTCATATTACAATGTCGCAGGAACAACAGATTGCTATTGAAGAAAGATTCGCGAGGGTTTTTAATGATAAATCCTTTAAAGAAAGACTTTCCAATACTGATTATGAAAGATATATCAACGCAAAAAAGAAACTCGTTTTTCAAAAACACGATATCGTTTTTGACGATGGCGAAACTCCGAAAGGGGTTTACGTAATAGAAAAAGGGGCTGCTAAATTGTCCAAATCAGGATCTTTTGGTAAAGATCAAATTCTTAGATTTATAAAAGAAGGTGATATTATAGGATATCGTGCATTGTTGTGTGGAGAAAATTTTCAAGCAAAGGCTGAAGCAATGACGGATGTTGAATGCACATTCTTACCTGCAGATATTTTTATGGACTTATTAGAAGTAGATCCACAGTTATCTTTTGTGATGCTTCAGAAAATATCTTACGAATTGGGAGAGTCTTCCAATACGATTACTTTCTTGGCTCAAAAAACAGTAAGAGAAAGATTGGCAGAAATCCTTATTCTTTTGGAACAAAAGTTAGGAACTGATCCTGAAGGTTTCATCAAAATTTCTTTGACGAGAGAAGAAATTGCCAATATCATCGGAACGGCTACCGAAAGTGCCATCCGATTGATCTCCGAATTTAAAGGGGACAGTCTCATCGAAGTAGACGGCAGAAACATCAAAATTCTCAACCACGATAAATTAATGAAACTAGGACACGTAGTTTTGTAAAATTCAAATATCTAAGTCGGCGAAAGCCGACTTTTTAACTTAAAACAATCATATACATTATGTCTGTTCATTCCGAAATTAAAAGAGTTACTACAGAAACCTTACGAAAAATGAAATTCGACAAGGAGAAAATAACAATGCTTACCGCTTACGATTTTACAACGGCAAAGATGGTTGATGCCGGTGGGGTTGATACCATTCTTATCGGCGACTCTGCAGCCAATGTAATGGCGGGTTTTGAAACGACACTTCCTATTACATTAGATCAGATGATTTATCATACTCAAAGTGTGGTAAGAGGTGTAGAAAGAGCATTGGTAATTGCTGATCTACCTTTCGGAACCTACCAAAGTAATCCTGATATTGCATTAGAATCTGCAGTTAGAATGATGAAAGAAGGGGGTGCTCACGCTATTAAAATTGAAGGTGGAAAAGAAATTTCAAAATCGATTAAAAAAATAATCAACGCCGGAATTCCTATTATGGGACATTTGGGATTAACGCCGCAGTCTATTTATCAGTTTGGAACGTATAAAGTGAGAGCTAAAGAAGAAGCTGAAGCTGAAAAATTGATCAACGATGCAAAATTGCTTGAAGAATTGGGCTGTTTTGGAGTTGTTCTTGAGAAAATTCCAGCAGATTTGGCTAAAAGAGTGACGGAAAGCATTTCGATTCCAACAATCGGGATTGGAGCCGGAGCTCATTGTGACGGACAGGTTTTGGTGTATCATGATATGGTGGGAATGAATAAAGGTTTCTCTCCAAAATTCTTAAGAAGATACCTCGATTTATATACAGAAATAACAGGAGCAGTTTCTCAATACGTGAAAGACGTGAAAAATGCTGATTTCCCTAACCAAAATGAAAGCTATTAATGAAAAGTAATTTACAGGCAACACAAGGAATTTTATCAATTTTAGCAATCATTTGTTTAGCAGCGGGTTGGTTTAAAATTTTCCCGGATAATATTAACTATCTTCTTTCGGCAAGATTATTTTATATTTTAATTGGAATTAGTTTTATCGTGCAGGGAAGAATGTTGATGCACACAAAATTTATGTATCCTATGTACGCTGCGGCAGGTTTGTGTATCATCGGCGCATTTTTACCAATCGATTCAAGTCTTAACATCATAAAAACGATTGGTCTTTTAGGCGGAGTTGTTATTTCTTTTGTAAGCAGATCACAGAATCGTTAAGGTATTATGGAAGAGCAGATTGTTTTTGAGGATAATCATCTTTTAGTTATCAATAAAAAAGTAGGGCAGCTCGTTCAGGGCGATAAAACCGGCGACGAACCTTTACTTGATTCTATTAAAGATTTCATCAAAAAAAGAGATAATAAACCCGGAAATGTTTTTCTGGGTTTGGTACATCGTATTGATCGCCCAACTTCTGGTTTGGTCATTTATGCTAAAACTTCAAAAGCGCTTTCAAGATTAACTCAAATGGTGAAAAACCGTGAAATTAAGAAAACGTATTGGGCGGTTGTTGCTAAAGAAATGATTCCTCAAACGCAAAGATTGGTTCATTATCTTCAGAAAAACGAGAAAAATAATAAAGCGATCGTCTTTACGAAAGTGACCGAAGGGGCAAAAGAAGCAATTCTTACTTATAATGTAATTAAAGCGTTAGATAATTATCTGCTTTTGGAAATTGATTTGGAAACCGGTAGGCATCATCAAATCAGGGCACAGTTATCAAAAACCGGAGTTCCGATTAAAGGTGATTTAAAATACGGTGCGCCCCGTTCAAATCCCGATGGCGGAATAAATCTTCACGCCAGAAAACTTCAGTTTATACATCCTGTTACAAAAGAGGAGGTGACAATTGTTGCTCCCGTTCCGCAGAATGACGCAATTTGGAGAGCATGTGAAGAATAAATATTAAATATAGAAATAAGTAAAAAAATGGAAACTGGAGATCATCTTGTTTCCATTTTTTTTGTATTGAAATTATCTTAAGTATGGGCTTGCAGAATATTTCATTTCAACTTCTAAAAAACTTATAAGCCTCGAATGCACGAATATTATTACGTTAAAGATGAAAAACATTCGTGTCTTCGTGGCAAAAATATTTTCAAGCACTTAAAGCTTCCAAGCTTAATCTTCTAAACTCCCATCTCTTTCAAAAAATTTTGTCCATTTTAAAAAAATGTCTAACTTCGCTCCCAACTTTAGGGGTGTCTGTTGACAAAACAGGCTGAGACTTTACCCTTTGAACCTGATTTCTAGATCATACTAGCGTAGGAAAAAGTGAGATGACTTTGCTGTACATTCTATTGTACAATGATGGGCATTCCTAAAGTATATTTAAAAATTTAGGAATGGAGCTCACAATCAATCACACACTAAGAAATTTTGATGTACTTCCCAAAACGCTGGAAGCACTTATCGCTATGGAATTACCTGAAAAGAAAAAAGGTATTGCCGTAGCGCTCAACAATCGTATTATTCCGCAGTCATTCTGGGCGGAAACTATTCTCAACAACCAAGATTCAATTTTAATTATCACTGCTACTCAAGGCGGTTAAAAAATATTTTTATGGCTCATAAAATCACACGTTCGCCGTTTCCGAACTCAAAAAAAATCTATGTTGAAGGGAAAATTCACCCAATCAATGTAGCGATGCGTGAAATACAACTAAGTCCGACAAAATTAACCAACGGAAATTTAGAAGAAAATCTTCCTGTCACCATTTACGATACTTCAGGACCTTACACCGATGAAAATTCTGAAATTAATATCGAAAAAGGACTTCCAAGAATTAGAGAACAATGGATTTTGGATAGAAATGACGTCGAAGTTTTAGACGGAATTACCTCAGAATACGGAAAAGCCCGTCTTGCCAATTCAAAATTAGATGAACTGCGTTTTTCGTATAACCATCAGCCAAAAGTTTCCAGAGAAGGAAAAGAGGTTACCCAATTGTATTATGCAAGACAGGGGATTATCACTGCTGAAATGGAATATATTGCCATTAGAGAAAATCAAAGAATCGAGCAATTAGATTCTGTTTCAAAAGAGATGGCTTTTCAACATCCGGGAAATAGTTTTGGAGCAAGAACTCCGAAAAGAAAGATAACTCCCGAATTTGTAAGAGACGAAATTGCAGCCGGAAGAGCAATTATTCCAAATAACATCAATCATCCCGAAAGCGAGCCGATGATTATTGGGCGAAATTTTTTAGTTAAAATTAATGCAAACATCGGAAACAGTGCTGTTTCATCAAGCATTGAAGAGGAAGTTGAAAAAGCAGTTTGGGCTTGCAGATGGGGAGCAGATACGATTATGGATCTGTCAACCGGAAAAAACATTCACGAAACCAGAGAATGGATCATCCGAAATAGTCCGGTTCCGATCGGTACCGTTCCGATTTATCAGGCATTGGAAAAAGTAAAAGGTGTTGCAGAAGATTTAACATGGGAAATTTTTAAAGATACCTTGATCGAACAGGCAGAACAGGGAGTTTCATATTTCACGATTCATGCCGGAGTTTTGTTGAGATATATTCATTTGACCGCAAAACGTGTGACAGGAATTGTTTCCAGAGGTGGTTCTATCATGGCAAAATGGTGTTTGTTCCATCATAAAGAAAACTTTTTATATACTCATTTTGAAGAGATTTGCGAGATCATGAAAAAATATGATGTTGCTTTTTCTTTAGGAGACGGTCTTCGCCCGGGTTCAATTGCTGATGCAAATGATGAGGCACAGTTTGCCGAATTGGAAACTTTAGGTGAGCTGACAAAAATTGCTTGGAAGCACAATGTTCAGGTGATGATTGAAGGTCCGGGACACGTTCCGATGCATATGATCAAAGAAAATATGGATAAGCAATTGGAGATATGTGATGAAGCACCGTTTTACACATTAGGCCCTTTAACTACGGATATTGCACCGGGATACGATCACATTACTTCCGGAATTGGTGCAGCGATGATTGGCTGGTTTGGTTGCGCGATGTTGTGTTATGTGACCCCGAAAGAACACTTGGGACTTCCAAATAAAGAAGATGTAAAAGTTGGAGTTATCACTTACAAGTTGGCTGCTCATGCTGCAGATTTGGCGAAAGGTCATCCTGGTTCGCAATACAGAGACAATGCTTTGAGTAAAGCAAGATTTGAATTCAGATGGGAAGATCAGTTCAATCTTTCTCTTGATCCGGATACGGCGAGATCTTATCATGATGAAACACTTCCTGCGGACGGCGCGAAGATTGCGCACTTCTGTTCGATGTGCGGACCGAAATTCTGTTCAATGAAAATTACGCAGGAAATTCGTGAATCTGCAGAAAAAGGAATGTTTGATAAATCTCAGGAATTCATCGAAAAAGGGAAAGAAATTTATATATGATTATCGTAATCACTCCCGAAGATAAAGTTCAAAATGAAACTGAGATCATCAATCAATTATTTCAGGAAGGTTTGGATTTGCTTCATATCAGAAAGCCTTTTATTAACCAAAATGAAATGACGGATTTTATTCAAAAGATAGATTCAAAATTTCAGTCTCAATTGGTTTTATACAGTCATTATGATTTAGCAGAAAACTTTAATATCTCAAGATTTCATTTCAGGGAAATTGACAGGCAAAATAGTTTATTTCAATCTTTCACAGATAAAATAATTTCAACGTCTGTTCATGATATTGAAAGTTTTAATCACTTGAATAAAGAATGGGAATATGCATTTATTAGTCCGGTTTTTCCGAGTATTTCTAAAAAAGGATATGGTGAAAATTCGAATATTTTGAATGATATTAAAAAACGAGATAATCCAAATGTGAAACTGATTGCTTTGGGAGGAATTAATGAAAATAATATCAATGAAGTTTTTGAAAGTGAAATAGATGGAGTGGCTTTGTTAGGAGCAATTTGGGAAAGTGATGAACCTTTAGGTGTTTTCAAAAAATGCAGACAGAATGTAATTTATTAAGATTTATTCAAATTTAAAAATGGAAAAACTACAATATATTTCTCAAGGCTTTACAATAGCCGAACAGGAAATAAATATAAGAAAAGCCTTAGACAACGGCATAAAATGGATTCAGGTTCGCTGGAAGAATGCTCCCGAAAATGAGTTTATTGAGCTTTGTGAAAATTCAAAACTGCTGTGTTCAGAATATCAATCAGTTTGTATTATCAACGATCATGCTCAGATTGCAAAAGATATTGATGCAGACGGTGTTCATTTGGGTTTAAAAGATATTTCGATTGAAATTGCAAGACAAATTTTAGGAAAAAATAAAATTATCGGCGGAACGGCAAATTCCATTTCAGATGTTTTGCAAAGAATGAATGAATCATGCGATTACATAGGTTTGGGACCCTTACGTTTTACTTCAACGAAAGAGCAGCTAAGTCCGATTTTGGGTTTTGAAGGATATCAAAAAATTATTGAAGGATTACGATCAAAATCATTAGAAATACCAAAGATATTCGCCATTGGCGGAGTGGTTTTGAAAGACATCGAACTCTTACAACAAATCGGAATTTACGGAGTCGCTGTTTCGGGGCAAATCACCAATCAACCTTCTATTACCAAAGAATTTAAAACAGTTTTACAATGAACAATCAACCATTAATTATAGCAGACAGAACTTTTGAATCGAGATTATTTTTAGGAACCGGAAAATTCGGAAATTTTTCAGAAATGACCGATTCTATCATTGCGTCGGGAAGTGAACTGGTGACAATGGCTTTAAAAAGAATCGATTCGCAATCTTCAGAAGATGATTTGTTGAATGCTTTAAAACCTACAAAATCTCACCTTTTACCGAATACTTCGGGAGCAAGAACTGCTAAAGAAGCGGTTTTGGCAGCGCAATTGGCAAGAGAAGCTTTGGAAACCAATTGGGTGAAACTGGAAATTCATCCTGATCCAAAATATTTGCTTCCTGATCCAATCGAAACATTGTATGCTACGGAAGAATTGGCAAAATTAGGATTTATCGTGATGCCTTACATTCATGCCGATCCGGTTTTGTGCAAACGTCTGGAAGATGTAGGAACAGCTGTTGTAATGCCTTTGGGAGCGCCGATCGGAACAAATAAAGGTTTAAGAACTTTAGATTTTTTAGAAATTATTATTGCTCAAAGTAATGTGCCTGTAGTAGTTGATGCCGGAATTGGAGCACCTTCTGATGCTGCAAAAGCAATGGAAATGGGAGCTGATGCGGTTTTGGTGAATACTGCAATTGCTGTTGCAAGAAATCCTGTAAATATGGCATTGGCTTTTAAAGAAGGCGTAATTGGGGGAAGAAGAGCTTTTGAATCTGGTTTGGGAGCTATTGGAAATCATGCACAAGCATCAAGTCCGCTGACTTCTTTTTTGTTTGATTAAACGAGGCTTTTGAATAAGAATTAGAAAGTCCCGAAGGGACGATTTAATAAAGGATAGGATAAAATCCTATCTATAAGTTATTTTAAACAAAATTATATGAAGAGTTTTAAAGATTTTTTTGAAAAATACCAATGGAATGAGGTGAAAGTAAAACTTGAAAAAGTGACATTGTCTGATGTGGAAAACAGCCTTCAAAAAAAGAATAAAACAATAGATGATTTTCTGAACTTTCTTTCACCGGTTGCTGCTCAGAAATTAGAAGTAATGGCGAAAATGACGCAGCAACTTACTCAGAAGCGGTTCGGAAAAACAATTCAGTTGTATGCGCCGCTGTATTTGAGTAATGAATGTCAGAATATCTGCACGTACTGTGGTTTTAGTTTAGATAATTCCATTAAAAGAAAAACGCTTTCTGATACCGAATTGATGATCGAAGCGACAGTTTTAAAATCAATGGGTGTGAATCATGTGTTGCTGGTAAGCGGAGAAGCAAATAAAACAGTTGGAATTGACTATTTTCTGAATGCTGTTCGTCTGTTGAAAACCCATTTTGCAAATATTTCGATTGAAGTTCAGCCTTTGTCGGAGGAAGAGTACCGACAGCTTCATGATGCGGGTGTGAATGCTGTTTTGGTTTATCAGGAAACCTATCATCAGGAAATTTACAAAGAATATCACCCTAAAGGAAAAAAATCGAATTTCAATTTTCGTCTGGAAACACCCGACAGAATTGGAAAAGCCGGAATTCATAAAATGGGATTAGGAGTTTTGCTTGGTTTGGAAGATTGGCGGATTGATAGTTTTTTCAATGCACTTCACATCGATTATCTTCAAAAACAATATTGGAAAAGTAGATATTCAGTTTCATTTCCGAGATTAAGACCTGCAGAAGGAATTATTGAGCCTAATTTCATGATGTCAGATAAAGATTTACTCCAATTAATTTGTGCGTACCGAATTTGGAATGAAGACTTAGAGATCTCTATTTCAACCAGAGAAAACGAAAAATTTAGAGATCATATTATTTCCTTGGGTGCAACAGCGATGAGTGCTGCTTCAAAAACAAATCCAGGTGGTTATGCTGTAGATAAAGAATCTTTGGAACAATTTGAAACGAGTGACGAAAGAAGTATGGATGAAATTAAAAATATTATTAAAAAAGCAGGATATGATCCAATCATGAAAGATTGGGATTCTGTGTATAGTGGGGTTTAAAGGTTGAAATTTTAAACAATCTAAAAATAAAAACTCTATCAGAAATATAACGAACGTCACTTCGAGTAGATTTTGCAAAAAATCGTATCGAGAAGTTTTGCTTAATGAAAGTTCTCGATACATTTTTCTCCATTCCATTACGAAAAACACTCGAACTGACGTGAGGCTAAAAACAAATCTCGAACAACCTGATTCAAATAAAATCAAAAAAATGAAAAACGAAGATATTTTCTCAAGATACAGCCGACAGATTTTTATTGAAGAAATAGGTTTGGAAGGTCAGCGAAAAATAATGAATGCTAAAGTTTTGGTGATTGGAGCAGGAGGTTTGGGAAGTCCGGTCATTCAATATTTGGCTGCGGCGGGAGTTGGAACTTTGGGCGTTGCAGATTTTGATGAGGTTGAATTGCATAATTTAAACCGACAAATCATTCATAAGGAAAGTTCTGTAGGGAAATCAAAAGTAAAAAGTGCGGAAGACTTTGTAAAAAACCTTAATCATCAGGTCAGTTTTATAGGAATTGAAACTAACATTAGTGATTATAATATTAAAGAAATTATTTCACAATTTGATGTCATTATTGACGGTTCTGATAATTTTAAAACGAGATATTTAGTTAATGATACTTGTGTAAAGCTTAGAAAACCTTTAGTTTACGGGAGCATTCTTGGCTTTTCCGGACAGGTCGCAATTTTTAATTATAAAGGAAGTAAGAATTTAAGAGATATTTTCCCGGAATCTCCTTTTGATGAAGATCTTCCCGATTGCGATAGTCTCGGAGTTCTAGGTGCATTGCCGGGAATTGTAGGAAGTATGATGGCAAACCAAGCTTTGAAAATAATAACGGATTTACCATTAAATTTAAATCAAATAACATTAATTGACACTTTAAACTGGAGATTCCAGACAATTGATTTTTAAACCTAAATCTCACAAGTTAAAATTCCCCTCCTTTGAAGGGTGGAGAAAATTAAAAGAATTTTTGACGGGTGGTTTTACTATTGTCAATTTTAAAAGTGAATTGTTTTTTGAATAAATTAGGCATAAAAAAAACGGACTAAAGCCCGTTTCTATTGATAAATTTTCTTTTACACATTATTGTCCTTGCTGCAGAATCCCGCCGTTGCTGTCGCTTTGATTGGTTGTTTTAATCATATTCGGATCTTCTTTTGCCAGCTTATTTTTAGTAGGTATTTTATAATTCACCGTAATTCCGAAACTTCTGCTGTCGAATTTGTTGGAAGTAAATACTTTTCCGTCTAAAGAATTTGCCACGATGACACTTTTATTCTGATTAAAAATATCTCTTGCATACAACGAAAGATTTAGACGGTCGGCCATAAATTTTTTAGATATCGTCAAATCAAAAGCATTGTTTAAAGGTTTTTCAATTTGAAAATAATAGAAATTTCCTCCTTTTGGGATCACATTATAATTTGCCTGAAGTCTGATGTCTTTTGGAAGAATAAACTGTCCCATTAAACTGAAAATCCAGAATCCTTTTGTCTTTATATCCGGCATTTCCTGAACCTGATAACCTGTATAAACATAGAGTAAATTCATTTTATCAGGATTCACATTAAATTTCATCAGTTCGCTGAAAGGTGTTGTAAACAACATAAACGGAATAGGCATTCCGAAGTTAAAGTTATGCGTTCTGATGCTGTTCACCTGTACCTGCTCATTCTTGATCACATTGTTTTCTCTGGAAACTTTCTGTACAATCTGATCTTTTACCCAGCTTGTATTATAGCCGATATAAGCATAATCAAATGCGCTGATTTTAATTTCAGCATTGTCGAAAATAGTAGGCTGTAAGTTTGGGTTACCGCTAGACGTAACTGTTTCTGTTATAAGAGTATTGTTATTTGGGTTTAAGAGCGAAACACTTGGCAGAGTAATTTTTTTGTTGTAATTGACATTAACGAAAAGCTGTTTCATTACATTATACTGCACACTTGCATTGGGAAAAACTTTAAATTTTTTGAATGGATTTAAATTGCTTTCATTTAAAATGCCTTTATCATAGAATCGTGTAATTCCTGTGATGTCATAGTTTTCGGCTCTTGCTCCCGCGATGAAATCAAACTTTTTCAAAGTTGCCTGAAACTCCAAGTAGGCAGAAGTGGTTTGTCTTGTGTAATCGAGATTAATAAGACTTCCATTTTTCGTCTCAAAATTTTGCTGATCATACAATCCTCCAAAACTCATCTTTCCTTCGTCTAAAATTTTCAGAGGTTGAGAATAATCAATTCTGAAATTATATAGATTAAATAGAGAAGAGTTGTTTAATGATTGAGCTCCAAACTGGTTAAATTCTGAATTACTGTTGGTGTAAATGGCTTTAAAATCAAGTTTCTTATTTTTATCCTCAAACTTTTTCTGATACGTTGCCGCAACTTCCTGTCTCAAACCATTATTATTTGTATAATTAGATGTTGACGTATTATTTAAAAAATTGTCACTTGTAACATCTGCATTTCCGTTGTTGTGATTGATGTCGTAGTTTAGTAATAATCTGTCTTTTCCGAGTTCAAAAGTGAAAGCAGAATTCATATAATACGTGCGCCCTAAAGAATTGGAGTGATTTCTGGTAAGCGCATCCAATTCAGAAAGCGATAAACTTTCACGGTAATATTGACCTAAATTTACCTGCCATCCAAACCATTTATTTCTTGAGTTTAAAGCGATTGAATTATTAAATCTGCTACGGTACTTATCGTAGCTTGAGAAACGGTAACCTCCGTTGTAGACCGCAGTCAGATAATTTTTTGCTGATTTGCTTGTAATGATATTTAAAATTGCACCTCCGGAAGTTGCAGGAAATTCGGCACCCGGTTGTGTAATGATTTCGATTCTTTCAACAGAATTTGCGGGCATTCCTTCCAGAAAAGCATTCAGCTCATTGCTTGAAATGTTTAAAGGTCTTCCGTCCATATAAACATCCAACGGTTTTCCCTGATACATCATTCCCACCATATCCGAAACCACCAAACCGGGAAGTTTTTTTACTCCTTCCATCAACGAGCCTGAGTTTAAGCTTGGCTGCTCAGAAAAGTCAAAAATGGTACGGTCTGCTTTTTGCTCAACGGCTTTTTTAGTTTTAGTAATAACAACGCTTTCTATTTCCTTTTCTTTTAGTTTGCTGTCATTATTGTCTTTGGTTTCTTGTGAAAAACCTAAAATTGAACCTAAAAATGAGAGAGTAAATAAAGTTTTCTTCATGATGTGAGTAAATCTAATCAGTTAGACGATAGAAAATCTTATTTGTTACAAAATTTTATTGCGCTCTGTCTTTTTCCTCAAAACTAATGCTTTTTGTACTCCTTTTCTTTTTATTATTTCCTAATGTGTAGTTGACGTTTAAACGGAAGCTTCTTCCATCCCAATAATTATTAAAATGTTGGCTGTTATCTTTGAAATACATATCACCACGATATTTCTGGGCAAAAACATTGGTTACAGTAGCATTAATCTGTAACTGTTTTTCCATTAATGAAACTTTTATTCCGGAGGTAAGATTAGAAAAATTATGAAAATAGGAATTGACATTTTCATAAGGTAAATCCTGACTATAATTTAGAAAAAAGAAAACTGTTTTGTTTTTATTGATTGTAAAGGTGTTATTGATCGAATAGCTGATCGAATGCCCTTTCTGAGTTTCAGCTTCGATGTTATATACTTTAGAATCTGTGAGCGATCCGTTCAGTGAAAGACTTGTTTCCCAAAATTTGAACAATTTATCTATATAAGAAGCATTAAAACCATAAAAATTATTGTTGTAATAATTAAGATAAGTCCCAATCTGTGAAAGTCCATCGATTAAAGCAACTTGCCCGAAACCATTTTTAAGTTTCAAATAATAAATACTTGCAGAAAATTTACTGTTGTAAGTATATCCCAATTCCAGATTATTAATATATGAAGGAGTCAACAAAGGGTTTCCTGAAGAATAAGAATATGGATTTTCGTACCACCTGAAAGGATTAAGATTGCTCATACTCGGTCGGTTGATTCTTCTTGAATAAGAAAGGCTGAAGACATTTTTATCTTTTTTATAAGAAACAAAAGCCGATGGAAACCACTGTCCGTAATTGTATTTGTTTTCTAAGTTTGTTGAAGGAGTAAAGCTTTGCGCCTGAGTATTTTCATAACGAAGCCCAGCTTTGGTTTCCCAGTGTTCCCCAAAACTTTTGGCATAACTAAAATACGCAGCATAATTTTCTTCTCGATATTCAAATAAATTGGCTCTTTGCAAATCCGGAATGTACTGATTGTTGATGATGTTAAAATATTGCAGATCGGTAGCATTTTTAAACTGATTAAATTTAAGTCCGGTCTCAATTGTACCAAAAGAAAACGGAAGTTCAAGGTCTCCCTGCAAAGAAAAAACCTGTGGCTCAACAATTGATTTTGTATTAACGTTTTGAAGTGAATTGTTACTTAATTTCAATGTTGAAAAGTTAACATCTGTATCGGAATTATTTTTAAAAAAGTTTCCTGCAAAACTCAATTTTTTTCCTAACGAATCTAATTTCAAATCATAATAAGCACTCAAAGTATGAGTTGGAGTTTTTTCACGGTGAAAAGTTTTTGTTAAAAGATTTTCTGCGGATAAGTCGGTGTTTACATTTCGTGTTTCGTTTACAATATCCATCCCGGATTTCTGATGAGAAAAAATATATTCTATTCCGATTTCGGAGTTTTTGTTGAGCTTGTACGAAAAATTTAGGTTAGGCGTTAATTCTTTCCACATATCTTTTCTTACAGAACGGCTGTAATTTTGGGAAGCACCTAAAATACTGTAGTTTTCTTCTGAACGCTTTGCTCCGTCTGCATAGCTTGTTTTTAAAGATAAGCTTAGTTTTTCAGTCTGATAATTTAATGTCCCAGTCGAATTTCCGCCTGAATATGTCCTTTGGTTCAATCCTGTATTTACTGAGCCACTCCAACCTAAGTTTGGATTTTTCTTAAGGATAATATTGATCAATCCACTGTTTCCCTGAGCTTCATATTTTGCAGGTGGAGTAGTGATTACTTCTATTTTGGCAATATTTTCCGAGCGTATCGTTTTCAGATAATTAATAAGATTCGTTCCTGAAAGATTCAGCATTCTTCCGTTGACCATTACATTGACACTGCTTTTTCCGGTAATGGATAAATTTCCTAAATTCTCGTCTACCTTCAGCATCGGAACATTGGCTAAGGTTTCTGCGCCATCCATTCCTTGTGAAGCTACAGAAGCTTCAACATTAAAGATAAGTCTGTCAGCCTTTCTTTCAAGAAGAAGTTTTTTCTTGCCCTCAATCGTAACAGATTCTATAGTTTTCAGTTGTAAAGTGTCTTGTTTTTGAGCAAAAGAAGAAATATATAACAAGGAAACAGCAATGATGAATGTCTTTTTCATGAGAAATGAATGGTTTAGATTGATGAGGTAAAAAGATTATTTTTTTGAATCTAAGTTTGAAAATTCAACATATTCATATTCTGGCGAAGAGGTAAAAAGCTGTCTGAGAACGGTAGCATGACCATTTCCTGCAATCACCAAAATTCTGTCTTCTGCATTTTTTGGAATGTCCTGTATTTTTCTGAACATTCTAAGATTTCTGTTGTACCAATATAGAGCTAGAAGATCTGCACCGTCGTGTTCTCTCAATTTAAAATCGCCTGTCAAATACGCTCCATATTCGTATTGATGATATTCTTTGCTGTTCATATATTTGAACATATCAAGAAGAGATTTGAAGTTTTTTCGCTCAGTATTTTTAATAAAAGTATTGTATTGCTTAGAAATACGGTCGTCACTTAAGAAATCATAATCTTTAAGCATATTTTTAAAATATACTGAATCTCTCTTACCAAATTTTTCTGTAAAATCATCTAAAACGGAATTCGCATCAATGCTGTATAATTCATTAATTTTAAGTTCTGTTGCGATGCGCATTGCCAGTTGGTAACGCTCGTCTCTTTGATCTCTGTATTTCCCGTCTTTATATTCTTTTAATTTTTCGTTGGCTTTCCAATCTGACCAAGCTTCAATGGCGATTTTTGTAGGCTTAAATTTTTTAATGTAATTAACAAGTTCTGTTACTTCAGCGGCTGTTTGGGGTTCTAAAACATCTACCTGGTCACTTTTTTTTGTTTTATGCGCATCTTGATTGGGATAGTCAAAATGAAATGAACCGACAACCAAGACTTTGGTCTTAGGATCAGGAAAATATTCTGAAGGTTTTTTCTGCCCGAATAAGAATGTTGACATTGTAATTAACACGATTAATATTGATGTTTTCATAATAATTTGTTTTAAATATTTTTTACAAATTTAGATTTCACCACGATTTGATAAAACAGCGTTTCGATCAAGTGGAAAATATATCAGTTTAAAATATTTTCATCGGAAAAAAAGAGTGTTTGTAGATTTTGGAAAGTCTGGTTATGCTATTGTATTTATTTTTGGTGAATGAAAAATATAATTCTCGTTTTAAGTTTCATTTTGATGCAATCCTTTGCCAATCATAGGGTAGATGTTTGGAAAACAATTACGATTGCTCCGAACGAAAGCATTAACATTAATAAAGTAAAAGCGCCAGTAACTTTAGAAATAAAAAATCTTTCGGATAAAAAGATAGCTTTAGTTTCTGGGCTGAAAATACCTTCTGAAGTTTTGGGTAAGTCTGAATTTAAATACAGACTGCCTAAAAAAAGCACGTTGAAATTAGAGAACAGAAATACAGTTCCGGTTTCTATATATTTGCATTATTACTCTTCTCAAGCAATCATCGTTAACGACAAAGAATTAAAATGAAAAAAAAGCAAATCATCTTTTTGCATCTTTTATATTGGTTATTTTTTATTTATTACCAATTTAGATTTGCATTTGTACCGGAAGATTCAAATGTAGAACTTCAAAGTTATATTTTAAGTTATTCTTTTCTATTCGTTAATCTGGTAACTTTTTATGCTAATTATTTCATTTTAATGCCTTTTGTATATAAGAAGCAGAAAATGTATGCAATCATTGGCGGGATTGTAAGTATAATTTTGTTTTTTAGTTTGTTACGATATTCTATCGAAGAGGTGCTTTTTCCTATTATTTTTGGTTTTAGAAATTATAATGAGAAAACAACGTTAGTTTACTATATTTATGATAATATTTTCTTCAGTTACAATGCTATTTTTGTGGCTACTTTAATTTGGTTATTGAATAATGCATTAAAAACAGAAAGAGAAAAGCGTCAGTTAATTGAAGAAAATAAAAATTCGCAACTTCAGGCCTTAAAAACACAAATCAATCCGCATTTTATTTTTAATACTTTAAATAATATTTATGCTTTAGTCTATCAAAATTCAGATAAAGCGTTGCCTGCCATTGAAGAATTAGGACAATTGTTAAGATACAGCACAAAAGATCTTGAGAAAGATTTTATTAGTTTAGATAAAGAAGTCGGATATTTAGACAGTTTAATCGCTTTAGAAAAATTGAGAATTAAAAATCCTGAATTATTAAATGTTGAAAAAAAGCTGTCACATCCGAAACTCAACATTTCGCCAATGCTTTTAGTTCCGTTTGTTGAAAACGCTTTCAAACATGGAGATTTTAGAAATAAAGGTTTTGAAATGAAAATTTCAGATAACAATAAAGTTCTGCATTTTTATCTTTTAAATTACAAAAAAGAGAAGATGAAAGACGTTATTTCCGGAATCGGGATTGAAAATGTAAGAAAAAGGCTTGAAATTTTATACCCTAAAAAATACGAACTGAAAATAATTGAAACTGAAACGGATTTTACCGTAGATTTAAAGATTGATCTGAAGAATGAAGAAAATTAAATGCATTATTGTTGATGATGAGCCATTGGCTGTTTCGCTACTCGAAAATTATGTTGAGAAAATTCCGTTTCTTGAGCTTGTTTTCTCGTCAGAAAATCCAATTGAAGCTTTAGAATTTATTCAGAAAAATGCTACAGATCTTGTTTTTTTGGATATTCAAATGCCGGAATTAACGGGAATCAATTTCATGAAAATTGTTGGTAATAAAATGAAATATATTCTTACGACCGCATATTCCGAATACGCTTTGGAAGGATATGATCACAATATTGTTGATTACCTTTTAAAACCGATTTCTTTCGATCGTTTTAATAAAAGTGTTTTGAAGGCTCGGGAGCGTTTCCCTTTAGCAGAAGCTAGTGAACTCGGTCATTTCTTCGTAAAATCTTCCGGTCACCAACATCGTATTAATTTTGACGACATTCTGTATGTGGAAAGTATTAAAGATTATGTCAACATCAAAACCGAATCTCAGGAATACATTGTTTTAGATACTTTAAAATCGCTCGAAAATCAGCTTCCGGCGAAGTTTGTAAGGGTTCATAAGTCTTTTATTTTAAATGTAGATAAAGTGAAAAGCTTGAATTCGAAGAAGATAATTATAAATTCTGAACAAGAAATCCCGATCGGAGAAATGTATAGAACGAATTTTTTAGATAAACTGAAATAAAAAAGCAACTTCATGTGAAGTTGCTTTTTGTATATATTAAAAAACTAAAATTAGTTTTCCTGTTGTTTAATTAAATTCAAAGCAGAACCAGCTTTAAACCAATCAATCTGTTGAGCATTATAGGTATGGTTTGCCATAACAATGTCTTTAGTTCCGTCTGTATGAATGAATTCTAAAGTCAACTGTTTTCCCGGAGCAAACTGATCCAAATCTAGGAAATTTACAACGTCATCTTCCTGAACTTTATCGTAATCAGCTTCATCCGCAAATGTAATTCCCAACATTCCCTGTTTTTTAAGGTTTGTTTCATGAATTCTGGCAAATGATTTTACCAAGACTGCTTTTACACCAAGATGTCTAGGCTCCATTGCAGCGTGTTCTCTGGAAGAACCTTCACCGTAGTTTTGGTCTCCGACAACAATCGTAGGAATTCCTGCGGCTTTGTAAGCTCTTTGTACAGCCGGAACTTCACCGTATTCACCAGTTAATTCACTCTTAACGTGGTTGGTTTCCATGTTGTAGGCATTTACGGCACCGATCAACATGTTGTTTGAAATATTATCGAGGTGACCTCTGTATTTCAACCAAGGTCCCGCCATAGAAATATGGTCGGTGGTACATTTTCCGAAAGCTTTTATTAAAACTCGTGCACCGGTAATATTTTTGCCGTCCCAAGCCGGGAATTCTTCAAGTAACTGAAGTCTGTCTGAAGTTGGGCTTACATTGACCTGAACACTGGATCCGTCTTCCGATGGTGCCTGATAACCGTTATCATCCACCGCAAATCCTTTTGGTGGTAATTCAGAGCCGCTTGGTTCATTCAGTTTTATTTGTTCTCCGTTTTCAGCGATTAGCGTATCTGTAATTGGGTTGAAATCTAATCTTCCCGAAATTGCAATAGCAGCAACCATTTCAGGAGAAGCTACGAATGCGTGAGTGTTAGGGTTTCCGTCAGCTCTTTTCGCGAAGTTTCTGTTGAAAGAGTGAATGATAGAGTTTTTCTCACCTTTATCAGCACCTTCTCTGTCCCATTGCCCAATACAAGGTCCGCAAGCGTTTGTAAAGATTCTTGTATTTTCAAACTTTCTGAAAGAATCTAGGAAACCATCTCTTTCTGCTGTGAATTTCACCTGCTCAGAACCCGGATTAATTCCCAAAATTGCTTTTGGTTTTACCCCTTTTGCTACTGCATCTTCAACAATGGAAGCTGCTCTAGACAAATCTTCATATGAAGAGTTGGTACAAGAACCAATTAATGCCCATTCAACTTCTATCGGCCACCCATTTGCGATTGCTTTTTCTCTAAATTCAGATACAGGTGTTGCCAAATCTGGTGTGAAAGGTCCGTTTAAATGTGGAGTCAATTCAGAAAGGTTAATTTCTATTAATTGATCAAAATATTGTTCAGGGTTTGCATATACTTCAGCATCACCCGTTAAATGTTCAGCAATTTTGTCGGCTGCATCTACAACGTCCTGTCTTCCGGTAGAAGCAAGGTATCTTCTCATAGAATCGTCATATCCGAAAGTAGAAGTCGTGGCACCCACTTCAGCACCCATGTTACAGATTGTACCTTTACCAGTTGCTGAAAGAGATTCTGCTCCTTCTCCAAAATATTCTACGATACATCCGGTACCTCCTTTTACGGTAAGAATTCCGGCAACTTTTAGAATAACATCTTTAGCGGAAGTCCAGCCAGACATTTTTCCGGTTAATTTTACACCGATTAATTTAGGCATTTTTAATTCCCAAGCCATTCCTGCCATTACGTCTACCGCATCAGCACCACCAACTCCAATGGCAACCATTCCAAGACCTCCTGCGTTTACCGTATGAGAGTCAGTTCCGATCATCATTCCTCCCGGAAATGCGTAGTTTTCTAAGACAACCTGGTGAATAATTCCGGCTCCCGGTTTCCAGAAACCGATACCGTATTTATCACAAACCGAACTTAAAAAGTTAAAAACTTCAGAGTTTTTATTAATTCCTTCCTGTAAATCTGCTTCTGCACCTACTCTTGCCTGAATCAGGTGATCGGCATGAGCGGTTGAAGGAACGGCTACCTTAGCTTTTCCAGCCTGCATAAATTGTAAAAGTGCCATTTGCGCAGTGGCATCCTGCATTGCAACTCTGTCCGGAGCGAAATCCACGTAAGAATTTCCTCTTTCGTATTCTTGTGTTGCATTTCCTTCCCACAAGTGTGTGTAAAGAATTTTTTCTGAAAGTGTCAATGGTTTTCCTGTAATTTGTCTTGCTGCAGCAATTCTTTCAGGATAACGCTCGTACACTTTTTTGATCATGTCAATGTCGAAAGTCATATCTTAATTTAATTTTTCTATTTTTTCATAAGTTTTCCTATTCTTTAAATTAGATTTAAGAAGGAAAAAATATACCATAATTCATTCATCAAATACTATTCCTCTGATCCATAAGATGAGATAAATATGATGAATGATTGAGATTATTTATACCTATCAAGTTAAGGAAAAATAAAATTTGAATCGTTGACATAAGTTAAAATAATTTAAGTTGCTCTTAAATGGAAACATTCTAAACAAAAATGGAAGACTTCAAAAAGAAATCTTCCATTTTAATTATTTGAAATAGTCTTTCGACTACAATTTAAAATCTATTAGTGACCAACGGTAACCAATTCTTTGATAGATGGAACGAAAGTCGTTAAATCGATACCTTCAACTGCTGCTTTATACTCATCAATATTTGGAATTCTTCCAATTATTGCAGACAATACAACAACCGGAGTCGATGCTAATAAAGATTCACCTTTTTTGCGTTCTGAATCTTCCACAACTCTTCCTTGGAAAAGACGAGTAGAAGTTGCCAAAACAGTATCTCCTTTTTCAGCTTTTTCCTGGTTACCCATACAAAGGTTACAACCTGGACGCTCAAGATACATCATATTTTCATACTGAGTACGAGCCTCACCTTTCGGAGCACTATCATTAAATTCAAAACCGGAATATTTTTCTAATAATTCCCAGTCACCTTCAGCCTTTAATTCATCAATGATATTATAAGTAGGAGCCGCTACAACCAATGGTGCATTAAATTCTACTTTACCATTTTTCTGTTCAAGATTTCTCAACATCTGAGAAACGATTTTCAAATCCCCTTTGTGAACCATACAAGAACCTACGAAACCAAGGTCAACTTTTTTCTCACCGCCGTAGAAAGTAAGGTCTCTGATGGTATCATGAGTGTATCTTTTAGAAACGTCGTCATTGTTTACATCCGGGTCAGCAATCATTGGCTCAACGATGATGTCTAGGTCAACAACTACTTCTGCATAATATTTTGCATTAGCATCCGGAGTCAACGCTGGTTTGTCACCAGTTCTGATTTCCTCGATTCTCTTGTTTGCTTTGTTAATTAGACCTTGAAGAACGTGATTGTGATTATCCATTCCTTTGTTAATCATGATCTGGATTCTGCTTTTCGCAATTTCCAATGATTCAATCAAAGTATCGTCTTCAGAAATACAGATTGAAGCTTTCGCTTTCATTTCTGCAGTCCAGTCTGTGAATGTAAACGCTTGGTCAGCCGGAAGTGTTCCGATGTGAACTTCGATAATTCTACCTTGGAAAACATTTTCTCCGTCAAATTGCTTCAACATCTGAGCCTGAGTTGCGTGAACTACATCACGGAAATCCATATGCTCTTTCATATCACCTTTGAAAGTTACTTTTACAGATTCAGGAATCGGCATTGAAGCTTCACCTGTTGCCAAAGCAAGAGCTACAGTTCCGGAGTCGGCTCCGAAAGCAACACCTTTAGACATTCTTGTGTGAGAGTCGCCTCCTATGATGATTGCCCATTCGTCAACCGTAATATCATTAAGAACTTTGTGAATAACGTCTGTCATTGCATGATATTCACCTTTCGGGTCACGAGCTGTGATCACTCCGAAATCGTTCATGAATTTCATTAATTTAGGAATATTAGCCTGTGCTTTTTTATCCCAAACTGAAGCAGTGTGACAACCAGACTGATAAGCTCCGTCTACGATCGGAGAAATCACGGTTGCTGCCATAGATTCCAATTCCTGAGAAGTCATCAAACCTGTCGTGTCCTGAGAACCAACAATGTTTACTTCTACACGAACGTCTGAACCTGCGTGTAATAATTTACCTTCAGTAACACCTACTGCATTTCTGTTGAAGATTTTTTCAACAGCCGTCAAACCTTGTCCTTCAATAGAAATTTCTTTAGAAGGAGCGAAAACTGCAGGAGCTGTAATTCCTAAAGTTTTTGCAGCAAAAGTTTGAATTTTTTTACCAAAAACAATGGCGTAAGAACCACCCGCTTTGATGAATTCTAATTTTTGAGGAGTAAATGATTTTGAAATATCTTTCAATTCAACATCTCCGTTGTATAATTTCTTTTCTTTGGTGTTGATGGTAAGAACGGTTCCTGTAGCAACAGAATATTTTTCTTCCAAAACAATGTCGCCATTTTCATTACGAAGAGGGTTTCCGTTTTCGTCAACTTTTTTCACCCAGTTTTGTAGGTCAATTCCGATACCTCCGGTTACATCAACAGTTGTTAAGAAAATTGGAGAAATACCATTTGTTCCCGCTACAATCGGGGCGATATTTACGAATGGTACGTAAGGGCTTGCTTGTTTCCCTGTCCAAAGTGCAACGTTGTTTACACCCGACATACGAGAAGAACCAACTCCCATTGTTCCTTTTTCTGCGATAAGCATTACGCTTGCATCAGGATGTTTTGCCTGTAAAGCCTTAATTTCTTCCTGAGCTTCAGGGGTAATCATACATTTCCCATGCAATTCTCTGTCTGAACGAGAGTGTGCCTGATTTCCGGGAGACAATAAATCTGTTGAAATGTCACCTTCACCAGCGATGAATGTTACTACTTTAATTTCTTCTGCAACTTCCGGAAGTTTAGTAAAAAACTCTGCTTTTGCATAGCTTTCAAGAATATCTTTAGCGATTACGTTACCAGATTCGAAAGATGCTTTCAAACGTGCTGTGTCAGCATCGTATAAGTAAACCTGAGTTTTAAGAACTTCAGCAGCCGGTTTTGCAGTTGCCTCATCATTTCCTAAAGCTAAATCAAGTAAAACCCCAATTGAAGGTCCGCCTTTCATATGAGATAGTAATTCGAAAGCGTAAGTTGGAGTAATTTCTTCAACCACAGATTCGCCAAGAATAATTTCCTTTAAAAACTTAGCCTTTACGCCTGCAGCACTTGTGGTACCCGGCAAAGTATTATAAATAAAAAATTTAAGAGAATCAGCTCTATATTCGTTTGCTGTATCTTTAATCTGCTCAATAATTGCGCTTAATAGATCTGCGCCGTCAATTGGTTTTGGGTGAAGCCCCTGATTTTTTCTTTCTTCGATTTCTTGGATGTAATCCTGATAAATATTCATAATTCTAGAAGTCTTTTCATTTTAAATGCGCCTTCGGGATGTAATGAGATTCCTAATACGCATCACTTTCAAATAGTTTGACGATTTATTCGTAAATCTTTCTAAGTTTGTTATCGGAAATTGAAGCTGTCTATTGAAAATCTTTTCTGATATAAAAATTTAACAGATAAGAACTGATGTTATTTTTTTAGATTTATCAAAAAAATCTTCAAAATTTAGTTTTCCGTTATTAAACACTTGAAAATGTTTCCAAATTTACGAAATTTTACTATTTTGTAAGGTTGAAATTATTTAGATTCTTTATAAATATGAATTTTATATTTTCTATTTTTGACACAAAATAAACATACAATGATTTTAAGGAAATTGAAGTTGGGTTTTTTGATAACATGTTCTGTTTTTGCTTTTTCGCAATCTAAACCTTTGAAAAAAAGCAATGTAAGTGTATCTAAAAAAGCTGTAAAATCAAATATTGTTAAAAATACTGTAACAAAACTTCCAGTAGTTAATGAGGAGTTGCCATTGCTGATTCCGCAAAAAAAGAACGGAAAATCCGGGTTTGTCAATCAAAAAGGGAAATTTATAATTCAGCCGGAATATGATTTGGTGATGTTTTTTGGTGAAGATTGTAATCTTTTAAACTCGCCTAACGAGAAAGTTAAAAAGTTCGGAAGCGGAGATTTTGCTACTGTAGAAAAGGGCGGTATTGCGTTTAGAATTAATAAATCAGGAAAAAGAGTTTACCAATATAATAGTAATGATCTGGGAAGATGCCAGCAAGAATTGAAAAAAGCATTGTTTCATGCTTATATTCTTAGTGGAAAGTATGGAATTATCGAAGATTCGAAGTTTAAAAATCCATCAGACCGCAATCAGTTTACCATTTATCCAAGTTACCAGTATCTTTACATTTTGGAGGGCGACGACACGTCGAATCCTATGATCATAGCAACGTATAACGATAAATTTGGTGTAATTGATGTTAATAACAAAATCATTATTCCATTTGAATATTCAGATATAAAAAGAAATTACAGCTGGAAATTGGGGAAAATGTTTGAAGTCACAAAAGATGATAAAAATTATTATTATATAGATTCTTACAACCGATCTTATTAGTTTTAGTGTGAAATTAAATCCCAAATCAAAATATTTTTAATTCACATATTTTTAGTAATTTTGCCGCTGAAATAAAGGGGTGCTCCAGTCGGGGCTGAGATTATACCCAATGAACCTGGAACGGGTAATGCTGTTTAGGGAAACATTCATTATAATTGATGAATGATAAATGATAAACTATAAATTAAATCACTTATCAATCATAATTTATCGATTATAAATATAGTCGCCCCTTTTATTCCATTAAATTTTTAAAATTTATAAGAATGAAAGGATTATTTTTTTTAGGGCTTACCGCAAGTTCATTGAGTTTTGCTCAAACTCTAAATAATGATTCTCTGAAAATCAGAGAAATTGAAGCCGTCAACTTTACCAGAAGACTTCCCGTTGCTAAAGAAATCATCAATGTACAGAAAGATCTTGACGGACGAAATCTCGGGCAGGATCTTCCTATTCTCTTAAAAAATCAAACTTCAATTATTTCTACTTCTGATGCCGGAAACGGAGTCGGCTACACGGGATTTAGGATTCGTGGAGTTGCCGGGAGAGGGATTAATGTGATGATGAATGGTGTTCCGTTCAACGATTCTGAAAGCCAGGGAACTTTCTTTGTTAATGTTCCGGATCTTACCAGCTCGGCTTCACAAATCGTGATTCAAAGGGGTGTGGGGACTTCCAATAACGGAGTTTCTGCCTTTGGCGCAAGTATCAATGTGATTTCTAAAGAGCCTGAAGAAAAATTTTATATTAAAACAGATGACAGCTACGGGTCATTTAACACTTATAAATATTCAGCTGAAGTAGGTTCCGGTAAATTCTGGAAAGACCGTCTTTCTGTGATGGGAAGATATTCATATATTCATTCTGATGGGTATATAGACAGAGCTTTTTCAGATTTAAATTCTTACAATTTCACAGCCTTATTTGAAGAAGGAAAAACAAAACTTCGCTTGATGGCCTTTGGAGGAAAAGAAAAAACGTATCAGGCCTGGAACGGAATCGACAGGCAAACCTGGGAAACAACTCCTAAACTGAACTATTCTGGTCAGTATACAGATCTTTTTACAGGCGAGGAAAAATTTTATGATAACGAAACCGATAATTACAGACAAAATCATTATCAGTTTTTATGGGAACAAAACATCAACGAACGCTGGAATCTTGAAACGACTCTTCATTATACTAAAGGAAGAGGGTTTTATGAAAATTACGTAAGAGTAAACGAAGAAGATGAGGAAGCAACACATTATTCCAATTACAATCTTCCGGTATTCGAATTGAATGGAGCTCCTGTAAATCAAACCGATTTTATCAGAAAAAAATGGTTGAATAATGATTTTTATGGCTTGGTTTCTACTTTGTATGGGAAATTTGAAAATCTAGATTTGAATTTCGGATTGGTTGGAAATCAGTATTACGGAAGACATTATGGGAATGTTACCGGAGTGTATTTTCCAAATATTGATGAATATGAATATTACCGTAATCGTTCGGTGAAAACTGAAGTTGCAGCTTTTGCCAAAGCATTAATCAAAGTGAATGATTTTGAATTCTTTGGAGATCTTCAGTTGAGAAATATTGATTATGATACAAAGATATTAATGGAAGGTGATGGAGAAGGCGCTAATCTTAATGAAAACTGGTTATTTTTTAATCCAAAAGCAGGAGTTAATTATAAACTAGGAAACGGAAAAGTTTTCTTCTCTTATGCTCATGCGCAACGCGAGCCCAATCGTGATGATCTAATATCAAACAATGATGTGAAATCAGAAAAACTACATGATTTTGAAGCAGGAATTGAAAAGCAATTTGGAAAAGTCGCTTTTACAGCCAATCTTTATTATATGTATTATCTGAATCAGCTGGTTCTGAATGGGCAGATCAGTAATATCGGAGAGTTTATCAGAACCAATTCCGGGAAAAGTTACAGAAGAGGTTTAGAAATTGGAGCTTTGGCAAAACTTTCAAAACAATGGGAGATTTCTGGAAACGTAAGTGTAAGCCAAAACAGAAATCTTGATTTCAGAATTAAAAATAAAAAAGAAATTACCGAGCTTGGGAATACAGAAATTTCTTTTTCACCCAATTTGATTGCCAATCTTAGTCTGAAATACACCCCAACTAAGAATTTCCAATTGGCATTGATGAATCAGTATGTAGGGAAGCAATATCTTGATAATACAGAAACTCAGAGTTTACAGCTTGCCGATTATCTTCTTACAGATTTTAATGCGCAATATGACTTTAAAATTGCAAAACATGAGGTTGCTTTAAAGCTTTTGGTTAATAATATTTTTAATCAGAAATATGTAAACAACGGTTACGTTTACAATGGTCCTGTTTATTTTTCTCAGGCAGGAACCAACTTCATGTTCGGAATCAGCTGGAAAATCCAATAATTAAAATTCGACACCATTTCATATCATTATATTTCAAGTAAAGTTCAGATTAAATTTTTTAAAGACTGTTTCGGCAGTCTTTTTTAGTTTTAATTTTTAACTTATTGCTTATTATACATTATAAATAAATCTCTCAAAAAGTCACGAAAAAGTCATAAATTTGCCACCAAATGAATATTTCAGCTTACATTTTAGACTATCTGAAGCAATTTGGAACCGTTACCGTTCCAAAGTTTGGTGTATTTTCTCTGGAAAATTCTAAAGCGGTCATCAACTCAGAAAACGGAAGTATTCTTCCTCCTTCTTCAAAAATAGCATTCCATTCTGATTATCAGGTTTTATCTGACGATTTGATAGGATTTATCAGCAATAAAAAAGCAATTTCAAAAGAAGCTGCGGAGAATGAATTGCAGATTCAGACAGATTTTTGGAAGAAAAAACTTCAGGCCGAGCAGGTTTTGGAGATTCAGAATTTAGGAACTGTTTTTATTGAAGACGGCCAGCTCCATTTCAAAGGAAATCGCCTGGAATCTGATCATCCGGATTTTTATGGTTTGGAAGAAATTCGTTTTTCTGATATCAACGAAGGAGAATCTTTCGAGAGCCCTGTAAACAAAGAGAAAGATTATAAGTTTAATAAATCTATTCTTTGGATTTTCCTTTTCATCATTCCGGTTTTGGGGATATTGTATGTAGGATATACTCAACAGGAACTTCTCTTCGGGAAAAAATCTTTTGATGATGTTTCGGTGCAAACCAAAACGAAGAGAATTGAAAAGAAAATGCTGGTAAAAATAGATTCGGCGCAGATAAAAAAAGCAGATTCTGTAAAAGCTTTTAGAGCGGATTCTTTAAGAAAAGATTCAATAAAACAGGCTGCAAAAACTTGGAAACCCAATTCCAGTAAAAGTAAATCAAAAAAATGGCAAAAATAAAAAAAGCGTCAGAATCTTTGACGATAATGACCAATATCGTACTTCCCAATGATACCAACCAGCTTAGAAATCTTTTTGGAGGTGAGTTGTTGGCAAGAATGGATCGTTGTGCTTCCATTTCGGCAACCAGACATTGCGAAAGAAGAGTGGTGACAGCTTCTGTAAACCATGTTTCATTCGACCATCCTATTCCGGAAGGAGGTATTGTTGTAATGGAATCTAAAGTTTCTCGTGCATTTTCTACATCGATGGAGATTTATGTAGATGTTTGGTTAGACGATCCGATTAATCACAAAAAGATTCAGACCAATAAAGGTATTTACACTTTTGTGGCGGTTGATGAATTCAACAGACCAATCCCAATTCCAGATATGGAGCCGGAAACTGATGTTGAAAAAGAACGTTATGCTGCAGCATTGAGAAGAAAAGAACTTTCTTTAATTCTTTCCGGAAGAATGAAGCCTTCGGATTCTGTGGAGCTTAAAAAATTGTTCCAGGAACAGCCACAACCAGAAACGGATAAATAATTGTTTTATATCTTAAATGCTTTTAATTTTGTTGAGTGTAATGCCTCTGCAAACTTAAAAGCATTTATTTTTTTGATTCTAAATGTTTAAGCTATGAAAATCCTTCTTTTAGATAAAAACCATCCCCTTATTACAGAACAGCTTTTAGCTAAAAACTTTATTTTAGAAGAAGATTTTACGTCTTCATATGATGAGGTTTGTGATAAAATTCAAAATTATGATGGGGTAATTATTCGAAGCAGAATTCCTTTAGATGAAAACTTTTTAGAAAAAGCAACTCACCTAAAATTCATTGCAAGAGTAGGAGCGGGCATGGAAAATATTGATATTCCTGTTGCTGAAAGATTGGGAATTCAATTGATTAATTCTCCTGAAGGAAACAGAGATTCTGTTGCCGAGCATATGGTGGGAATGTTATTGATTCTAATGAACCGTCTTTTCATCGCTTCAAATGAAGTGAAAGAAGGAATTTGGCTGCGTGAAGAAAACCGTGGTGATGAATTGTTGGGGAAAACAGTTGGTCTTATCGGTTATGGAAATATGGGAAAAGCTACCGCAAAAAGACTTTCGGGTTTCGGCTGTAAGGTGATTTTTCATGATATTCTTCCGGGTCTTTCAGATGAATTTGCAACGCAGGTTTCTTTGGAAGAGCTAAAACAAAAAGCAGAAGTTTTAAGCTTACATATTCCCATGACAAATGAAACTCATTATTTAATTGACTCAACGTTTATTAATGAAATGAAAAATGAGTTCTATTTTGTGAATACGGCAAGAGGAAAAAATGTAGAAACGAAATATTTAGTTGAAGCGTTGAAGTCAGGAAAGGTAAAAGGTGCATGTCTTGATGTTTTAGAATATGAGAAAGCTTCTTTTGAAAAATTAGATACTTCGACCTCGCTCAGCACAAGAGAAAATGAAGATCTGCAATATCTTTTAGACTCAGAAAAAGTAATCGTAACCCCTCATATCGCAGGATGGACCCATCAAAGCAAGGAAAAGCTGGCGCAGGTGATTGTAGATAAAATTATAGCATCGTTTGGCTAGTTTAAAAATCAGCAAATTAGATTACTCTTTTGGGGTGTGAAATTTTGTGTTAAATAATTCATAATTGATAACGGCCTTTTCATATTTGAATAGAGTTTTGTTAAATTGCCGTTCATTTTTTTGATCTCATGAAGAAGTTAAACCTTGTATTTATTACTACTCTATTTTTATTCCTGTTTTCTTGTAAAAATAAATCTGAAAAAAATTCTGAAGCAGCAGAATCTACGACCAATCTTCCCAATTACGGAAATGTAGATTTAACCAAAGTGTTTGCTTCCGGAGATTTTAATCTTGTAGATAAAGATTATGCGGTAAATTATATCGACCAATATTATAAGAAGGTTTGGGAAAGAGGTAATTTGAGTGGGAGCTTTTTGGTCGCACAAGGAGATCAGATTTTATATGAAAATTACAGAGGTTTTGCACGAGAGGGCAATCAAAATCCTATAAACAAAAATACACCGTTGCATGTTGCTTCCGTTTCAAAAACGATGACAGCAATGGCAATGATGAAATTAATTGAGGCCGGAAAAATAAAGCTTTCCGACCATTTGACGCAATTCTTTCCTGGATTTCCTTATCCGAATGTAACAGTTCAGACTTTATTAGACCAAAGAAGCGGTCTTCCAAAATACGAATACTTCATTACCAAAATTCATCCGGCTCCTGCAGAACTTTCAAAAACTTACATTACCAATCAGGATGTTTTGAATATGATCATCAAATACAAACCTGAGCTGGCAAGAGATACCGATACTGGTTTTATGTATTGCAATACCAATTTTGCGCTTTTAGCTTTATTGATTGAAAAGGTTACTAAAACTCCTTTTCCGCAGGCGATGCAAGAAATGGTTTTTACACCATTGAAAATGAATAATACCTATATCTTTCAGGAAAAAGATATTCCTACCGCGTCGCAGTCATTTTATTATGGTGGAAATAAGTTGTATCCTTTAGATCGTTTAGATCTTATTTATGGGGATAAAAATGTGTATACAACGCCAAGAGATCTTTATAATTTTTCTAAAGCCATGTTTTCTAAAGATTTTTTAAAGCCGGAATTGATGCAGATGATTTTTGCGCCTTACAGCAATGAAAAGGCCGGACAAAACAATTATGGTCTAGGCTTTAGAATGAAAATTTTTGATAACGGAGAAAAACTAACCTATCATAACGGTTGGTGGCACGGCACAAATTCTGTTTTTGCTCACCTTTTAAAATCAAAAGTTACTATTATAGCTATCGGAAATAAATATTCGGGTAAAGTTTATTCGGCTCTGGCTTTGTCGGGTCTGTTTGAAGATTTTCCACCTCAGAAAGATAAGCTTCACAGCATTATGAATGATAATCAGGACACTTTGAAAACAGGAACTGAAGTTTTTGGAGAATAATGTTTATTTTTGCTCAAATAATTTCATGAAAAGATTTCTTCTCTTATTCATTATCGGAATTCTTGTACAGTCTTGTGCTAGAGTGGGATCACCAGTCGGCGGTCTTAAAGATACCTTGGCTCCAGAGGCTATAGGCTCAAATATAGATTCCTCAAGAGTCAATGTGAGAAGAGATATTAAAGAACTTCGTATAGATTTTAATGAATATATTACCTTAAAGGATATTAATAAAAATCTTAATATTTCGCCACCTATAAAGAATATCAAAAGAATTCTCCCATCTAATATTGCCAATAAGTTTTTGGTGATTCAGTGGACCGACACTTTGCAGGCCAATACAACGTATAATTTCAATTTTGGAAATGCGATTGTTGATAACAGTGAAGCAAATGTTTTGAGGTATTATAATTTTGCTTTTTCTACAGGCGAAAAGCTCGATGATTTATACATCAGCGGGGAGGTTACGGATGCTTTAGCTTTAAAAAAGAAAAGCAGCTCCGATAATAAAATGGTGGTTGGTCTTTATCAGTTGAAAGACAGTATGGATTACCGGCAAAAGCCCTATTATATCACAAAAGTAGATGATGACGGTTATTATGAGCTAAATTATCTTGCAAAAGGTAAATACAAAATTATTGCTTTTGATGATGATAATGAAAACTCTATCTACAACCCCGGAAAAGAAAAAATTGGATTTCAAAAAGATACCGTTGTTGTTGAGAAATCTATTTCAGGCTTAAATTTAAAATTGTATCCATCTAAGAAACCATTTAAAAACCCTGAATTAAAAGAAATGCCGGGTGGGATTTTGATGACTTTTGAAGGCAACCCCGAAGAAGTAAAGGTTCTTTCTATAAGTGAAAAATTGAAAGATATCAAAGTTACCCATACTCCAAAATCAGATTCTGTAAAGATTTGGTTTGATGCTGTAAAAAGCGATGTTGGGCAAACCGTAAACGAAAAACTTGAGTTCAGCTACGATACAGCTGCGAAGAAAGATACTGTTGTTTCTTTTTATAAGTACAACAAAAAGAATGTGATGGATGTTGTTAGTGAAAATGGTGGAGCTTTATTGCCTCCAAAAACTGATTTCAAAATCTCGTCCAATTATATTATTGATAAAATTTATCCTGAAAAGTGGACTTTAACGATTGATAGCACAACGGCACAACCATTTACTGCAAAAATATCTGAAACAAATCCTTACCAGATTTTAGTAACGTCGGATTTCATTTCCGGGAAAAAATATCAGCTGACAATTCCGAAAACTACGATTTCATCTTATTATGAAAAAAATTCGGAGTCGAAACGTTTCGATTTTGAAGTTGATAAGATTGAGAATTATGGACTTTTAAAAATTGAGCTTCAAAATGCTCCGATTAAAAAATATTGGCTACAGCTTTTAGATTCTTCAGAAAAACCGATATATCAGAAGTATACAAGCGGAAATACGGTAACGTTTGATATATTGAAACCGGGAGAATATATCGTTCGTATTTTGGTAGATAATAACGAAAACCGTTATTGGGATGCTGCAGATTTCGAAAATTCAACTTTTGCGGAAGATTCGTATACTTATTACAAGACTGCGGTTATCCGACCTTTATGGACATCAACCGAAACCTGGGATCTAAACGATAAAAGAGTGCTTGACATCAGTAAATTTGGTACAGCTACGAGTCCTGCAAAAGCTCAGTCTGGTGAGAAGAAATCGACAACCAATCCTATGAATAATTCTATTCAGAATAATAATTCTGGAACCAGAGGAAATAAAGACCTTCAATTAAGAAGATAATGCAGAAGTTTAAAAAAATAGTTTTTTGGTGTTTGGTAGGTTTTGCAATCATTCAGTTTATTCCGGTGGATAAGGTAAATAAGCCTGTAGATCAACGCAAAAACTTTATTAAGGTTGAAAATGCTCCGAAAAAAGTAGTTACATTACTTAAAAATGCATGCTATGATTGTCATTCCGATGAAACGGTTTACCCTAAATATGCATATGTCGCTCCGTTTTCCTGGTCGATTAAAAGCCATGTGAACGATGGAAGAAAATATTTAAATTTCTCTGTTTGGGAAACATACAATAAAGATTTGAAGCACAAAATGCTTACCCGAGCAATAGAGATGGTTGACAATAAAATGATGCCAATGCCTGCGTATATCATTTACCACGAAAAAGCTAACCTCTCAACCAATGAAAGGAAGCTTTTAAATGTTTATTTTCAAGAAGTCCTAGACTCTAAAAAATACTAGAAAATACTTCTAATTAAAATCTTTTAAATACTGTTCAAAGAATTTCTTTTGAGAATCGAAAGCAATATCTTCCAGATTGATTTCTGAAGCTTTAATCCATTGAGTTTCCGAAATTTCAGATAGTTCTATATTGACTTCGAACTTTTCTGAAACACGATATTCATAAAACAAATCAATCGTATTATAATCAATTTCTTTGTATTGGTAAACATTGGGAAGACTCGTTAGATATCTCAGATTTTTAATATCAATTTCAAGTTGCAATTCCTCGAAGAGTTCTCTTTTGCATGTGTTTTCTGCACTTTCTTTGGGATCAACAAATCCTCCTGCCAAATCAAGTTTCCCTTTTTTAGGCTCCTGATTTCTTCTGGTTAAATAGATTTCATCTCCGCAGCGAATGACGACAGCAACAGCTCCGGCAACATTATTATACAAAGTGAAGCTGCACTCAGGGCAGCTCCACTTTTTTTCTCCGTCCCAATTGAGGGTTTGGTTTCCGCAATTCGGACAAAATTTTAGTATTTTCATTAAGCAGTATTAGAATTTCTCGGGTGAAAATTTAATATCACATCCCGAAGTTCTTCAGTTTTTAAATGGGTATAAATCCCGGTTGTCGTAATGCTTGAATGCCCCAACATTTCCTGAATATAACGCAAGTCTGCACCGTTTTGCAATAAGTGCGTGGCAAACGAATGTCTGAAGGTGTGTGGCGATATTTTCTTGCTTACTCCCGCTTTATCGGTTAGTTCTTTTATAATTATAAATACAATAACGCGAGACATTGAAGTTCCTCTGCTGTTAAGGAAAAGGGTGTCTTCATGCTTTTTGTTAATTTTATTTCTAAAACGTACTTCCGTAATATATTCTTTTAAAAGGTTTGCTGTATATTCGGCTAAAGGAACAAAACGTATTTTGTTTCCTTTTCCTACGACTTTGATATAGTTTTCTTTAAAATTAATATTTGATATTTTAACATCTATTAATTCGGAAACTCTTAATCCGCAGCCATACAGAACCTCAATAATGCAGTGATTTCTTTTGCCAAGATCAGAACCTATTTCGATAGCTTGAATAATTCTTTCAATATCAGCAAGGCTTAAGGTGTCGGGTAAATAAAGCCCTAATTTTGGCCCTTCTAGAAGTGTTGAAGGATTATCATTTCGAATTTCGTCTTCCAGTAAATATCTGAAAAAAGCTTTAATGGAAGAAATCCATCTCGCTTGTGACCGTTCGCTGAATTTTTGTTTAGATAAATTGAAAATGTATTCCTGTAGATTATCATAGGTAATCTTCTCAGGACCTGTATTTTCAAGGTATCCTACTGCGTAGTCTTTAAGTTTTTTAATGTCGCGAACATAAGCGTCAAGTGTGTTTTCTGAAAAATTTCTTTCAAAGCGAAGAAAGATTTCAAAATCTTTAATTTTTTCATCCCAAGTCATCGTGTTGTGTTTTTTTGTTAAATTTCTAATTCATTCTCTGTAACCTGTATTATTTCAATGTGATGTTCTTTTAAAAAAGCAATTCCCTCGTCATCCGAATAAGCATTAATGTAGACTAATCTCGAAATTCCTGCCTGTAAAATCAGCTTACTGCATTCTTTACAGGGTGATAGTGTAAGGTACAAAGTTGCACCTCGGGCAGATTGTGTAGAGCCTGCCAGTTTCAAAATTGCATTTGCCTCTGCATGTAAAACGTACCAGTAGGTCTTGCCGGTTTCGTCTTCACAACAGTTTTCAGATCCTGATGGGGTACCATTGTATCCATCTGAAATAATCATCCTATCTTTTACGATAAGAGCTCCTACCTGCTTTCTTTCGCAGTAGGACAGTCTTGCCCATTCCTGAGCCATTTTAAGATAAGCTTTGTCAAACTTATTATACTTCTGCATCGGTTTTTTCGAAATAATTTGTGATATGTATGTTAGAAGTTAGGCTTTCTTTTTTCAATAAAAGCAGAAACTCCTTCTTTTTTGTCCTCTAAATCAAAAAGCTCTCCGAAATACTTAATTTCGGTTTCAAAACCTTTATCACTATCAGACAGATTGGTTGCTTTAATAGCGCGTGAAATAGCCATTGGAGAATTGTTTGCAATTGTTTTTGCCAATTCTTCTGTTTTAGAAAGAAGTTCACCAATAGGGAAAACCTCATTTACCAGACCAATTTCTTTTGCTTTTTGTGCAGGAATCATTTTTGCTGAGAAAATCATCTCATTAGCAATCCCTTTTCCTACTAATTTTGGAAGTCTTTGGGTTCCTCCATATCCGGGAATAAGTCCTAACGTCACTTCAGGAAGACCCAATTTAGCATTATCAGATGCATATCTGATGTGACATGCCATTGCCAACTCTAAACCTCCGCCCAAAGCGAAGCCATTTACTGCAGCAATTACGGGTTTAGACAGGTTTTCTATCTTGTCAAAAAGAATATTTTGACCGTTTCTGGCTAATTCTTCAGCTTTTTCCTGACTAAAGTTACTAAATTCTTTTATATCTGCACCAGCAACGAACGATTTTTCTCCACTTCCGGTTAAAATAATTACTCTTACCTCATTGTCAGACTGTAATTCATCTAGTGCAGAACTGATTTCTTTTATTGTTTGTGCATTTAATGCATTTAAACTCTCAGGTCTGTTGATTGTAATTACAGCAGTTTTCTCGTCTTTCTTTAGCAGTATATTTTCGTAAGTCATTATTCTCTTAATCTTTAAGAACTTGCAAATTAAAAATTTTTTGCAAATAAAAAGGGAAAAAAATAACTTTTTTCCCTTTTAAGTGTTTATTATTTAATAGTTTATTTTGAATGATTCATCATGTTGGTGTCAATATTGACACTTAAACCTGATGCCACTTTCATGCCAAGCTCAATATTTGCCCTGAAAAAATGACACAATTGGCGGTTGATAATCTCGTCTTTTTTAGGTCCATCAATTCCCCTCATGTGATCTATAATGTTCTTTACCAGGTTTTCTCGGTCTTGCTGATTCATTGCTTTTGTATATAAAAGTCCGGGTTGGGTGTAATGATCGTCGTCATTTTCATTTCTGTTGAAATTAGCCACATGGTTGCTATCCAGCTCATATTCAAAATTTTTGTAAGACGAATCTGGTCTTATATCATCAAAACTGTTTGGATAGTAGTTGGGCTTATCTTGATAATGAGATGAATCTGCCATAAAACCATCTCTTTGGTAATTATTGACCGCAAACGGGCATCTGTTGACTTCCAACTGATGAGCATTGACGCCAACTCTGTATCGGTGAGCATCCGGGTAAGAAAATAATCTTCCCTGAAGCATTTTGTCAGGTGAAAAGCTGATTCCGTTGATCAAATTACTTGGTGAGAAAGTAGATTGCTCTACATGTGCAAAATAATTTACCGGCACTTCATTCAGCTCCATTTCACCAACTTCGATCAAAGGAAAATCTCCCTGAAACCAAACCTTGGTAATATCGAAAGGATTCCATCTAAATTCTTTTGCCTGCTCTTCGGTCATTACTTGCATATACATCGTCCATTTCGGGAAGTCGCCATTGTCGATTGCGTTACAAAGATCTTCCTGAGCAAAATCAGGGTTTTCTCCTGCCATTTTCGTTGCCTCGTCGTTGGTGAAGTTTTTAATTCCCTGTTTTGTTTTAAAATGAAATTTTACCCAAACTCTTTCATTATTTTCATTAATCATCGAGAAGGTATGAGACCCAAAACCATGCATGTGTCTGAAGCCATAAGGTGTCCCTCGATCTGACATTAAAATCAGAACCTGGTGTAATGATTCCGGATTTAAACTCCAGAAATCCCACATCATGGTTGGGCTTTTTAAGTTGGTCTTTGGAACTCTTTTTTGAGTATGTATAAAATCCGGGAATTTTTTAGCATCTTTAATAAAGAAAACGGGTGTATTGTTGCCTACTAAATCCCAATTTCCATCTTCCGTGTAGAATTTTAAAGCAAATCCACGAGGATCTCTTGCGGTATCAGCGCTTCCTTTTTCGCCACCAACAGTAGAGAAACGGGCAAACATTTTACAAGAATTTCCTACCTGAGAAAATAATTTGGCTTTTGTATATTTTGTAATGTCATGAGTGACTGTAAATTTTCCGTAAGCTCCACTTCCTTTGGCATGAACAATTCTTTCCGGAATTCTTTCTCTCACAAAATGAGCAAGATTTTCCTGTAAAATAAAATCCTGTAACAACACCGGACCACGCGCACCTACAGTTTGAGAATCCTGATGTTCGTAATATGGTGCTCCGCTACCTGTTGTTAATTTTTTATTATCCATATAGTTATGATTTGAGATGTAATCGAATTTTTAAGAATCAAATTTAGTTGAATTTTTAATGGCTTCTGCCAAAAACGTTATATCTTTGTCATAGATAATATTAATCAAATGAACATTCAGCAATTGGAATATCTTATCGCTGTAGATAAGTATAAGCATTTTGGTAAAGCCGCTCAAGCGTGCTTTATTACTCAGCCTACATTAAGTGCAATGATACAGAAGTTTGAAGATGAGCTGGATGTAAAGGTCTTTGACAGAACAACTCACCCCATCAGAACAACTGATGTCGGATTGCAAATTATAGATCAGGCGAAAGTAATTATAGAAGCTGTAAATGAGCTTAAAAACAAGGCGAATCTATTAAATAATATTTTGGGCGGGACCATTAATCTCGGAATAATTCCTACCGTTTCTTCATTTATTTTGCCTACAGAAATCTTTAATTTCCTGCAGGACAATCCTAAAATTCAGATGAATGTAAAGGAAATGACGACAGACAATATTATTAAAGCTTTAAAAGCAGGAGAGTTGGATGCCGGAATTATTTCTACGCCTTATGATAACGCCAACGAATTTTATCAGGACTTCTTGTTTAATGAAGAATTGATGATTTACAGTTCAGATACTGAAGCAAACAAGAAAAATACGTTTATCGTTCCTGAAGAATTAAATGTAGAAAAGGTTTGGCTTTTGGAAGAAGGTAACTGTCTGAGAAATCAGTTTGAAAATATCTGTCATTTAAAAGAAAATACTTTGAAGCCTAAAAATTTAGATTTTTTAGCATCCAATATTCAGACTTTGGTACACATGGTTGACAAAGTAGGAGGAATAAGTATTTTACCTGAATTAGCCTTAAATCAACTTTCAGAAGAACAAAAAGGTAAAGTTTACCGGTTTAAAAAACCTTTCCCATATAGAGAGATCAAGATCATTTATTATAAGCCAACTTTCAAACAAAAAATCATTGATGAGTTGAGTTCTTTTATAAAAACTTCTCTAGAAACGAAGCTTAATTTCAATAATGCTCCAAAAGATTTTGTAAGTATTAAGCCTCAATAATTGTATCAGGAGGCAATTTGAAGCATGTTTCAATAAAAATATAATAATCGATAAAAGTTTTTGAGTATTAAAAAATAGTACTTAACTTTGCAGACGTTTATTAACGAGGAAAAATTTGACCTGATTGCAACCTCTCTAAAAAAATGCTAAAACAGTAATTCTCTTTTAGCATTTTCGGGCAATTATTCATTTTTTCTTCACATATTTTAATCTAAAAAATACAAAGAATAATATGTCTTATTTATTTACATCTGAATCTGTTTCAGAAGGACATCCGGATAAAATTGCTGATCAGATTTCTGATGCATTGATCGATAACTTTTTAGCATACGACAAAACTTCAAAAGTAGCTTGTGAAACTTTGGTTACTACAGGACAGGTTGTTTTGGCAGGAGAGGTGAAATCTGATGCATATTTGGACGTTCAGACTATTGCAAGAGAAGTAATCAACGGAATTGGTTATACAAAAGGTGAATATATGTTCAACGGAGATTCTTGTGGAGTAATTTCTGCGATCCACGAACAGTCACCGGATATTAACCAAGGTGTTGACCGAGTTGTTGCCGACGAAACTTTCGAAACAAAAGCAAACGCACAAGGAGCGGGAGATCAGGGAATGATGTTCGGTTATGCTACCAACGAAACGGCAAACTATATGCCTTTAGCTTTAGATTTAGCACATACTATTCTTAAAGAACTTTCTGCAATCAGAAGAGAAGATTCTGAAATTAAATACCTTCGTCCAGATGCAAAATCTCAGGTAACGATTGAGTATTCTGACGATCACAAACCGGTAAGAATTGATTCTATTGTAGTTTCTACTCAGCATGACGATTTCGCTGCTGAAGAAGAAATGTTAAATAAAATCAGAGAAGACATTAAAACGATTTTGATTCCTCGAGTTGTAGCTCTACAAACTGAGGAAATTAAAGCATTATTTAATGATCAGATCAAATATCACATTAACCCCACGGGGAAATTCGTGATCGGTGGTCCTCACGGAGATACAGGCCTTACAGGAAGAAAAATTATCGTTGATACGTATGGTGGAAAAGGTGCTCACGGTGGTGGTGCGTTCTCTGGAAAAGATCCTTCAAAAGTAGACAGAAGTGCTGCGTATGCTACAAGACACATTGCTAAAAACTTAGTTGCTGCCGGTGTTGCAGATGAAGTTTTGGTGCAGGTTTCTTATGCTATCGGTGTTGCTGAACCTTGTGGTTTATACATCAATACGTACGGAACTTCTAAAGTTGGCTTAAATGATGGTGAAATTGCTAAAAAAGTTTCTACGGTTTTCGATTTGAGACCTTACGCTATCGAGCAAAATTTAAAATTAAGAAATCCTATCTACCAGGAAACTGCTTCTTACGGACACATGGGAAGAGAGCATTTCGTTGCAGATAAAACCTTTAATAAAGGGCACAAAAATGAGTTGACTCTTACAGGTTTAGAGTTTTTCACATGGGAGAAATTAGATAAAGTAGAAGAAATTAAATCCGCTTTCGGAATTTAATTCTGCTTTTCGGTATAGAAACTGCTTTAACATGAATATGCTAAAGCAGTTTTTTTTATTTTTACACTTAAATACTTTACAATGAAAATGCGATTTGCAATTACCATACTTTTACTTTTTTTCGTAAGCACTTTTATAAAAGCACAATACACAGTGCACAAAATGATTAATGTAGGATATGTGTACCAAAATCAAAGCTTCGGTGAAGTAGGCGGGAAACTGATGTTTCTTAAAAATGATGATGTCATTTATCGTTTGGGAGCTTCCGCTTTGATGGGTTCTGCAAATTCGGATTTTGCCATAATGCCCAAATTACAGGCTGATGTTTTGTTTAATTTTGAAAAGAATGTAGATTTTTATCATTCTTACTATTTTCTTGCTGGAGTTGAGGGAACAAATAAGTATGTGGCTCCCAAAATTGGAGTTACTCTTTTTGGAATTTTAGATCTTACCGGAGGTTATGCTTTTCCTATTGGAAATTCTGGTTTAAATGGTAAAGAATTGAAAGGAGTAAATGTTAATTTCACATTAAATATTCCAACATCTTTCTTACATGACATGTTAAAGTAATCTTTTTTAAATAATTCTTCAGAATTATTAATAAATGGTTAACAGTTATTAAAATTTTATTTATATTTACAGCATAATTTAAATGCTTATAGATAAGACTCTACTCTAATACTGTTTTGGCAAACTAAAAATTCACTTGATTTAAGTCAGGAAAATGTTTGTCGGCGGATAATATATGAGATGAGTTATGAAATCAACGGACAGTCTATTAATTTCTCTATACCAAAAAGGAGACGAAGAAGCATTATCTACCCTTATACATCGCCACCAGAGAGAATTGTTTACGTTTATATTATATAAAATAAATGATCAGGATTTGGCGAATGATATCTTTCAGGATACCTTTATAAAAATTATTGTAATGCTTAAAGAAGGGCGTTACAACGAAGAAGGTAAATTTATTCTTTGGGCAAAAAGAATTGCTCAGAATCTTATTATTGATCATTTTCGTGCTAAAGCAAAAAATATAAAAGTTTCAGAAACTACTTTTGAAAGTGACGAGTTTTCTATTTTCGACTTAATTAGAGAGCCTTCAGAAAATATTGAAGATCAGTTGGTAAGCCTGCAGATTCAGGAGGATTTGCTAAAAATGCTGCAGTTTTTACCACAGAATCAACAGGAGGTGATAAAACTCAGGTTTTTTGACGGACTAAGTTTTAAAGAGATTGCCGAGCATACAGATATGAGTATTAATACTACTTTGGGACGTGTTCGCTATGCATTAATCAACCTAAGAAAAATAATGGAAGAAAATAATATTGTCCTGACGAGATAATAATTCACAATGTTTCACGTTTTAAAGAAGAAACATTTTTTGCCTATGAAAAATAACGATTCTTTAAAAGTGAAAAGTTTGAAACCCAAAAAACAAACCATTGATTTTTTGCTTAGTTTCTCAAAAAGTCTTGACGTTGTAAAGATTAAAAATAATCATTACCATCTTTCGAAAAATTAAAAATCATTAATTTTGTGCTGTATGAAAATTCAGCACATTTTTTTTGATCTCGACAATACGCTTTGGGATCACCGCAGAAACGCTTATTTAACAATAAAAGATCTTTTCGATAAAGAGGAAATTACTTTAAAACATACTATTGATTTTGAAGAATTTCATTCTGTATATCATGAAATCAATGAAAAGCTTTGGGAGCAGATCAGAGATGGCGAAATTGATAAAGAATATCTTAGAAAGCACCGCTTTTACGATACATTCAAGCGTTTTGGAATTGATGATCTGGAATTATCAATGTATTTTGAAGAACATTTTTTAGATAAAATTTTGAATTATAATCATCTGGTTGAAGGCGCACAATATATTTTAGACTATTTAAAAGCTAAAAATTATACGCTTCATATTATTTCAAACGGTTTTCAGGAAGTGACGGAAAGAAAATGTATTCTTTCAAAAGTTGATCATTATTTTCAGACGATTACAAGCGCAGATTCGGTTGGAGTAAGAAAACCTAATCCTGCAATTTTTGAGTATTCTTTAGGGCTTTCTGATGCTAAAAAAGAAGAAAGTATTTTGATTGGTGACGATTGGATTGCTGATGTAATCGGTGCTCAGAACTTTGGCATGGATGTTATTTTCTTTGATGTTTTAAATGAAAATAAAGAAGTTGAAAATCTTAAAGTGATAAAACATCTTTTACAGATTAAAGAATATTTGTAAGAAAGTCTGAAATGCTTAATGATCAAAAATAATATTTTAAACCTCCCGTAATATAACCGTGTAATGCAACTATTGCAGTTTCTTCCGTTCCTAATAAACTTACAGAACTATTAATATATTCAAAATTGTTTAAATTCAGTATATTATTGAATAGTAAATTGTATTCAAAGTTAGAATTTTCTTTTCTGTAAGAAATTTGTCCGCCCAACAGAAAGTCTTTTAATATAGTTTGTTGCGTTTTCTGAATGAAGTACTCTCCTAATATATTTCCCAACCATTCTTTATGAATATTTGCACGTAACCCTAAAGATAATTTTAGATTTTGTTGACTTGAAGATGTATTAAAAAGACTTTGCTTAAAAAATGATTTAGTAAATGTATATCCTAAATCAAATTGTACAGGAATTTCCTTAGATTTGGATGAAATTTTTTGCCCTATTTCTATGTTTTTTATGCTGGTTTCATTGGATTGCTGACTGACGAAATTATTTGTGCGGCTGTATGATCCTGTAAATTTAGATTTCAATGTGAGAAAATTTCCTATTCTTCTATCATCTGAAGTAAGTAAGAACCAGCGATCGTTTAAATTACCAAGAACATTAAGTGATTGAGAAAAAAATCCAAAATTGGTTACGTCTGTTGAAAAATTGGAGTTGGCTTTTTCGTACGCTAGTATTGAAAAAAAATAATTTCCTTTGGATAAATTAAAACTAATAAAATTGAATTTGAAAGCATTGGCATTAACCAAAGTTTCTGGGGATAATGAAGCATTCCGCATATATGATAAGTTACGGTTGTAATTTTGATCATATAATAGTTGAATAAAATCGGGAGATTTATACTGATTTATATATTCCAAAGCGAAAACCATACTTGCCTTTGATTGTAACTTGTATTGTATCTTAAAATTTTTGTCGAAATAATACTTTTCTACTTGGTTAAAATTAAGAAAATGAGATGTTAAAGTTCCTGATAAATCAAAGCTTCCTATGCCCTTTTGAATAAATATTTCATTGATAAAATCGTAAGTTTTTAAATTTTTCACTTCAGATTCAGAGGTGAAAAATTCTGATAATCTGGCATCCTCATTTTTATAAAAATATCCGGAACGATAATTTATCGTCGCAAAGCTAAAATTGTTTTTTAAGTTAAACTGTAAAGAATATTTTTCTGAATCTAAATCCAAAATTTGTAATAAATTGTTGAAGGGATTTTGGAATAGATTTTCTGAAGAGTTCATCTGTAAAATTGATTTTTTTGTATTTTTTTGCTGTGAAAAATCAATTGAGATTTTAGTGATATTGAATTTTTTATTCCAGGAAATAAAATTTCCTAATGTGTTACTTTTAATACCATTTTCTATATCATAGAATGTATTGATAAGATTTGAATTTCTATTTATTTCCTGATTAAAGTTATCCTCCGCAGTATTAAATCCAAAATTGTAATAAAGAAAACTTTTGTCTGCGAATGTCTTTTTTATTTTTATCTGTGTTGTACCAAAAAATCCTTTATTTTTTTCTGTCCGAGTTTCATATAAATTATATGTTGCAGGTTGTCCTTCAAAGGCAATTCTGCTAATAGTTGATAGTTTTTCTAATTGGGCAGTATTGAAGATTGAAAATGCAGTTATAGAAAAGGTTTTGTTTGATTTTGAATACTGTAGTGCACCAAATTGATTGTTTTTATCTTTCACCCTTCCGTCATTATTTAAGAACGTAGGTGTATCAAGACGTGTAGCATCATTCCCATTATCTCCATCATCTTGCTTGTTCATTTCATAAAAATCCATCATTCCTATAGGGTCTTTGGCAATGGAATTAGCATTTGCGATTATGGCTATATTGCCTGCTTTGCTAAATTTGAATAAATTGGCATGAGCAAGATAACTATTTTTATTGCCGTAATTGGCTTGTGCATTTCCCGTTATTCGTCCTTTGTATTCGTCCTTTAATTTTAAATTTAAAGCAGTCGATTGATTTCCACTCATGGTTGTGTAGTTTTTCCAAAAATCAACACCATCAATCATATCTGCAGTAATGTTTTGGGTTGCCATTTTATGGTTTTTACCAAAAAATTCGTTACCATCAACCAAAACTTGTCCTACAATATTTCCATTATTGGTAACTTTTCCGTTTTCATTGATATCCAGCCCGGGTAATTTTTTGATTAAATCTTCTACGGTTCTTTCTGTTCCGTCTTTTACAACCTTTATATTATAGGAAATAGTATCTCCTTTTGCAAATGCTATTTTTGGGCGTGCTTTTATTTTAACTTCTTGAATTTCGGTAATTTGTTGCTCCAATAAGATTTCAAAATCAGATTTTTCAAAGGTATTTATCTCTACAAATTTTGTTTTGTAGAGCAAAGAAGTAAATTTTAAAGTATAAATGCCTTTTTCAGAAACAACAAAACTACAAACACCGTTTTCGTTTGTAGTTTTGAAATTTATTGTTTTGTTGTTTTTTATTAATTGTACATTTACATTATCAAGATTTTTCTTTTCTTTGCTAATTGTTTTTACTTCAATATTTTGCCCCCAAAAAAAGTGAACAAAGAAAAGAAAAGGGAAAGTAATTAGATACTTCATTAGTATTTATAATCAATACAAAACCTTTCGGTTCTTTAGTTCTTTTGCATGTTTTTTATCATTTCACTAGCTTTCATTCTTTTATTTTCTAAAAATTTAATACCCCCTTCTTGATTCTTGAGTTTTAGTTTGTCACCTTCATATACTTTTAAGGTCGGGTCCATCTTTTTTATGTCATTTTCACTCACATTTTTTGAAACATTGGTTGCATAACATAAAAGATTCGGACTTTCTACTTTTAGAATTAGACCAGGTACTTTATAGTAATTGTACGGTCCAGCAGAAACAGGAATATCTTCGGTATACCAAACTTTGCTCTCATCATTTCCTATTTTGTAAAGTGCTGCTTTACAGTTATAGTTTTCAATAGTTTGTGTTTCGTTTGTAAACTCTACGCTTACATCATCCATGGGATAATATCCATAAAATTCTTCTACAATATAATCACTTAATTTATAAAGACCTCTATTATCTTTTAAGCGAAAGAATTCCGTCTTTTGCTCTCTTGTTGATAATTTTTCATTAGAATCTCTTTGAAAAAAACTATTACCATCATTATAGTACAGCACATATTTTTCCGGTTTTTTGGCATTCTCTAAAATCTGTCTTTCGATTTCTGCTTTTTGACTATCTGGAAAATTAAAACCATTATAATTTATGATTGGTCTAATAATAGATTCGTAAGTAACACTAACTTGGCTATATGTGAGTGTAGAACAAATTAGTACGAATATTGTAATGTATTTATTCATAAAATTGTTTTTTTAAAAAAGCAAGAGGTTGAGAAAACCTCTTGCCTTCTTTTTTGAAAATAAACTACGCTTTTATCACATAAATTCTTGTTCCTGGATTTTCAAGAATACAAGGACGAGTTGACTCATGTGTTGAGAGTATTACTGTTTGTCCATCCTTTACTGTTGTAACTACCACAAGATCTTTACACTCTGCTAAAAATTTTTGTGCCTCTTCAAGAGAGTCAAACTGGTAAATTGTTTGAGGTTTTTCAACATTGCTTTCTACTTTCGATGATTCGTTGTTTGTAGATTTTGGATTTTGTACGTTGTCTTTAGCGAACCCTAAAGTTGTTCCGGCAACTAAAAAAGCTGCGAATAATAATTTTTTCATTTAATAATTATTTAATAATTAAAATTAATTTGTGTTTAAACTTTCTGCGCATTTGGTTCAACTTTACAAATGAATCAAAAAAATAATTGTCATGCAACACTTTTCACTTTTTTTTGAAAAATATAAAATTTTAAGTGCTTGTATTATAGGTTTTTATATTTATTTTTCTATTGTCTTTATGAATAAATGTGAAATTTTGCATGCATGAAAAATATAAAAGAAAAAACCAAAGCAAAAATGAATTTGCTTTGGTTGAAATATTTATATTGCTTTTTGACCTCTCGGTGTTCAGAATTAAATTCCCAAACTTTCTCTCACTCTTTTAATAGTTTCCGTAGCAATTACTCTTGTTTTTGCTGCACCTTCCTGAAGTTTTGCTTCAAGTTCTTCAAGATTGTTCATATAGTAAGAAAACAATTCTCTTTCTTTTTCAAATCTTATTAAAATTAAATCTAAAAGCTCTTTTTTAGCATGGCCGTAACCGAAATTCCCGGCTAAATATTTTGCTCTTAATTCTTCTGTTTGTTCAGGCGTCGCAATCAATTCATAAATAGCAAAAGTCTTGTCTGTAGAAGGATCTTTCGGTTCTTCCAGAGATTTAGAATCGCTTTCGATGCTCATTACCTGCTTTTTCAATTCTTTTTCGGGTAAGAAAATGTTGATGATATTTCCTCTCGATTTAGACATTTTATGGCCATCAAGTCCGGGAACGTATTTGGTGTCTTCCTGCAATTCGGCTTGAGGTAAAACCAAAACTTCACCCATCTGATTATTAAATCTTGAAGCTACATCACGGGCAATTTCCAAATGCTGAAGCTGATCTTTTCCTACAGGAACAATTTCTGCATCATACAATAAAATATCTGCAGCCATTAAGATAGGATAAGTAAACAACCCTGCATTTACATCTTGGAGTCTATCTGCTTTATCTTTGAAAGAATGCGCTAAAGTAAGTCGCTGATAAGGAAAAAAACATGATAAATGCCAAGAAAGTTCACAGGTTTCAGGGATGTCGCTCTGTCTGTAAAAAAATGTTTTTTCGGTATCAAGTCCGCAGGCAAGCCAAGCCGCAGCAATTTCGTAGGTGTTTTGTTTTAGTTCTTTTGCATCTTTAATCTGCGTCAGCGAATGAAGATTCGCAATGAATAAAAATGATTCGTTTCCTGCTTGCTTAGAAAGCTCTACTGCAGGAATAATTGCACCCAAAAGGTTTCCAAGGTGCGGTGTTCCGGTGGCTTGTATGCCGGTAAGAATTCTTGACATTTGTTAAAATTATTTTTAAGAAATTATTGAACTGCAAATTTAGGTATTTATCCTACAGATTTCACAGATTTACACCGAGGATTATAGAAAGTTTTTTATCAATAGAAGCAGACTTTAGCCAGCTCTATTTATTTAGAAAGGTAATTGGCTTTAGCCAAAAATTAAAATTCTCTCGTGGATTCTGCTGATTTAGCAGATTTATATTTTGTAAAAACATTATTTGAAATGAAATATTTTTCAACAAAAAATCTGTGTAAATCTGCGAAATTAGCGGGAAGAATAAAGTTAAGGAATTAAAATCTTCTCCCCGCCAAACTTCGGTTCTACCCCAAACATAAAGTCCCAGAAAACCTTTGCTCTTGCCAGTTTTTCTCTCGCATTAGTTTTTAAACCGGCATATTTATTCACATCTGCAGCATTATAACCCCAAGCTTCAATATTGTTTTTTCTAGCAAGATAAACCGCTCTTTCATTATGGAATCTCTGAGAAATAATGATGTATGAATTTTGTCCAAAAATCTCTTTTGCACGAAGAACAGAATCTAAAGTTCTGAAACCCGCAAAATCTTCGAAAATTTTCTCAGCAGGAACTCCGGCTTTAATGAGCTCATTTTTCATTTCTTCGGGCTCGTTGTAATCCTTTTTAGAGTTATCTCCGCTTACAATGATGTTTTGAATTTTCCCTGATTTAAATAATTCTGCAGCAGCTTCAATTCGATTAAAAAAATAAGCATTCGGTGCTCCGTTGGATAAAGTTTTACTTGTTCCTAAAAGAAGTCCCGTTTTCTCATTTGGTAAAGTTGAAATATTAGAAGTTACATAATCTTCCGACTGATTATTAATGGTAAAATTTGACCAAATGATAAAAATAATTCCTGCCACAAAAAGCAGCAGGAAAATTTTGATTGTATTTTTTATAATTCTTTTCATACATTTTAAACCTTGAAGGTTTCATAAAAGTATGAAATATTTTAGAACTCAAGTCCGTTTGGAAAAGCTTTTTTTCTGAAAATTAAAAGTAATGCGGCCCCAACAGTGATTGCAGAATCGGCAACATTAAAGATGTATTTGAAGAACTCAAGGTGTTTCCCTCCAATTAAAGGCCAGCTTTCAGGAACGTACCAGTCCACTAACGGAAAATGCAGCATATCAACAACGCAGCCTTTCATAAAAGTAGAATATCCTTCTCCGAAAGGAACCAGCTTAGAAACTCCGCCATAACCAATCCATTGATTGACGTTTTCGTCGTAAACCATTCCGCTGTCGAAAATTAAACCATAGAACATTCCGTCGATAAGATTTCCAATTGCTCCGGCAAAAATAATCGACATTGGAATAATCAGATAATTAGATTCGCCTCTTTTAAGCCATTTGTTGAACAAGTAAACCATTCCGCCAATCAGAAAAATACGAACAATCACTAAAAAATATTTGCCAAGCATTCCGCCAAAATGAAAACCATAAGCCATGCCCGGGTTTTCTACAAATGTTAATTTAAAACCCGGAAAAACAGAAACACTGTCGTTAAGGTTAAAATTCGTTTTGATGTAAATTTTTGAAGCCTGATCTATTAATAAAATAAGAAAAGTGATGAGTGCAATCTTCTTCATTACCTATTCGTCTTTGGTTTGTCTTTAAAATCCTTACCAGTATTTTCTTTCTTAACAGGAGTTTTTTTCTCAAAAGTTTGAGTTTTTGCGCCTCTGGTATGAAATTTTTCATATCGAATTCCCATGTCTTTCATTACGCTTTTCAGCGCATTCAGCTCCATTTGGTTTTTTGGGTGTACAATTAATGCTTCCATTTTAATTTTATTTTTTTTGTCAGTCTCAGCGTAATCGAAGACTTAATGTTTTGAAAGTTCGTCGAGCCTTTTTCTGTCTTTTGCAGACAAATCATTGATTCCGTTCTTGCCCATTTTGCTGAGAAGTCTGTCGATTTCTTTTTCTCTTTCTCGCTTGTCTGAGTTGAATTGCTGATCGATCGTCAGATTTTTAGGCTTTTCCGGATAGAATCTGTTTTTGATTCGATCTTTATTAAAAAACCATAAAACAACGACGAGGATAATCCCTAAAATCAAAAATTCACTCATAGATATAATTAAAAATTAGGTTTATACAATGCTGTAAAACATTATATAAACCCAATTAATTATTTACAAAAATAAGATAAAAATAATTATCTCTTCATATTTTTAGCTTCAATACTCAAAGTAGCATGCGGTACAGCCAAAAGTCTTTCCTTCGGAATTAGTTTTCCCGTGACTCTACAAACGCCATATGTTTTGTTTTCAATTCTTATCAAAGCATTTTTCAGATCTCTTACAAACTTTTCCTGCCTTCCTGCCAAAATAGAGTTTTGCTCTTTGCTCAGCGTTTCTGCACCTTCTTCAAAAGCTTTGAAGGTAGGCGAAGTATCGTCAGTCCCATTATTTTGATCGTTGATAAAGCTTTCTCTGATCAGTTGTAAATCTTTCTCTGCTTTCTCAATTTTTTCTTTGATTATCTTTTTAAACTCTTGTAAATCAGAGTCGTTATATTTTACTCTTTCGTCTTGCATTGTCTTTTTCTTTTTTAATAAATTTATGATTTGGAAATTGAAAAAACAATAGTTATATATTAATTTTTTTCAACATTCACTTTAAATTTAATCTCATCAATATCGATTTCGTTAAAATTTGAAAGTGAAGATACAATTTCTATTTTATTTGACAAGACCTCAGATGAAATATATTCTTCATTTTGCTTGATTTGTTGAAGAAACGGTGTGTTTTCTTCCAAAACGATGCTTATTCTGTCTGTTAATTCAAAATCTTTTTCTTTTCTCAGATTTTGGATCCTGTTGATAAATTCTCTTGCGATACCTTCAGATTTCAATTCATCAGTCATCTTCAAATCTAGTGCCACAGTTGTTTTTCCATCTGAAGTTACCGTCCATCCCGGGATATCTTTTGTTGAAATTTCTACATCATTCAATGTAATTTCATATCCTTGAATATCTATCTTTCCTTCTTTTTCTAAAGATGAGATTTGCTCAGCAGAAAGATTAGTAATTTCACTACCAACAACTTTCATGTCTTTTCCAAGTCTCGAGCCTAAAGTTTTGAAGTTTGGTTTGATCTGTTTTACAATTAAATGAGATGCTTCTTCGGCATTGATCAATTGTAATTCTTTAACGTTAACTTCTTGCTTAATTAATTCTGCAACGGCTAAAATTTGCTCTTCAGTTTTCTTATCCAACACAGGAATTAACACTTTTTGTAACGGTTGACGAACTTTTACGTTTTCCTTTTTTCTCAAAGAGAAAACCATACTCGTAATGTTTTGTGCTAAATGGGTTTTTTCAACCAAATCCTGATCGATTAAACTTTCATCCGCAACCGGGAAATCCGTTAAATGCACAGATTCTACACTGTCTTTTCCTGTTACTTTGTTCAAATCCTGATACAATTGATCCATAAAGAACGGAGCGATTGGTGCCGATAATTTGGCAACAGTTTCAAGACACGTATATAAAGTTTGGTAAGCAGAGATTTTGTCATCAGAATAATCTCCTTTCCAGAAACGTCTTCTGCACAATCTTACATACCAGTTTGATAAATTGTCATTCACGAAATTACTGATCGATCTTGCCACTCTTGTTGGCTCATAATCTTCGTAGAATGCTTTTACTTCTTTGATTAAAAGATTCAATTCAGATAAAATCCAACGGTCGATTTCCGGTCGATTTTGAACCGCGGGTTCGGCGAATTTAAATCCGTCAACATTTGCATACAGAGCAAAGAATGAATACGTGTTGTAAAGAGTTCCGAAGAATTTTCTTCTCACTTCATCAATTCCTTCAATGTCGAATTTCAGGTTTTCCCAAGGATTTGCATTCGAAATCATGTACCAACGCGTTGCATCTGGTCCGTATACCGCAAGAGTTTCAAACGGATCAACTGCATTTCCTAAACGTTTTGACATTTTCTGACCGTTTTTGTCCAAAACAAGTCCGTTACTCATTACATTTTTGTAAGCAACTGAGTCAAAAACCGCAGTTCCGATAGCATGAAGCGTGTAAAACCAACCACGAGTCTGGTCAACACCTTCCGCAATGAAATCTGCCGGGAACGCTTTATTATTATCGATTAATTCTTTATTCTCAAAAGGATAATGCAACTGCGCATAAGGCATCGCCCCTGAATCGAACCAAACGTCGATAAGGTCGCTTTCACGGTTCATTGCTTTTCCTGAATCTGAAACCAAAACTACTTTGTCAACCACATTTTTGTGCAGATCAACCAAAGAATAATTTTCTTCAGACATATTTCCGATTTCAAATCCTTTGAACGGATTTTCTTTCATTAATCCTGCAGCAACAGATTTTTCAATTTCGTTGTATAATTCTTCTACAGAACCGATGATTTTTTCTTCTTTTAAATCTTCTGTTCTCCAGATTGGTAAAGGGATTCCCCAATATCTTGATCGGGAAAGATTCCAGTCGTTTACGTTTTCCAACCAATTGGCAAAACGGCCTTCTCCTGTAGATTTTGGCTTCCAGTTGATGGTTTCATTTAATTCTACCAAACGGTCTTTTACAGCCGTCATTTTTACGAACCAAGAATCTAACGGATAGTATAAAACAGGTTTGTCGGTTCTCCAGCAATGAGGGTAGCTGTGAACATATTTTTCAACTTTAAAAGCTTTATTTTCTGTTTTTAAAACAATGGCCAGTTCTACATCCCAAGATTTTTCAGGTGCAGTTCCTTCGTTATAATATTCGTTTTTGATGTATTTTCCTGAGAAAGTCTCCGGAACATTATCTCCTTTGATAAATTTACCTTGCAAATCAACCAACGGAACCAAATTATCATTCTCATCTTTCACCAACATCGGCGGAACTCCGTTTTCTTTCGCAACTCTCGCATCATCCGCACCAAAAGTTGGAGCAATGTGAACGATACCTGTACCGTCTTCCGTCGTTACAAAATCCCCGATGATTACTTTGAACGCTTTTTCAGGGGTTTCATCCGGCGTAAACCAAGGAATTAACTGTTCGTATTGAGTTCCGGCTAATTTTTCTCCGGTAAATTCTTTTACAATTTTAAATGGAATTGTTTTGCTGTCTGAAGTATAGTTTGCCAAATCTTCATCAGTTCCTTCCACGAATTTTTTACCGAAATTCTTTTCTAATAAAACTCTCGCCAAAACAACCGTTATAGGCTCGAAAGTATATTGGTTGAAAGTTTTCACCACAACATATTCAATATCTCTTCCTACCGCCAAAGCTGTGTTTGAAGGTAAAGTCCAAGGAGTTGTCGTCCATGCTAAAACGTTTACATCTCCACCAACATCGTTGAATAATTCAGAAGAATCTTTTTTAACTTTAAATTGAGCAACAATTGTTGTGTCGGTAACATCACGATAAGTTCCCGGCTGATTTAATTCGTGAGAAGAAAGTCCGGTTCCTGCTTTTGGAGAATAAGGCTGAATGGTGTAACCTTTATATAGCAATTCTTTGCTGTACAACTGCTTCAACAACCACCAAACTGTTTCCATATATTTCGACTTGTATGTGATATACGGATCTTCAAGATCTACCCAATACCCGATTTTTTCGGTCAGGTGATTCCAAACATCTGTGTAACGCATTACTGCTTCACGACAAGCTTTGTTGTAATCTTCAATCGAAATTTTTTTGCCAATATCTTCTTTAGTGATTCCGAGTTCTTTTTCAACTCCTAATTCCACAGGAAGTCCGTGCGTATCCCAACCCGCTTTACGGAAAACCTGTTTCCCGTTTTGCGTTTGGTAACGACAGAAAATATCTTTCAACGCTCTTGCCATAACATGGTGAATTCCGGGCATTCCGTTGGCTGAAGGCGGACCTTCGTAAAACACAAACTCAGGATTTCCCTGACGTGTTTCTACACTTTTTTCGAAAGTGTTGTTTGCTTTCCAGAATTCCGAAACATTCTCGGCTACATCTATAAGGTTGAGGTTTTTATATTCTTTAAATTGGCTCATTGTAATTTCTCAATTTCGTTGATTAATCAAGTTGGCAAATTTAGTGATTTTTGTCGGTTTATAATATATGTTTTATTTTGATTCCGTCTATTGAAAAGTTGTAAGAAATAAGAGTGTTTTAAATTGTGAATTGTCAATGGTGAAATGTGAATTTTTAAAATCTTGAAATATAATGTATGTGTCTTTATCAATAGGAGTGGGCTTTAGCCCGCTTTCAAATTTGAAGACCGAAATTGGCTTTAGTCAAAACTTATTTTTCTCCCGCAGATTTTAAAGATTTTAATTTAATGTTCGACGCAATCATCTGTGAAAATCTATGTAATCAGCAGGAAATATAAAACCTACAGATTGCACAGATTTCACAGATTTTTTTAATTGTTAAATGCGTTAATCTTTTAATTTTAATTTAAATAAATTTGTCTTCTAAAAATTAAACTATTGGAACTTTTCCCATTCATCGAGAAAGCAGATATTCAGGATATAAAAATATTTCAGGAAGAAAAACTTCAGGAGCTTTTACAATATCTTGAAAGCAATTCGCCTTTTTATCAGAAATTATTTAAGGAAAATAATATTCAAATTTCTGAAATTCAGACTTTGGAAGATTTGCAGAAAATTCCAACGACTTCCAAGAACGATATTCAAGAAAATAATGACGATTTTTTCTGTATTCCACAAAATAAAATTGTCGATTACAGCACGACTTCAGGAACTTTAGGCGATCCTGTAACTTTCGGTTTGTCTGATAAAGATCTTGAAAGATTAGCTTACAACGAAGCGATTTCTTTTGCCTGTGCAGGAATTCAGAAAGGAGATGTTGTACAGATGATTACGACTATTGATAAAAGATTCATGGCCGGACTTGCCTATTTTTTAGGATTGAGAAAAATGGGTGCAAGTGTTGTAAGAATGGGACCGGGAATTCCCGAACTTCAATGGGATTCTATTTTCAGGTATCAACCGAAATATTTGATTACTGTTCCTTCTTTTCTTTTAAAAATGATTGATTATGCTGAAAAGCATGGAATTGATTATAAAAATTCAAGCGTTTACGGAGCTGTGTGTATTGGTGAAAGTATCAAAAACCAAGACTTTACAGATAATATTCTTTCACAAAAAATTAAAGAAAAGTGGAATATTCAATTATTTTCAACATATGCTTCCACGGAAATGAGCACTGCATTTACTGAATGTGAACATCAAGTTGGTGGTCATCAACATCCGGAATTAATTATAACAGAAATTCTCGACGACGAAGGAAATGCAGTAAAAGATGGAGAAAGTGGAGAATTAACAATAACTACTTTAGGTGTTGAAGCACTTCCTTTGTTGAGATTTAAAACGGGAGATTTAGTTAAAGCTCATTACGAACCTTGTCAATGCGGAAGAAGTACGATGAGATTAGGTCCGGTTGTGGGAAGAAAGCAACAGATGATCAAATATAAAGGAACAACTTTGTATCCGCCTGCAATGAATGATATTTTGAATGATTTTGAAGGGATTTTATGTTACCAGATTGTCATTCAGTCGAATGAGATCGGTTTAGATGAAATTATCATTAAACTGAGCACAGAAAGAGAAGAGGAACGTTTTGAAGGAGAAGTGAGAGATCATTTCCGTGCAAAATTGAGAGTAAGCCCGAAAATTGAAATGGTGAATTTTGATATTTTGTCTAAAACAGTTTTCAACCCAAACAGTAGAAAACCGATTACGTTTATTGATTTAAGGTAAATTTTAAAATTTTATTCAAATAAGTTAGAAATATTATTGTTCATTTAAGATAAATTTTCTTTTTTCTGACAGTATATTTGTAATCTTAAATTAAAAATATGAAAAAAATATTTCTATTGGTGTTGTTACCAATTGCCACAACTATTTTCGCTCAAAATAAACTGACCGTAGAATCTGGAAATCTGAATTTTTTAAAAGGCCAAACAGAAGTTAATGTTGAACGTAATTACGGAAGCCCGCTTTTTCAGGCCGAAAATTTTACAGAAACTGAATATTTAGAAAGAAGACATAAAGAAACGGTAGCCAAAAAAGGGGAAGAAGCGTGGAAAAAATGGATTGATATTTGGGAGCAGCATGCGGAAACGATTTGGACAGAAAAATTCATCGAAGGTTTAAATAAATCAAAGAAAATCAAATTTAGCCAAAATGTTGCTGCAAAATATACCTTAATCATCCATCCAAAATGGATGTACGCAGGATGGAGTGGATTTATCATGCAACCCGGGAAATTATCATCAGAAATAACGATTGTTGAAACTGCAAATCCTTCAAATGTTTTAGCAACAATAAAAGGAGATAAAATCGAAGGCAGCGGAAGCAAAGTAGATTACGGTATGGAATACGGTAGGATCGCTGCAGCATACGAAAAGACAGGGAAAGAACTAGGAAAAGCAATAAAGGAAGCTTTAAAATAAAAAAACCGGTCTGAGAATTTTCAGACCGGTTTTTTTATGCTTGTTCTTTTTCTGCTTTAATGAAATTTGCCAGGTTTACGACTGCGGTATCGTGTATTCGCACGAATGTGTTTTTTTTGTCCCAGACATAACCTGCCAAAACAGCGCAAATTTTTCTTTTGACATCAGGATTTTCCGGCTGATGGAAAAATAATTCCTGAAGATTTCCGGTGTACCATTCTTTCACGTAGGTTGTAAAAACGTTGACTCCGTATAAAATATAATCTGAATATTCTTTTTGCCAGTCGACTTTTTCGCCGTTTAATTGTCTTATTGCCAGCTTTGCGGCAGTCATTCCGCCCTCGGTGGCAAATGCCATTCCTGATGAAAATACTGGATCAAGAAATTCTGACGCATTTCCCGTCAAAGCAAATCCGTCACCGTATAATTTTTTAACCGAACAGGAATAATCTTTTAAATGCCTTGGTTCAAAAAGAAATTCTACATCTCCGAAACGTTTCACGTAATAATCAGAAAGAGAAATAGCTTTTCTCAAAGCTTCTGTAGGATCTCCGTTTTCAGATAATTTCTCGATATATTCGGTCGGACCGACGATTCCGATACTTGTATTTCCATTAGAAAAAGGGATGACCCAAAGCCAGACTTCGGTTTCTATAATATCAAAAGAAATTAAAGTTCCTTCTTCCCCTTCTTCTCTGTTAATATCTTCTACATGTGCAAAAATAGCAGAATGCGGAGATAATTTTGATGGTTTTTCTAAATCTAAAAGTCTAGGTAAAACTCTTCCGTAGCCGCTGGAATCAATCACGAATTTTGCGTGGATCTCTTTTGTTTTTCCGTCTTTGTTCTTTACGGTGGTGATAGAATTTGTTCCGTTAAATTCAATTCCTATTACTTCAGTTTCAAATTCAAGGTCAACACCTTTATTGATAACTTCCTGAGCCAAAGTATTGTCGAAATCTGCTCTTGGAACTTGCCACGTCCAGTCCCATCCTTCTCCGAATTTGTTGCTGAAATCAAAAATGCAGACTTCGTCTCCCCGCATAAAACGTGCGCCGAGTTTCTTTTCAAAGCCCATTTTATCTAATGCAGAAAACAATCCGGCCTCGTCAAAATGATCCATCACTCTGGGAATAAGGCTTTCGCCAACGACAAGTCTGGGGAATTTTGTTTTTTCAACAACTTTCACATTGATGTTATTCTTCTTCAGATAAGCAGAAGATACGCATCCGGAAGGCCCAGCTCCAATTACTAAAACATCAACAATTTCTTTGTCCATTTGTTTAATAAAACTTTTATCTTTGCGCAAAATTAGTGACAATTAATTATATTCTACAAAATTATATACTATTACTTTTAATTGATGAAAATAAATAACTTTTTAGAACTGAGAGATTTTCAAAGAATTATTGTTGAAAACGAAAGCATAGAATTGGATCCTTCACTTCTCCAAAGGGTGAATGAAAGTTTTTCTTTTCTTAAAGAATTTTCGAAAAATAAAGTAATTTATGGAGTGAATACCGGTTTTGGACCGATGGCTCAGTTCAAAATAAGCGATGAAGATACGCACCAGTTACAATATAATTTAATCAGAAGCCACTCTTCGGGTATAGGAAATCCCCTTCCTGCTGATGAAGTTAAGGCCTGTATGTTGGCAAGATTGAACACTTTGTCTCGTGGAAATTCGGGAGTGCATGAATCTGTTGTCAATTTACTTAAAGAATTAATTAACAGAAATATTACACCACTTATTTTCGAGCACGGAGGCGTAGGAGCAAGCGGAGATTTGGTGCAATTGGCACATTTAGCTTTAGTTCTAATTGGGGAAGGTGAAGTTTTTTATAAAGGCGAAAGAAGATCAACAAAAGAAATTTTTGAAATTGAAAATTTAGAACCTATTCAGGTAGAGATTCGAGAAGGTTTAGCGTTAATGAACGGAACCTCTGTGATGTCCGGGATAGGTGTGGTTAATGCTTATAAAGCGAATCAGCTTACTGAAATCTCATTGAAATTATCGTGTGCAATCAACGAAATAGTTCAGGCGTACGACGATCACTTTTCGGAAGTGTTAAACGCAACGAAACTTCATGCTGGGCAACAGAAAATCGCTGAAAAAATGCGTGTTCATTTGTCTGACAGTAAATTAATAAGAAAAAGAGCCGATCATTTGTACACTCATTTTGAGGAGCAGGAAAAGGTTTTTAAAGAAAAAGTGCAGGAATATTATTCTTTAAGATGTATTCCGCAAATTTTAGGGCCTGTTCTCGATACGTTGGAATACACTGAAAAGGTTTTGGAAAACGAAATCAACTCAGCAAACGATAACCCAATCATCAACGTGGCAGACCAACATGTTTACCACGGCGGAAACTTCCATGGAGATTATATTTCTTTGGAAATGGATAAGCTTAAAATTGTAGTGACAAAATTGACGATGCTGGCTGAAAGACAATTGAATTATCTTTTAAACTCAAAAATTAATGAAATTCTGCCTCCATTTGTAAATTTGGGTAAATTAGGTTTCAATTTTGGGATGCAGGGCGTTCAGTTTACGGCAACTTCTACAACAGCAGAAAGTCAGATGTTATCAAACCCGATGTACGTTCACAGTATTCCTAATAATAATGATAATCAGGATATTGTAAGTATGGGGACCAATGCAGCAGTGATCTGCAGAAAAGTAATCGAGAATGCTTTTGAGGTTTTGGCGATTGAAGCCATTACTGTGATTCAGGCGATAGAATACCTTGGGTACCAAGATAAAGTTTCATCTGAAACCAAAGCATTATATGATGATATCAGAAAGATTATTCCGGTATTTTCGAATGACATGGTAATGTATCCTTATTTGGAGGAAGTGAAAAAATATTTAAAGACAACGTAATTATTGACTGCTTTTAGTTGTCAATATATAAACAAACCGAAACACATATGAAATGTGCAATCATAACAGGGGGTTCTCGAGGAATTGGAAGAGCAATCTGTATAAAACTGGCTGAAGAGAAAAACTATCACATATTAATTAATTATACTTCAAATGAAGCTGCAGCAAAGGAAACTTTAGCTAAAGTGGAAGAATTGGGTTCTACCGGAGAAATTCTTAAATTCGATGTAGGAAATGCTGAAGAAACTTTAAAGGTTTTAGGAGAATGGCAGGAAAATAATCCAAATTCTGTAGTAGAAATTATCGTAAACAACGCAGGAATCACAAGAGACGGATTATTCATGTGGATGCCAAGTGAAGACTGGAATTCTGTGATTAACACAAGTTTAAATGGTTTCTATAATGTGACCAATTTCTTCATTCAGAAATTATTGAGAAACAAATACGGCAGAATCATCAATATGGTTTCTGTTTCCGGAGTAAAAGGAACGGCTGGACAAACCAATTATTCTGCAGCAAAAGGTGCTTTAGTCGGAGCAACAAAAGCTTTGGCACAAGAAGTTGCTAAAAGGAATATCACAGTGAACGCAGTTGCACCAGGTTTCATTAAAACCGATATGACGCAGGATTTCAACGAAGATGAATTGAAAGCAATGATTCCTGCCAACAGATTTGGTGAAGCAGAAGAAGTGGCAGATTTGGTTGCCTTTTTAGCATCAAAAAAATCTTCGTACATCACAGGAGAAATTATTAATATTAACGGAGGAATTTACTCGTAATAATCTAGCAATGTAATAATTTAACAATGTACCAATGAGATTCTTCACTCCGCTCAGAATGACAGAGTTTTTAATTGTCACATATTTAAAATTGTTACACTGTTAAATTGATAAATTGTTACATTTTTTAACATGGAAAATAGGGTAGTCATTACCGGAATGGGAATTTATTCTTGCATCGGCACTTCTTTGGAAGAAGTGAAAGAATCCCTGTATCAAGGAAAATCGGGAATTGTTTTAGTCGATGAAAGAAAAGAATTTGGTTTCAGATCAGGTCTTACGGGAGTTGTTCCAAAACCTGATTTGAAAAATCTTCTCAGCAGACGTCAGCGTGTAAGCATGGGCGAGGAAAGCGAATATGCTTACATTGCAACATTAGATGCTCTAAAACAAGCCAATATCAACCAGAATTTTCTAGATCAAAACGAAGTCGGAATTTTATATGGAAACGACAGTGTTTCTCAGGCTGTTGTAGAATCTATTGACATTGCAAGAGAAAAGAAAGACACCACTTTGATGGGTTCAGGAGCGATTTTCAAATCGATGAACTCAACAGTAACGATGAATCTTTCTACTATTTTTAAATTAAGAGGAATCAATTTAACAATCAGTGCGGCTTGTGCAAGCGGTTCTCATTCTTTGGGATTGGCTTATATGATGATTAAAAATGGTTTTCAGGAGATGATTGTTTGCGGTGGTGCGCAGGAAACCAACAAATATTCAATGGCAAGTTTTGATGGTTTGGGTGTTTTTTCGGTACGAGAAAACGAGCCTACAAAAGCATCAAGACCATTTGATTCTGAAAGAGACGGCCTTATTCCGAGCGGTGGAGCGGCAACTTTAATTGTAGAAAGCCTTGAATCTGCCCAGAAAAGAGGAGCAACCATTTTAGGTGAAATCGTGGGTTACGGTTTTTCATCAAACGGCGGACATATTTCTACACCCAATATTGATGGCCCGGCTTTAGCGATGAACCGTGCTTTAAAACAATCAGGTTTAGAAGTAAAAGATATCGATTATATCAATGCTCATGCGACTTCAACGCCAATTGGTGATGCAAACGAAGCAAAAGCAATTCACGAAATTTTTGGTAGCGAAGTCCCGGTAAGTTCTACAAAATCAATGACTGGTCACGAATGTTGGATGGCGGGCGCAAGTGAAGTAATTTACTCAATTTTAATGATGCAGAACGATTTCATAGCTCCCAACATCAATTTAGAAAATCCGGATGAAGATGCTCTAAAGATAAATCTAATCTCCGAAACTAAAAATCAAAAAATTGACGTATTTTTGTCGAATTCTTTCGGATTTGGGGGAACCAATTCCGCATTAATCGTTAAAAAATTTGAATAAAAAACATGGAAAGAGAAAAAATTGTTGCCATTGCTAATGATTTTTTAATCAATGAGTTTGAGGTAGATGGTGACGAAATCAGTAATGATGCCCATTTCAAGAAGACTTTGGGCTTAGACAGTTTAGATTATATAGATTTGGTCGTGGTGATCGAGTCTAATTTTGGAATAAAACTAGGTGAAGCAGACTTTAAAGACATCATCACTTTTAATGATTTCTATTCGGCAATAGAAAACAAAATCGCTCAAAAAAACGCATAGTTATCGATTAAACTTTACTCTCAAATAATGTAACAATATAGCAATCTAACAGTGTATCAATTGATGTGAATTGTTAAACTGGTACATTGATAAATTGGCAAATTGAATTTATGAACAAGTGGAAAGGCAAATCTAAAGGTACCATCTTAGGATATAGAATATTCGTCTGGTGCATTAGAAATATCGGGATCCGAAGTTCATATTTTGTGCTCTACTTTGTTGCTTTTTACTATTTTTTATTCGAAAAAAATAGCAACAAATATTATCGATATTATTTTCAGAAAAGACTCAATTACGGTTTTTGGAAAACAAAAATCTCCTTGTTTAAAAGTTATTTTACTTTCGGAACGATTTTAATTGATAAAACAGCTATTTCAGCTGGTTTAAGGGATAAATACACCTACGAATTCGACGGAATAGAAAACCTCAGAAATCTTTTAGCCGAAAAAAAAGGCGGCGTTCTCATTAGTGCACATATTGGAAATTTTGAAATTGCAGAGCATTTTTTTGCTGAAATTGACTTCGATTGTCAGATTAATTTAGTGACAACAGATCAGGAAGTTACAGTCATTAAAGAATATCTCGAAAGCGTTTCTGTGAAGCAGAGTAATATCAAATTTATCTATGTAAAAGACGATATGTCGCATATTTTCGACATTAATGAAGCATTGTCAAAAAATGAATTAATCTGTTTTACGGGTGACCGTTATTTTGAAGGCTCTAAATTCCTCGCAGCAGATTTGCTTGGGAAAAGTGCAAAATTTCCGGCAGGGCCTTTCATGATTGCTTCCAGATTGGGTGTTCCGGTGGTCTATGTCTATGTAATGAAAGAAAAAAATCTTCATTATCATTTGTATGCAAGAGTCGCTGAAAACGTTAAAAAGCGTGATGCACAGGGACTTTTAAATTCGTACACTCAAAATCTTGAATCGATGATTCAAAAATATCCGCTTCAATGGTTCAACTATTTCGATTTTTGGGACGATATTGATTAATTTTCGATAATTTTAAGGCGGTTATTTGACTGTGTCGGATAATCGTTTAATATTTTTTATGGCAGCTATTTCCGCCTTCCGCTCCCAATCTTTTTTTTGCCAAAGCTTTCTCCAAAGCAAAAAAAGATTTCCGCTCAAGTCGGGCTGTGTGCAATTCCATAATACAGGAGCCAAGGTAAAATTTTAAAGATCCAAGATTAAAACATCTATTAAATTAATGTATTGTAAGTTTTTGGTAAACAGGATTATAGAGTACTGTTCCTTTGCTGAGTGAAACGCCTTTGCGAACGAAAAATATTTTCAATAATTTAAAAAAAAACTTTGTGTCCTTTGCGTTTAAATAATGCAATATAAATTGAGTTTTTCGTAAATATTTTTAGACACATTATTCTAAACAGTTTGATAAACTTTTGTACCTTTTGCCGTTAAACTATAATCAGAATTTGAAAAAAACCTACGACATATTGATTATCGGCAGCGGAATAGGAGGTCTTGTTTCGGCGCTTATTTTGGCAAAAGAAGGCTTGAAAGTCTGCATTCTGGAAAAAAACAATCAATATGGCGGAAACTTACAGACCTTTTCCCGAGACAAATTGATTTTCGACACCGGCGTTCATTATTTGGGCGGACTTTCAAAAGGTCAAAACCTGCATCAGTTTTTTTCTTACCTGGAAATAATGGATGATTTAGAGCTCCAGAAAATGGATGAAAATGGCTATGATAAAATCACTTTCGGAGACGATGAAATTGAATATCCGCACGCTCAAGGTTATGATAATTTTGTTGAGCAATTGTCCAACTATTTTCCTGAAGAAAGAGAAAATTTAGAAAATTATTGCGAAGAAATTCAGCGTGTTTGCAATCACTTTCCTCGATATAACTTGATTGGAAAAAATAATTACAGTGAAGAAATCCTTCATTTAAATACCAAAAGATTCATCGAATCGATTACTCAGAATACAAAACTACAATCTGTTTTATTGGGTTCCAATTTTTTATACGCAGGTGATTCTGAAAATATTCCCTTTTACGTTCACGCATTGACAGTGAATTCTTACATTCAAAGTGCTTACAAATGTGTGAAAGGAGGAAGTCAGATTTCAAAACTTTTGATTCGAAAATTAAGAGAATATGACGCAGATGTTCACAAGCATTCGGAAGTGGCTGAAATTATCTTTAATGAAAATAATGTTTTAAGTTCTGTAAAAACAAAATCAGGAAAAGAATTTTTTGCTAAACAGTTTATTTCTAATATTGAAATTCGTTCTTTAACTAAATTAATCGGTGAAGAAAGACTGAAAAAATCTTTTCTAAACAGAGTCTTAAGTTGGGAGCCTGTTTCGTCGTGTTTCAGCGTTTATTTAGTTTTAAAACCTCAAACAATTCCAAATTTCAATTATAATATTTACCATTATTCATCCGAAGAATCGGTTTGGAATGCTTACCGTTACGATGAAAAATCGTGGCCCGAAACTTATATGCTTTCTTCCACGCCTTCAAAACATCATCCTGAATTTGCAGAAAGCTTAACCGCCATTTCTTATATGGATTTTGATGAGGTCAAAGCTTGGCAAAATACAGTAAATACAATTGCTGAAGAACAGGAAAGAGGAAAACATTACGAAAAATTTAAGCTTGAAAAAGCAGAAAAAATGATTGATGCTTTAGAAAAGAAAATCCCGAATCTAAGAGATTCAATCAAAAATATTTATACTTCATCACCTTTATCTTACCGCGATTATATCGGAAGTTTTAATGGAAATATGTACGGTTATAGCAAAAGTTCAGAAAATCCGCTGAAAACAATGGTTTCTCCACGCACAAAAATTGACAATCTTTTTCTGACTGGGCAATCTGTCAACATGCACGGGATTTTGGGCTGCACGATTGGAGCTTTCAATACCTGCGCAGAGATTTTAGGAAAGGAAAAAATTGATGAACGTTTGACACAAATGATTAAAAATAATAATGAAATCTAAAAATACTTTTGTCATTCAGAGTGAAGCGAAGCGTAACGATGAATCTAATTTTAAGATAAATTCTTCCTTTCGTCGAAGTGACAGAGCTGTAATTTTATTTTTTCTCAGCCTTATCCTTATTCTCAATCTGAGCTCTTGCGGTGTCAGAAAATCAATAAAACACACTCCTGATGTAAGCCAATATTCTTTAGAAATCCCGAAAGTTAATATCATTAACGATTCTACTTTTAGTTTTAATCAGAATTATTTAACCAAAAATAAACAACAGCTTTGGGAATTGTACATCAAAGGAAATTCTTTGCAGTTGGGCTATAACAATGGAGCTTTAACGCAAGATTTAATGCAGAAACAGGAAGAGATTTTCTTTTCTAAAGTAAAAGGTTTTGTTCCTTCAAAATTCAAGCAAAAATTATTGAGCGGCTTTTTGAAATGGTACAACCGAAAAATGTATCTTAATGTAAGAGACGATTTTCAGGCTGAATTGTACGGATTATCCCAATATTCATCAGATAAATATGATTTTATTGCTCCAAAATTCAGAAGAGCAATGTATTTGCACGGGGCACACGATATTGGGCACGCAATGCAGGATTTGATGGTTGTTGGCTGTACTTCTCTTGCGGTTTGGAATGAAAATACAGAAGACGGTGATCTATTGATTGGAAGAAATTTTGATTTTTATGTCGGTGACGAATTTGCTAAAAATAAATTGATAGAATTTGTAGAACCCGAAAACGGAATTCCTTATCTATCGGTAAGTTGGCCCGGAATGATTGGCGTAGTTTCCGGGATGAATAAGGAAGGAATTACGGTGACAATCAATGCCGGAAAATCTAAAATTCCGTTGACGGCAAAGACTCCGATTTCTTTTGTGACAAGAGAAATCCTGCAATACGCCACAACGATTGACGAAGCGATTGAAATTGCAAAAAAGCGAAAAGTTTTCGTCTCCGAATCTATTTTGGTAGGAAGTGCAAATGATAAAAATGCAGTTATTATTGAGGTTTCTCCGGATAATTTCGGAGTTTATAGAGTTGAAAATTCAAGTAAGGTTTTTTGTACCAACCATTTTCAATCTGAAGCTTATAAAGATGATAAAAGAAATCAAAAACATATTGTAGAAAGTCATTCTGAATACCGTTACGAAAAACTCCAGGAACTTTTACAAGAAAACAAAAAACTGAATCCTGAAAAAATGGCTTCCATTTTAAGAGATAAATCCGGTTTGAAAGATGAAAAAATAGGTTATGGAAATGAAAAGGCGATTAACCAGCTTTTAGCGCATCACGCCGTTATTTTTTCGCCACAGAAAAGACTGGTTTGGGTTTCTTCAAATCCTTATCAGTTGGGTGAATTTGTCTGTTATGATTTAAACGAAATTTTCTCAGATAAAAGATTGAGAAGCGGTGAATTTTCAAAGTCAAATTTAAATATTGCAAAAGACCCTTTCGTAAATTCTCAGGAATTTGAAAATTATGAAGAGTTTAAATTTGCCCATTCTGAAATACAAAATGCAATTGATTCGGATAGTATGATTCTTACGGATGATTTTATTCCGCATTATCAATCTTTAAATCCTGATTTTTGGCTGGTTTATTATCAATCCGGGAAATATTATTTTAAACAAAAGGAATATTCAAAGGCAAAAACAGAAGTTGAAAAAGCTTTAACGAAGGAAATTACAACTCTTCCCGACAAAGAAAATGTTGAAAAATATTTGAAGAAAACGTTGCGGAAATTGAAATGATTTTGAACCATTAAGATTTGTTAAGTTTTGAAGAATATTAAGTTTTCTTTGCATTTAGCTTAAAAAAATATTGTGATTTTTCTTAATTCAACTTAACTCCTTAATATAATCTTAATGTTTTAAGGATCCATTATTCTCCGGATTCACTTTATTCAAAAAAAGAAAAGCAGCAATTCCAGAAACGGCAGACATTGTAGTCGCCAAAATAAAGCTACCGATGATGTATTGCAACAAGTTATTTTTAACCAAATCGAAATTTAAATCCTGACTCAAAATATTAGAATTTCCTGAAATAAAAGGCGATCCTAAAAAGAGTGAAGCAGCAATAATAAACGGAATAAAGGGTGGTAAACTCACATTGGAAGCCACAAATGCCAAAACTTTATTCAGTTTGAAAAGTACCGACAGAGAAATCACCAACAAAGTCTGAAATCCCCAAAACGGAGAAAGCCCGATGAAAACGCCCAGAGCGATGGAAAACGCTTTAATGCGGTTGGTTCCGTCACTTTCAAGAACGTCTTCTTTTATGAATTTTTTAAAGCTTTTTTTTTTGAAATTATTTACGAAGTTTCTCGGAATAATGTAAAATAAAGTAATGGTTACCAAAATCGTATTCAGAATACTGATTCTTGTAAAATCTTTGAACGGTCTGAAATGTGAAACCCTTTCTGCAGGGTCGTACAGAACTTTTATAGGAACATTTTTTACAGGAACGTGTCTCCAGGCTGTTCTTACAATGATTTCAATTTCAAATTCGAATTTTGGAGTAAAATATTTCTTTGGAATTTTATGCAAAGGATAAAGACGATAACCGGATTGCGTGTCCTCAAGCTTGATTCCGGTCTCAAACCAAAACCAAAAGTTAGAAAAACGGTTTCCAAAACTGCTTTTTTTCGGGATACCGTCTTGCGACATATTTCGGTTTCCAATCAGTAAGACATCTTCGTTTTCATTCAATAGATTTTCAACAAAAACCGGAATGTCATCAGGATAATGTTGCCCGTCTGAATCGATGGTTATGGCGTAATTGTAGCCTGATTCTTTTGCCTTTCTGAAACCTAATTTAAGCGCATTTCCTTTTCCTTTATTTTCTGATAAATTAATAACCGTAATCGAATATTTTTCTAAAATCTGTAAAGTAGAATCGGTAGACCCGTCATTGATAACGATAATATTTTCGGTGTACTCTAAAACGCCGTCAATGACTCTTTTCAGAGTTTTTTCGTTATTGTAAGTAGGAATTAAAACGCAGATTTTTTTTTCAGAAATTGCATTTTGTACTTCAGGAAGGGTCATTTGATTATCTTAAAGAATTTTTTTCTGCTGCATTCATTGTTTTAGACTGCGCTGCAAATTTTCTAATATAAGTTTTCAGAGCCGGGTTTTGTCTACTATAATTGTCGATGATGAACATTTTATCTTCCTTAAGATTTTTAGAATAACCTACAATTTTCGGGATATTTTCCTGAACGCTCATTCGTATAACTCTTAATTCTACGTTATTCGGATTGTTTTTAATAATGGTTTCAAGACTTGTTGCGCCAGATTTTACAAGTGCTTTTCTGTTTTTGGTTACAATTTTAGCTTCCATAATTTTCGCCGCAGCTTTGTAAGCACTTGTTACTGCGTCAGAACCAGTCTGTTTTTCAGCAATATTGATGAAACTTTGCGTATTTGCAGTAGAAGAATTTGCCTTTTCATAGCTATTTCTCAACGCATCAAGGTCTGATTGAAAAAACAGAAAAAAAGCGGTCAAAAACGAGAAAATAAGTTGCATAATATCTATTTTTTATAGTTTACCGACATTTTTAATGCAATAGTCTCGCCAAAAGAAGTGGTGTTTTTTACTTTGATTTCCTCTTCACCTTCGTTAATATCCAATTGTAACGTTAAATCCGGCGTTTCAAAAGGATTGATGATTGCCATAAATTTTACATTGGAAGCCGATTTTAGAAACAATTTCTTTCCAGTAAATTCTTCAGTCAGCTCTTTTACAATTTGCATCATACAAACTCCCGGAGTTACAGGATTTCCTGGGAAATGCCCTTTGAAAATATCGTGATTTTTATTCAGAGAAATATTCGCAATAAAACTTCCGTTTTCTGCCTTTTCCGAGGATTCTAAAGTGTAAAAATCTGTAAGAATGGTCTGCATTATTTATTCAGTTTCAGTGATTTGAAATAGTTTAATATTGATTTTGAAATCTTTATGTTGAAGATTCAAACTATCTGCGAAGATATGTTTTTTTGCATCAAAACTAAAATCGATTTTTTCCTTATTGTTCTTTGTATAAATGATTTGTTTGAGCAGATTATTTTCTTTGTTGAAGAATAGATAATAGCTTTTTTTATCAATTTTTGAAAGATAGATTTTAGAATTTTCATTTTCAAAGCTTTCATTCACCGGATATTTTTGCCTTAAAAGTTCCTGGAAATCATTTTTCAAAAAATTAATGACGATTTTTTTATCTAAATCGGGAAGAACGTAATTCAGTTTAAAATCATTCTCCGAAACTTCAAAATCAATCAGTTTATTTCCAAAATCTGATGTAAGCACAACTCTGTGAAATTGGGCATTGATTTTTTTGATAATTAAAATTCCGCTGACGTGATTTTTATAAATATCCATTTGACATTTATACACATAATCTTCGTTGGAAGAAAAGTATAAATTTTCAACCGTTTTGTCCGAATTTGAAACAGTTTTTACATCTGTAAGCTTATATGTTTTACAGGAAACAAACAGTAAGAAAATCAGGCTATAAAGAAAATTCTGAAGCAGGAATCGGCGCATTGATTTTTGTGTTTTTGAAAACAATATTCGTGGTATCTCCTGAAGCTTCCGTCATATTTACCTGTGAAACCGTCGTTTGGTTTTTAGGGAAATGAAGTTCAATTTGTTTGATATATTTCAATAATTGAGCAGATTTCGGAGTAAACTTTGCGATATTTGAAGTTCCGTTTTTAAAATAGGCAACGGCAAATTCCGGGTCACTGAACATTTTTCCGTTTGAACTTCCGACAATTAATTTATTGATTTTTTCAAAAGTTTTGCTTTTTGCATCTACCGAAGATTTTTTCCCTTGGTCGTTGATGAAAATTTTATTTTCCTTAAAAATAATGCTGTATTGATATGGTTTTGTGTATTTCCAGCTCAGTGTATTTGGTGATTTTAAAGACATTTTACCGGACGTAATAATGCTTTTGTCCAAAAAATCCATCTTTTTGGTTTGAATAAAATCGGCCTGTAAAGTTTTTATTTCCTTTGTTTCCGAAGAAATTTTGGTTACGAATGCTTTTGCTTCGGCTGCGCTCATTGCTGTGTTTTGAGCAACAAAGAAGCTTGAAATTAATAAAAATGCTCCGAGAATTATATTTTTAAACATTTATGAATTTGTTTTATTTAAATTGGATTTCATCCAATCGTTTGTTAAATCGTCCCTTCGGAACTTTTCTTCAACGTTTTTATTTATCTATTGTAAAAGTTGAATACTTTTTATCCTCCAAAAATAGCAATAAATCGACCAAAACATTGTACGTTTTTTCCGAAGTATCGTGAAGCAAAATAATGCTGCCTTTTTTCAGGTTTTTGGTAACTTTTCTAAAGATTTTCTTTTCATTTTCTGTGATTGTATCCAAAGAACGTACATTCCAGCCAATGCTTTTTTTGTGAGTTTTCTTAATCGCTTTTGCAATATTCGGATTGGTAACCCCGAAAGGTGGTCTGTATAAATTGGTTTTTATGTTTGCGACTTTCAGCATCATTTCATCACATTTTTCGATTTCTTCAATCATTTTTTGAGTTGACAGAAAACCGGTGTTGTTAGAATGTGAAAACGTGTGATTTCCAATCGTATGACCTTCCAAAATAATTCGTTGAAAAGTTTCAGGATATTTTTCAATCTGCTTTCCGATGCAGAAAAAAGTAGCTTTTACGTTATTTTCTTTTAAAATATCTAAAAATTTCGGAGTAAATTCTGTAGGTCCATCATCAAAAGTCAATGCAACTTCTTTGATTTTAGTTCTTTTATGAGTGAAACTGTTGACAAAATATCCTAATGTGATATCAAAAGAACCCCAAACTACAAACGCTGAAAACAGTAAAAACAAAAACAGATACACCCAAAAACTCCCTTGAAACATATAAATAAATACGTTACAGAAAAGATAAAATAGAATAAATGGGTAGTGTTTCATCTTTGTTTTTAGATTTTAAAATTAACAATCTGTTTGTCATTGTGTAGGAATCTCGAAAGTGTCTTAAGTTTGCTTAGATTCCAGAATGACCAAGATGCTGATTATTTATGTTAAAAGAATTCAACAAATCAAGCTTTCCCCAGCAAAACCAAACTATGATCATTTCCACTCAAATGATTATAAAGTAAAATATTTTTAATTTCTTCTTTTTTCACAGAATTAATCATCATCACTTCAGGAATTTCCTGATTTTTCAAAATATGGCAAGCCATAAACGTTGAGAAACCACTTGCTGTATTATATTCTCCGCTTAAGTGTTTGTAATATAACAATGCTGAATTTGAAAATAAATCCATTGCTTTTGTATAATAAACATCAGATTTTGCATCTCCGCTGAAACCTAAAATGACAGCATCAATATCTTGAGTTATTAAATTGTTTTTAGTTAAAAAATCTTCAATGAATTTTTGAGTTTCTTCTAAACCTAATTTATTATTTAATTGAATATCTTTTAGTTGAGCATAAGAATTTTCTGCCTTATCTTTTCCTAACACAAAAAAACTTGCACCTTCACCCCAAATAACGCCTTCAGTTTTTGAATCTAAATAATCAACAGGAAGATTTTCTTGTTTTTTAATAGTGTTGTTTAGTTTGTACAATTCCATTGTTCTGTCGGTTTGTTCGTCTGTAGAACCCACTAAAACATTGTCTGCTTCGCCATCGTTAATCTGCAATTTTGCATCCAGCATTGAAAATTCGAGTGAAGATGAACTGTTGACGTATGTGAAATTGTAACCGTGACATTGCAATCCCAAAGCAATTTGGCCGGCAACGGTATTATGGGTCGATTGAATAAAATAGGTTGGAGTCAGAAACTCTTCATTATTTTCAAGGACATTTTTCAGAAACTTTTCAGAATCCTGCGAACAGCCCATTCCGGTTCCGACAATAATGGCATCGGGTTTTTCGATTCCGGCTTCTTTCAATGCGTATTTTGAAGCAACAGAACTCATTTTTACTGTTTTAGACATTCTTCTGCTTGCTGCAGGCGGAATGAATTCTTTGTAATTCGGTTCAATCGCTTTTACAATCTGAACTGAGTTTTCCGGTTGTAAATTTTGGAAAAAGTTTTCGTTTAAAGTGTCCTGAACTGAGATGCAGGCTGCACTGTTGATGTAAACGGCACTCACGATTTTGAAAAAATTAAGGTTGAACAATTTCCTCCAAAACCAAATGAATTGGAAAGAACGTGATTGATGTTTTTCTCTTTGAGTTCAGTAACCGGAGTCAAATCAAATTCTTCCATCTTGGTTTTAAAATTTAAATTTGGAAAAATTACATTATTCTGCATTGCCAAAATCGAGTAAACTGCTTCGATTCCCGCAGCAGCAGCCAAAGTGTGTCCAGTAAACGCTTTAGTAGAACTGAATTCCGGAACTCGGTTTTCACCAAAAATCCGAATCATCGCAATACCTTCCGATAAATCATTATTTGGTGTCGCTGTTCCGTGAACGTTGATATAATCGATGTTTTCTTTATCTAAACCTGAAACTTTCAAAGCCTTTTCCATTGCGAGAAATGCGCCTTGTCCGTTTTCTGAAGAAGCAGTTTGATGATGCGCATCATTGGCATTTCCGTAACCGGAAAGATATGCGAGTACTTTTTTGTTTTCTTTTTTCACAACTTCATCAGATTCCAAAACAATAAAAGCGGCTGCTTCGCCAAGATTTAATCCTTTTCTGTCGTTATCGAAAGGCGTGTTGTAAGAATCCGTCAAAATCATCAACGTATTGAAACCATTCAAAGTAAATTTTGAAAGAGAATCTGTTCCGCCAACGATAACACGATCCAAAACACCATTTTTAATGAGTTTTGCTCCCATCATAATTGCATTGGCAGCGGAAGAACAGGCTGTGCTAATCGTAGAAACCATCCCGTTCAGACCTAGAAAATCTGCAATTGCCAATGATGAATTTCCAGCATCGTGTGAGTCGATATATTTTTGTTTCTCAGGGAAATCTTCGTAAGTGTAGAAATATTTTTCAGTAACGTCCATTCCGCCAACGCTTGTTGAGGAAATCAAGCCGGTTTTATATTCATTAATATCTGAAATTCCGGCACTTTCTACAGCTTCTTTTGCAGCAACCATTCCTAATAAAGCCGTTCTTGTGACGTTGTTGTCTTCACTAAGCTGAAGTTTCTGCACCAATTCTTCATTAGACAATTTTATTTCGCCTGTTTTGATATTTCCGGCGTGACGTGTTTCAAACAACTGAATGTCTGAAATGCCGTGTTTTCCGGTTGTCAGTGAAATAAAATTTTCCTCGACATTGTTACCAATGGAGGAAATAATGCCCATTCCGGTGATGGCAATTTTTTGACTCATCTTTTAAATAATGTAGCAATGTATCAATTAACAGTGTAACAATATTGGTACATTAATAGATTGATACAGTGTTAGATTGAATTATTTTGTTCTATTTTCTTGGATATATTTTGCCATAACCTCGATAGACTCGAAAATTTCTTTTCCTTTCTTTGGGTCTGCCAATTTTATTCCGTATTCTTTGTCAAGAAGTACGATAAGCTCAAGAGCGTCGATAGAATCTAATCCAAGACCGCCCCCAAAAAGTGGGTCTGTATCTTTGATTTCTTCAACTGCAACGTCTTCAAGATTAAGAACTTCTATTATTTTTGTTTTTAATTCTAATTTTAAATCTTCCATAAAATAAATTTCATTTATAATGTACTAATGTATCAGTTTAACAATGTACCAATGATGTTTGAGGTAATTAATTATTGGTAAACTGTTACATTGTTATATTGTTATATTACAAAGTAAGCAAATATACAAAAGCTTTATAACTTTCCTGATAAAGTTCGACCCAGCCGCACAAGACTTTTTCAGCTTTTCCTGATTGCAGAATCTGTGCCGAATAAGTGTTTAAAAAATCTTCATCAAATTCATCTAAAACGAAAAAAGCATTTTCGGTCTGCATTTTATGTTTAATACTGATTTCGCCGACGCAAATGTTGGGTAAAGTATACACAAAAACGGTAGGACTCGGGAAATAATTTTCCTGTGAATTGATACTTTCCTGATATTTAAAATCGGTGTCGAGGCTTGATGATTTGTTAGCAAAAACCAAAGCAGTTTTGCTGTGATCACTGTTTTTCAGAATCATCTCTGAGGCAAGAAAAGCCAGTTTGCTGAGATTATCCATTTTATGAAATTTAGGATAATTCAGTTCTAAACTTTTATAGGCTTCTTTCGCAAAGTCTGAGAAATTTTCTGTTTGAGATTCAAAAATAATTTCGTCGTTGAGAATGATTTTTGAACTTTTTATGTTGCAAGTGTCTGTTTTCTTCATTAATAAATTTCAAAAAGTTTAAGGCTTTTTTGTTGGATTTTGATGAGCGTTGAAAACAGAGAAGACCACAATTTCGTTGTCTATAATTTCATAAATGATAACGTAAGGAAATTTTTGAATGTATGCCTCACGAAATTGATTACTCTTTAAAGGGTAATGAAGCGGATTTTTGGTAATTCTGTCAAAGAACTTTTGAACACATTTTAAAAATTTAAGACCTAAACCTTTTCTTTTACTTTGGTAATATTCAATTGCTTCAGCTAAATCAATGTGAGCTTTTGACTTTAAAATTAATTTATAAGTCATAGTCTTTCATCAATCTTTGCTTTACTTCTTCCCAAGAATAAGATTCGGTTTCGCCTTTTAAGTGTTTTTCTCTTTCAATTTCAAGCTTTTCATAATACCAATCCGGAACAGCAGGATAGTTGTCTTCCTGCTCCTCAACATCTAAAATTCCGTTGATGATTCGCAAAATTCTTTCATCTGCAATATCAATGAATTCGTGAATTCTTTTTCTGATTTCCAAGGTAGATTTCATTTCCTAAAACTTTAATTCTATTGATTATATAAATATTTTATCCATATCCGCTTTCAATTCTGGGAAAATATATGAAGTTAAAATCTGTCCTTCAGAAACTGGTTTAAGGCCTATATATTTGTTGTCTTTCAAAACAAAAATGTTAATAGACTTTTCCTCAGGATAAACTAACCAATATTCTAAAACACCTGATTCTTGATAGAGGTCAAATTTGGAATCCATCTCTTTTTTAGAGTTGCCGGGAGAGAGAATTTCAATAACTAAATCTGGTGCGCCTACACATTTTTTTCCATCAGCAATTTTTTCCAAATCACAAATCACGCAAAGGTCCGGTTGTACAACGGTATAGATTTCGTTTTCTTCCGAAGATTTTTTTTTATCAGTAAGCAGAACATCCAAAGGAGCGTAAAATACTTTGCAAGATTTATTAAAAAAATAATGGTCAAGAATGCGATTGATATTACGTGAGATTTCTTGGTGGGATATATTGGGCGCAGGACTCATTTTGAAAATTTTTCCTTTAATCAATTCCACTCTTTCTTTAAACTTCCATAAAATATAATCGCTGTAAGTGTATGTTTTTTTTAAATCTAAATCATTAATATCTGTAACAAAATTTTCCATAAAATCAAAATTAGTCAAAACAAATTTACTGATATTTTCTCAATTTTTATTTTAAGACAACTTCTCAAATACAATCGCCGCATTACATCCGCCAAAACCTGAAGCTGTTTTCAGAATATACTTGATTTCTGCCGATTGATTTTCTTTAATAATATTCAAATCCTGTGAAATGCCTATTTCTTCAAAATTTTTAGAAGGGATTAAAGTGTTTTGTAAAGCAGCTTCCATAGAAATGATGCTTTCTAACAAACCAGATGCTCCTAAACAATGTCCGTAATATCCTTTCATACTATTCAGAGGAACATTTTGTAATTCCATTCTGTTGAAAGCGATGGCTTCCATTTCGTCGTTATAAAGTGTTGCCGTCCCGTGAGCGGAAATAAAATCGATTTGTTCGGCGGAAACTTTTGCTTCTTTCATTGCATTTTGAATGCTTGCAAACAATCCGTCACCGGTTCTTGAAGGACCCGAAATATGATTGGCATCATTAATGGCTGAATCACCTAAAACTTTAAACTTAAATTTTTCGTTCTGATTTAATTCTAAAGTAATATAAACCGCTGCTGTTGCTTCACCAATATTAATTCCGTTACGGTTTTTATCATAAGGTTTACAAGGTTCACTTCCAATCGCCTGAAAAGAATTGAATCCTGAAATCACAAACTCTGAAATTTCATCTCCGGCAATGACAAAAGCATCTTTGTATTTTCCTGCCTGAATCATATTTTTCGCTACAGAAATCGCCATCACTCCAGAAACACAAGCGTTGGAAACTACAATTGGTTTGGTTTTAAACCCAAAAAAATCAGCTAATTTTTGGGCTAAATTGGAAAGGTAAACGCCTTCCGGTAAATCTGTTTTATTTTTTAATAAACTGATATTTCCTTTTGTTGTAGATAAAATGAAAGCAGTTTCTTCTGTAATATTATGTCTTTCCACCAAAGGTTTTAGGCTTAGTAAAAACATTTTTTCAAGTCTTGTGAAATTGTCATTCTGAGCGGAGTCGAAGAATCTGTTAAATTCAATTTCTAATTTCTCAGAATCAATTTTAGAAACAAAAAAGGCAACGTGATTATCAATAACTTTATGCAATGCAACTCCGGATTTTCCTTCCAAAAGAGCTTTCCAGTTTGATTTTACATCAAAACCTAAAGGTGTGACGCAGTTGTAATCTGTAATGTAAATTTCTCTGTTCATTAATTATGAAATTTTAGATTCATATTTTGAAAAGCCAACAGTTAAAAATCGGCTATAATCCCATTTTATCTTTCCAGGTCTGAAAAAACTCAGGATTGTACAGACATAAGTTATTGTCAGAGTCCAAAAAAACCTGAATGGTTTCGCCGCTGCAAACCAATTTGTTTTCCTGATTGAAAATCTCGTATTTATAAATCAATTTCGCTGAAATAGAATTGACGAAAGTTGTTACAATATTAAATGTTTCGCCATATTTTAATGGAAGAAAATGTTCACACGTACTTTTTACAATCGGCGTTACAAATCCAGCTTTCTGAATGTCGAGATAGGTTAAACCGTGCTGTCTTCCGAAAGCTTCTCTTCCGTCCTCAAAATACACGATGTAATGACCGTGCCAAACAATTCCCAAAGGATCTGTCTCATTGAAACGTACGCGTACTTCTTCAGTACAAGTTAAATCTTTAGACTGCATTTTGTTTTCTTTCGTAAAGTAAAGAGATGGTTACCATCGCAATGTAAAATAAAAATAAGAAAATCAGTTCTTTGGCAATTTCGCTAATGCCGCTGTTTCTTAAAATAATATCGTAATACGCATTTAAGCCCCAATTCATCGGGGAAAACTGCGCAATTTTCTGCATAAATTCTGGCATCAGGAAAACCGGAACCCAAATTCCGCCAACCGCTGCCAAAACCACCACCGAAGTAGCTCCAAACGGTGCCGACTGCTCTTGTGTATCAGAAACCGTTCCAATCAATACCCCAAATCCGATCGCTGCCAAGCCTGCAAATAATGTAACAATAAGAAGGTGCAGCATCTTTCCTGAAACATCAAACTGAGGCAAATCCATCAATGGGAATAGCCAGATTCCCACTGCAACCATCAGTAAAAACTGGATGATACAAATAATAAGATACGTAAACGTTTTTCCTAAAATATGAATGTAATATGGTGTCGGGCTTACTCGAACTCTCACGCTCGTCCCCTGACTTTTTTCTTTGACCAAATTAATGGACAATGGCACTACAATAAAGAAAATCGCAAACAACGCCCAAGCCGGAACGTTATGCTGCACGGAATTTGGCATCAATTCTTCTTTGCCTTTGTTCGGAGTGATTTCTTTAAAAGTAATTAAACTTTTATTTTCGAGGTCTTCCGTTGTTCCCAACTGTTCCTGAAAGGCTTTGTATATTTTTTTATTCTCAATTTCAAAAACCATTTTATTGATGGCATTCATTACAGAATTCTTGAAACCAGCGTTGGTTGCGGGGTCAAAATAAAGATGAATGTCTTTCGCTTTTGAGGCAACGGCTGTTGTCACTGTCGAATCAGGCTCTAAGCCAAATGAGCTTACGACGGTCTGAACTTTAGAATCGATATTTGAATTTAAATCTTTCGTTAAGTTTTCAGGAATAACGATGGCCATTTGATAATCACCTGTGAAAACAGCTTTCTCCGCCGATTTTTCGTTGTAATCGGTGACAAGTTCAAATGTTTTACTGGTTTCCAGTTCTTTTTTGATGACTTTGGAAACTTCAGATTTATCGTTGTCAATAAAAATAATCGGGATTTTTGAGCCTTCCAGATTTTTGAATGTTGAATCCTGAATTAAGGTAATTGTAATAATCAGCAATAAAGGCATTAAAAATATAATGACAATTCCGCCCGAATCTCTTTTCAGCAACTGAATTTCTTTGATGAAACTTCTCCACAATTTATACAACATCTCTCAATTCTTTTCCGGTTAATGAAATGAAAACGTCTTCAAGGTTTTCAGCATTGGCAACTCTTTCCACCAATTCTTGCGGTGTTCCTGTCGCATGGATTTTCCCGTGATCGATGATGGCAATTTTTGTACAGAATTCCTCCGCTTCCGAAAGATGATGCGAAGTATAAATAATGCACGTGCCTTTTTTATTTAAATCCAAAAGATAATCAATGATTGCTTTTTTCGATTGAACATCCACACCAACGGTCGGCTCGTCCAGAAACAGAACTTTAGGATTGTGAAGCGTTCCTGCAATCAGATTGCAACGGCGTTTCATACCGCCCGAAAACTGGTCGACTTTTTTATTGGCAAATTTCGTTAAGCCCATCAATTCCAAAGCTTCATCGATTTCTTTATGAAGATTTTTATGTTTTAAACCATACAAGCTTCCAAAAAACAAAAGGTTTTCTTTCGCAGTCAAGGTCGGGTAGAGTGCATATTCCTGTGGAACAACACCAATGATTTGTTTAATTTTCGAACTGTCTTTTTTAGGTGATAATCCGTTGATCGTAAAACTTCCTGAGGTTGGCTTAATCAAACCTGAAAGCATAGAAATCAAGGTGGTTTTTCCCGCTCCGTTCGGACCGAGAATTCCGTAGATTTCGTTTTTATCGATGTTCAAAGAAATATCATTAACCGAAAAGTCTTCCGAATTTTTGTATTTCTTGTAAAGATTTTTTATTTCGATGATGAAATTTGACATTTTTTATTTTAAAAATGATTAAAAGAAGTTTGCGTTATACTTCTAAACATAAAAAACTAGTTATTAATGTTTTTACCAATTTGGCTTTTCATTGTATTCAAGTAAATCCTGTCCAAATCGGAATTTACTTAAATCTTCTTTTTTAAATTCCTTTGCAATCTGTTTGATGAAATCATTATAAATTGTATCGTAATTTATAAGTAAAGCTTTATATACATATTCTTTATTTGAAGGTGGCCAATACGGCTTGTTGATATAAGTATTGTTTTGTTCTATATATTTCAAAATCGATAACGCATTCTCATTTTTAAATGAAGCTATTGCTCTTGAAAAATATAATACATCATCAAATATATTCTCCTCTGTTGAAAGTTTTCCTTTTATTTTTCGATTAAAATAGTCCTCTAAAATTGGAAAGAATTTTTCGTTTGGATACTTTTCGATACTTCTAAAAATCAAGGTTGTGCAATATTGATTTTTAATGTTTTGATTGAAAACCTCGTAAAGCAAATTTACATCTTCTTTCTTTTTAAATTTACTTAAAGCAAAACATGCAGATAATTGTTCTCCGCACCTATCTCTTTTTAATCCAGCTCTTTTTTTAATCAAATTATAATATTTTTCATTTGGACTAATGTCTTGAATCATCCAGATAGAGGTTTCTAAATAAGGATGTTCGCGCATGACTTTTTCCACTAAATATTTTTTTTGAATCGGGGATAAACCATTTTTATCGTGAGCTTTTCTAATCATTAAGTCAGAAACATAAAAATTGTTTCCTGCGTCTTCATAATACCACCAAGTTACTTTTGCTGTGTCACTCAGATGTTTTGTTAATAAATCAAAATATTCAGGTTCCTGCCTATTTACTATTGTTCTATATGCGATAACCCTAAGTAATGGACTTTTTGAATCCATTAATTTTATAAGTTCTTCCTTTGTGGCATTTTTCTCGATAAAGTTTCTTGCAATCGTATCTTGAGATGGAAGCGATTTTTCTTTTGATAGGCTTTTTAAAGAAGGTCTCAATTCAGTTCGAAAGTCAGAAATGTCGTACTTATATTTTTCTTCTTTACACGACGTAAAGAAAATAGAAAATATAATTATTTGATATACTGTTTTCATCAATTTCTAAATTGCCTTCTTAGTAATTTCACATTGACAAGTTTAAATCGCTTTTCTCAATTTTTTATAAAATGCTTCTTCCAAATCGGCAATATGCAGCATCGATTTTGAAAGCTTATTGTAAATATCACTTTTAGAATTTCTGTTTTTGTAAACGCGGGCAATATCTACGGCAAAATCTCTCCAAAGGTCACCGATTGCAGTGATTTCTTTGGACAATTCTTTTAATTCGTCATTTTTTAGAATTACAGATGCTTCCTGCAAAAAAGCACCGTAAATAAACCTGAATCCGCCACCGCCGGTTCCGATTTCTTCCTGCATTCTGATTAATTGTCCTAAGTAATGGTTGGTTACTTTCGTGCCTTTTTTCTCTGCCCATTTCGGGATGCTTTTTGCTACCCAGCGCATTGCTTTTACGCCAATAATCGGAACGGGAGCCAGCATATTTTTACAGGTGTCTTTAATTCCTTTTTTAATCGCTTCTTCCAAATTTACGTTTTCTGGAATGTGTGTTGGGAAATACATATGACCTTTCGGAGCAAGTGCGCCTTTGGCATAACGTACTTTCTCTAGTTCCGTTTCGGATAATGTGGTTGCAAAATCCATTACAGGATCGCTGATAAGAAATTTCCCGTCTTCTTTTCCGTAAACGACCAGATTGTGGGCATTGAAATGAAATTTATATTCTTCAGGAAAATAGGTAAGGTTGAAAACGCCTACTTGTAAACCTGTCGGTATATTTTGTTCTAAATTTTTCTCTAAAGCTTTTTGAGCTTCCTGAGGATTTGAGAATTTTTGTCTTTTTATTTTAATTCCCAATCTTTTTGCCGCTTTGCTGAAAATAGCACCCGGCATCGGACGGTAGCTAAAACCTGGTGCAAAATTGACTTTTAAGAAAGGTAAATACACGAAAAATAATCCCGAGCCGATTCCGAAAATCATCGGTTCGCTGAGTTTTAGACCTCTGTTGAGAAGTAGATTGGAGGCAACACCGTTTTCGCAATGAGCAGTCTGATGGTGTTCAAAATTGATTTTCATTTTTATTTTCCGTTGAAATTTTTTAATTCATCTACCGAAATATCAAATGCATCTGCATATTTTTTGAGAGTAGAATCGTTGAGTTTTTTGAAAGTTTTGGGTTTTGCGTGTCTTTTCACAGTCCATTGCCACATATTAACATAAGCTGCCAAAACCTGCATATCCATTTTATTTAGTTCCATAAAATAGACGATAGGACTTACCAAATTGTTTGCCACATTCTGTCTTGCTTCTTCGATACGCTCGTTGATCAGCTCCATCGATTCGTCAAGGGCTGCTTTTTTAGCTTCCCAACCGATACTCTGAGCAGTTGTGTAATTGTTATTCTCATCAGTAACGTACAACATTTCGGTCATATTTGCTGATTGAAGATTACTTTCGTCCTGTGGAATGTCTTGTTTTTTCACCCGAAAATTCTATTAATTATTGTCTTAATAATCCGCTAAAATAGTAAAAATGCAGGACATGGTATTAAGCAAATTATCAGAAGGAGTTTGAAAACAAAAGCATTAGTGGATAAAGTAAAAAAACGCAAAGAAAATCTCTGCGCTCTAACAATAAATAGGTAATTCAATTTTAGTTTTGTATTCTCTGCAGTCTTTTTGTTAAAGAATTTACTGGAAGATAGATTGCTGATATTGCTAAAAATAACATCGTCATCATCGCAAAAAATTCTGTAAAGCGCATTGTCATGCTTGGTTCTTTCATATCACCATCCATCAGAAAGCCGATTGTTGTAATAATTGCAGATACGGTAAGAATGTTTAAAGTTTTTCTTTTCATAATATATTTAATTATATATCAAACGCGGGTGAAGTTGCTTTATTGTATGAACGATTTGTAACGAAACAAAAACTGTAGAGACTAATGTAATTAAAGTAATCAATTTCATATGAAGAAAATTTTTATTTCTCTTTCTCTTTTTGTGATGTTTCACGCAGCCGCACAAAAATTTGAAACACAGAAACAAACGGATGCTCAGGGTTACAGTTTCGAAACTGTGAAAAATGACCAGTCTGGAGTAAGGGTTTATACTTTGAAAAACGGTTTGAAGGTATATCTTGCTAAAAATGACGATGCACCCAGAATTCAGACATATATTCCGGTAAGAACAGGTTCTAATAATGATCCTGGTGACAATACCGGTCTTGCTCATTATTTGGAGCACATGGTTTTCAAAGGAACTTCCCATTTGGGAACTCAGGATTGGGCAAAAGAAAAAGCTATTTTAAAGCAGATTTCTGATCTGTACGAACAGCATAAAGCCGAAAAAGATCCTGAAAAGAAAAAAGCACTTTATAAAAAAATTGATGAGGTTTCTCAGGAAGCATCAAAATTCGCAATTGCAAACGAATATGACAAAGCAATTTCATCTTTGGGAGCAACAGGAACCAACGCTCATACTTGGTTGGATGAAACTGTCTACAAAAATAATATCCCTGCAAACGAACTTGAAAAATGGCTAAAAGTTGAAAAAGAACGTTTCTCGGAATTGGTTTTAAGGCTTTTCCATACAGAATTAGAGGCGGTTTACGAAGAATTTAACAGAGCGCAGGATAACGACGGACGTTTGGTAAATTATGCATTAATGGACGCTCTTTTTCCAAAACATCCAAATGGACAGCAAACGACGATCGGAACTTCAGAACATTTGAAGAGCCCTTCAATGGAAGCTATTCACAAATATTTTGACACGTATTATGTGCCTAATAATATGGCAGTAGTTTTGGTTGGAGATCTTGATTTTGATAAAACTATAAAATTAGTTGATCAATACTTCGGTTCATTCAAATACAAAGAATTACCAATGAAGAAAATGGTTTCGGAAGAACCAATGACTTCTGTTGTAAGCAGAACTGTAAAAAGCCCATCTACACCAAGAATGACAATCGCCTGGAGAACAGATTCTAACGGGACTAAAGAGGCAAGATTGGCAACGATGGTAGGTGAGATTTTAAGTAACAACGGTGATGCAGGTTTAATTGACCTTAATATTAACCAAAAACAAGCAACTTTAGGAGCGGGAGCTTATGCAAATCCTTTAAAAACATACGGTTCATTTAATATGTATGTTACTCCGAAAGAGGGGCAGAGTTTTGATGATGCCAAAAAACTGCTTTTTGCTCAGATTGATTTAATTAAAAAAGGGGAGTTTCCGGATTGGATGTTGAAAGCTATCATAAACGATATGAGAGTTCAGCGTATGAAAGGTTGGGAAACTGCAGATGGTTTGGCAACAACGCTTTACGGCACTTATATTGGTGAAAGAACTTGGGAACAAGAGCTTGACGAAATCAATCAGTTTGAAAAAATTACAAAAGCTGACATTGTAAAATTTGCAAATGATTTCTTTAAAGATAATTATGTTGTGATCTACAAGGAGAAAGGGGTGAATGATAAACTGGTTCGTGTAGAAAACCCGGGCATTACGCCGATTAAACTGAATAGAGATGCGCAGTCACCTTTCCTTAAAGATATTTTAAGTACAAAAGTTGCAGACACCAAACCTCAGTTTGTAGATTATAAAACTGCAATTGCAACGACTCAGATCAAAGATAAGAAAGTAAGTTTCGTAAATAACAAATACAATAAAGTTGCTCAGGTAAGTTATATTTTTCCTTTCGGAACAGATAATGACAAAGAACTTTCTTTAGGTGTAAGTGTTTTACAATACTTAGGAACCGATAAATATACTCCGGAGCAATTGAAAGAAGAATTCTACAAATTAGGAATTTCAAACAGCTTCAGAACTTCAAATGACCAGACTTTTATTACATTGACCGGTCTTGAAGGAAATATGAAAAAAGGAGTAGAATTGTTGAATCACTGGCTGAAAAATGTAAAAGCAGATCAGGAAATCTACAATCAGACCGTAAAAACAATTCTTGAATCTAGAGCTGTTGCCAAAAAAGACAAGACAAGAATTATGGCAGCACTTTCCAACTATGCTAAGTACGGGAAAGATTCCAGAATGACTGATATTATTTCTAAAGAACGTCTTCAAAACATCAATGTAACCGAATTGATGTCGAAAATCAAGACTTTAAATAATTATCCTTACGAAGTATTCATTTACGGAGAAAGCCAGAAAGATCTTGAGAAAGCGGTAAAACCATTTATTACCAATGCAACTTTGCAGCCTGCAAAAGCTAAAGTATACGCAGAACCGGCAACTGGAGGAACTGTTTATTTTGCCAACTACGACATGGTACAAATGGAAATGTCTAAAATAGCGAAAGGCAGCGAGGTAAATATCAACGACTTTGGTAAAGCCAATGTTTTCAACGAATATTTTGGTAGAGGTTTGTCATCAATCGTATTCCAGGAAATTAGAGAAAGTAAGTCATTGGCGTACTCTGCTTACGTTTCTTATGCTACAGCGAACGAAAAAGACCATCCGAACTATGTTACCAATTATATCGGGACGCAGTCTAATAAATTGCCTTTAGCGGTAACTGCAATGAATGAGTTGATGGCCGATTTTCCTCAGATTCCGGCTCAGTTTGAGAACTCTAAAGGTTCGGCTTTAAAGCAAATTGCGTCAAACAGAATCAACAGAATCAATATTTTCTACAATCAATTGGCTCTTAAAAAACTGGGCGTTGATTATGATATCAGAAAAGATATTTATGCTGAAATTCAATCGTTGACTTTACCTCAATTAACAGGTTTTTATAACACAGAAATTAAGCCATTGAAGTATAACACAGCCATTATCGGGAAAAGAGAAAACCTGAAAATGGACTCTATTAACAAAATGGGAGAATTTAAAGAAGTGACTTTAGAAGAAATCTTTGGATATTAATTTTCATTAATATAAATTGTTTGAAGTGAGGCAGAAATGTCTCACTTTTTTTTGGTTGAAACTTTATCCCGGAATTTTATCTCCTCTTATACTTCAACTGAACTAAAAGATAAATTTCGTTCTTCTCAAGATCATTATGCCAGGTTCGCTCAATAACCAAGGCGTTGTTGTATAAACCGAGATCTTCCATATTTTCATAATATTCTATTCTTTCAGAGGTTTGATATTTAAAAAAAGAAATCAGGTTTACCTCATCGCCAACTTGCGGGGCTACCGGAAATTCTACCGAGTTTTCAAATTCAAATTCAATGTCGTACGAATAGAATCTTACTTTTATGCTCATAACTTTATTTTTACCAAATATATCTATAATCTGATCAATAAAAAAAGCCAACTTTTAAAGTTGACTCTCGTATTTTTTATAAACATTTCTATGATTCTATTTCCTGAATAAACAAACTAATCTGTGTACGAATCAGCAGTTGATCATCCAGAAAAGTTTCACAAAAGATATTACAGATATTTTCGTATTTCGAGATCAATGAGGCTTTAGAAATAATCTTATCACCAACTTGCGGCAACCCGAAAACCTCAATTTTTTTAATGTTGGTAATAAAGCCAATTACTTTAGTATTTGATTCCGGATTTTCAAAAAAGCTTTGTCCGAGAATCGAAGATGAAGTTTGTGCTGAATGTTCAATTAATCCTGCTTGTACAAACTGATTGTTGTGTACAAAAATATTGTCTGGAGTAATTTCAAAAGAAGTCACCACCTTCTCCGGAGTGAGCTCCAGAATATAATCTGCCATTAACATCGGATTGCGATGAGGCAAAAAATGATGAATATTGATGAGGTTTTCTTCTTTTAATTCCATTGGTTTTTTTTAAACCTATTGTTGATAACGTCACTTCGAGTAGATTTTGATAAATCGTATCGAGAAGTTTTTGATTAAAGTTCTCGATACAAATTCTTGCAAAATTTTACTCGAACTGACGAATACTGTTTAAATTTATTTTACTACCGTCTTCATTTCAGCCGTTGCGATCACTTGATCATTAACCGTCGTGCTGATCTGAACCAAAGTTACACCCATCATTTCATTGATGATTTTCACTTCAGAAACCAGTTGATCTCCAATTTTCGGCAGAGTTTCAGCCTGAAAGGTTTTAATGGCGCCGATATATCCTGTAGGAGCTTCTTTTCCTAAAAGATAAAATTTATATCCCGTATGAAGCGCTACACTTTGCGCCTGATGCTCGATCAAGCCTGAAGCCTGAAAAACTCCTTCATGCACAAAAATATTTTCTTCCTTAATCGTAAATCCTGAAACCAAATGCTCTTCAGAATACTCTGAAATGCTATTTACCATCACAAAAGGAAACTTCTGAGGAATTAAATTTTCTACGAAATCCTGGTCAGATGTTGGTAAAGAAATATTCATTAGCAAACCGTTAATAAAGCACAAGAATAAGCAAATCTTCCACTTTCCGGAATGCAAAGCATGATTCTTTCTCCTTTTTTTAGTTTACCGGAATTCATTAGCTGTTCAACTGCAATAAAAATAGATCCGGCTCCGATGTTTCCAACTTCCGAAAGATTGTAAAACCATTTTTCCCAAGGGAAATCGAGACCTACTTTGGCAAATTCTTCTTTTAATCCTTCTTTAAAATAGCCAGAAGAAATGTGTGCTAAAACGTGATCGATAGAATCTGGGTCGAGATCGTGTTTGGTAAAAGATGCCCGTAAACTTTCTGCACCTTTCACCAAAATATACTTATCTAAAAGTTTTGTATCCTGTTTTAAAGCAAAAATAGATTGGTTCAGCCATTCTTCAGCAGGATATTCTGCCCAGGATTTTAAGCTTCCGTCTTCCTGTTTTTCACATCCTGAATACATACACGCTTCGATCTCGTGAGCATACGAATAGAAATCGATCCATTCTATTTTTAAAGAAGTTTCGTTTTCTCTTGGTTTGTTTTCCAATAAAAATGCACCGGCTCCGTCAGAAAGCATCCATCTCAAAAATTCTCTTTTGAAAGCGACGATTGGTCTTTCTTCCAAAAGTTTTAAGTTTTCAGCTTCATGATTAAATTTATCGGCGGTCATCCATGCAGACATTCTTTCAGAGCCTACACAGACTGCGTTATCTTTAATTCCGGCTTTTACATTCAGAAAACCGTAGTTTAAGGCATTCATTCCTGAGTTACAAAGTCCGGTAGCTGTATTTACTTCGATAGATTTTCCGATGTTTAGCTCACCGTGTACCATAGACGAGTGCGACGGCTGAATCTGATCTGCAGAAGACGTTCCACAAGAGAGCAACTGCATATCTGCTCTATTGAATTTTTCATCAAAAAGACCTTCCACAGCTTTTGCCGTAATCTGTGCATTGGTATGCGTAGCATTTCCGTTTTTATCTAAAGCATAATATCTTGTTTTGATTTTATTGTTCCTTAGAATTAAAGCTCTCGCTTTTGAAGGTGTATTATTTACCAAGCCAAGATAGCTCTCCATTTCTTCATTAGAAACCGGCTCATTTGGCAAGTATGTTGAAGCTTTTGTTATAAATACGTCGTACATTTCTATTTTAAATTAATTCCTTGTAAATATTTTTTCTGTTTTTGTCTTTTTGACCATAAAATTGGAGCAAGCAATATATGAAAAATCAACACAATAGGTGAGATTATCCAAATTGCTGCCATCAAATATACCTTAAAGAATTTTATCAGCAATGGTCGCTTTTCTTTTTTATTAATGATCAGATTAGACCAGATTGTAAAGATTTTGTTGCCTACTTTCTCTACTCTTACCAGAAAAGCTCTTATTTCTACAGCTCCGTTTTTTACCAGCTCAGGCTGCAGATTGGCTAAGTTATTATTCTCAAAATGATTTTCAATGATCTTGCCGTATTTTCCGGCACCGTTGATCTCTTCATCCGAAACTCCGGCAGCAGGTAAAATGCCTGATTTTTCTTTTTGCCCGGTCGTCATCCAACGAAGAATGGTCAATACGCTTGTGTAATTATCTCTTCTGTCGACCAATGCAATGTTTCCTACCAGTTTAGCCTCAAAATTCTTCAAATATACTTTTAATTTTTCCTGAGAAAGCATCCACATATTTCGGGTTGCTGAAATGGTAACCACCGGGGTGTTTTTTAAAATATCTGCTGCAAATCCGCTTTTCAGAAATGAAATAATCGGAATTGATGGCGTAAGATACCAAACCTGATATCCAAAAAGTATCAAATCAAATTTAGTATTGAGCACTTCTTCCGGCGGCGGAAGAATTTCGCTGGGAATCTGTAAATAAGATTCGGGAAAAGTGTTGAAGAAAACATCACTCGGCCACGGAAAAGGAAAATCTTTCTTGAGCTGAATGTTGTAATACGTCACTTTATATTCGTCTTTTTTATCTTCAAACGGCTGTGCGATATTTTTTATAATATCCTCGAGCTGCCCGGTTTGAGTGTAATAAATGACAAGTATATTTTTTTGCATTAATCAATTTTATGGATTACAAAAATAAGATTTTCATATTTATTATTCGTGCCTAAATATTTTTATTGATTCTGAAATAACAACCTCTCTATAATCGGGGTTTTCAAAAGTTTTATTTTCGCAATTCAATAAAATAACAGTCTCCGGAAAATCTTTTATCCTATTAAGATTAAAATTATGATCAGAAATTAAAAGGGTGTCAATTTTTTTATTGATTTGAGCCTGATTATCAACGTAAAAAATTTTTCTTCTCTGTACCAGATAACTGTTTTTTGCAACCAATCTTTTTTCTTTATCGGTGATTAAACTGAAAACTCTTCTTCCTGCCTGTTGTAAGGTTAATAAAAAGTCTTTCTGCCCAAAATCATCCGCAATATGAAATATAGTGGCATCGTTTGGTATATGCTTATTCAGCTCAAAATAAGACGATTTATTTTTGCTGAAATCTTCTTTTACAGGCTTTATTACTTCGTTTTCTTTATATAAAAAACTTAAAAGTAGTTTATTTTTAAAGTAGTTTTCATCTTCAATTTCATTTCTCAATTTGGCAAATCCTTCCCTGAAATAAGCATTGATTTTTTTTGCTCTTTCAGAATAATTTTCGCCAAAATTTAAATCGTCTTTATGAATTCTGTCGCCCACTTTTACGGTGATGCTTCCGTCGTAAATAATGAAATCTCCTTTTGGCTGTACTTCAGAATTTCCGTGAATGTAAATAGGAACAATATCTAAACTAAATTGTTCAGCAATATAAAATGCGCCTTTATGAAACCTTTTTACGTCATTCGTATAAGAGCGTTCAGATTCAGGAAAAACAACAAGAGAATATCCTTGTTCAATTTTTTCTTTCAATTGATCGATACCATTTTCGATACCTTGAGACACAGGATAAAAACCTAAAGCTCTGACCAACTTTCCAAAAATCGGAGAATGATAAACCCAATCATTGACCAGATATATGATCTTGTGATTGACCATTCCTAAGGCCAAAGTGTCTAGAAAAGATGTGTGGTTGGCAATAATTACTGCAGGCTTGCTGAAATCTTCATTCGGATTTGCAATGACTTTTTTCTTCACAAACGGATTCGAATATAAAACTGAAGTCAAAAATTTCGCTAAAATTAATTTAATGAAATCTAAAGTTTTTCCTTTCGATCTTTTCACAAAAATACTGCCGATTGCAGAAAATATCAATCCGCCTAAGCCATAATAGATGAATGAAAGGAGCGAATTTAAAAACAGCCTCAAAGTAATTGGCGATAATCCTTTTTTTGCTCTGTTGATAATTAAAAATCTGAACCAAAACGGATATAGAGTTGAGGTAATCACAATCACCGAAAACATACCGATTAAAGCAACCAAAGCTAAAGAATGTAAAGCCGGATGTTTGGCAAAAATCAATGAGCCAATCGATAAAATAGTAGTGAAAACTGCCAGAATAATGGATGTTCTGTAAGTTGGGAGTTCATTTTTACCGGTTGTATGTTCTTTCTGCATTGCCTTTGTCAGGAAAATACTGAAGTCGTCCCCAACCCCGAAAACCAAAGTACAAACGACGGTGCTGAAAATATTTAATTCCAATCCTAAAAAATAGAGCATTCCTGCGGTGACAACTCCCGTTAAAACAATCGGAAACATCGTTAAAAGCGAAAGCTCGAAATTTCTGAAGAAAACAATAATCGTTAAAACAATGGCTAAAAGAGAATAATTAATCAGTGTATTAAAATCTCTTTTCAGCAAACCTAAAAAGTTCTCATTCATCTGTTGACGGTCGATTGCTAAAGCTTCATGGCTTTTTTCGACATCTTTGATGAATGCGTCTCTGTTTTTCTCATTAACTTTTACAACATTCGAAACGGTGTAAAATCCTTTTTCATTGCTCAGAAATTCTGAAATTTGAAAGGCTTTGATGGTTGAGTAATCTTTTAAACTTAAAGTGGCGTAAGATTTATTTAAATTTTCATTAAACTGATCAAATGCCGAAGCATTAAAGCCAAATTTATTTCCATTGTTGACCAACTCAGAAATGATTTCGTCTTTTTTGTTCAGATTCCAGAACTGATTCCATTGTTCTACTTTTTTCTGCTGATCTTTTTCGGATAGAACTACATTTCCAATCGAATTGTAGCTTAAAATTTTCCCTTCCTGTTTTTCCTTTTCCAAAAACTGACTCAATTGAGAATTTCTTGTCAATGCTTCACTTTCAGAATTTCCGTAAGAAATGGTATAAATCGATTTTGAAGTGATATCAGATAATTTTTCAAGCTTGGCTTCACTTATTTTTAAATCTTTTGGAATATAATTAAGATCGCCGATATCTTCATTGAAGCCAACATGTCTGAAACCGAAAAGGCACGCAATAATAATTATAGAGCATCCGATAATCAAAGGTTTGTTCTTTTCGTAAGGATAGCTTCCTATTTTATCGATGAAATTGGTGTTGGTTTTTTCTTTATCTGCTTTCGGATGATACAGTTGCGGAACAATAATCAACGCTGCAAAAGAAGACAGGAAAACCGTAATCGAAGCAAAAAGACCAAGATCTTTCAACGCTTCAGAACGAACAAAAACCAGGCATAAAAACGAAACCGCTGTCGTTGCGCTACTCAGAATAATGGGTTGCGTGATTTCTTTATAAAGCTCTTCAATATTATTATTGTGCTTGTAATGCGTAAGAATGTGAAGGGCGTAATCAATGGTGATCCCGATCAGAATCGCGCCAACGCTTAGGGAAATTGCCGAGATTTTATCTTTAATAAAGTATAGAATCATCAGTGAAATGAAAACCGCAAAAACAGTCGGCAAAAACACAATCAACGGCGTGAAGAAGTTTCTGAAATAGTACATCAGCAAAATCAGCAGAACCGTCATCGAAATAATAACTGTATTCTGGATGTCTTTCTTGATCTGTTGGGCATTGGCAACGGCAATTACAGGCGAACCAAAATAGCTGATCTCGGTTTTTCCGTTAAAAGTTTTGTTGATTTCGTCTTTAATTTCGTTTAATTGATTGACGAAAAGCTCGTTGTTTTTGGTGTCGTTGCTTTTGTTTTTAGGATCGATGAAAAGCAACAGATTTTTTCCGTTTGTGGTAACAATGTAGTTGTCTTCAAGCTTGAAATCTTTACTGATATTTAGCGCATTCAGTTTTTTGATTCCTAAAAAAGTAATTCCGAGCGGATCTTTTTTAATGAATTCTTTAGTCACTAAACTTGTAGGTGAAACCAACGAAACATAGTTGTTCTCAACCTGTTTGGCAATACTGTCTTTATTGAGTTTTCTTTCAATTTCTGCATAATCTTTTTCGTTTAAAAACAAAGGAAGATTCTGATTGACAAAATCGAAAGTTTCAGAAATTTCATTGTCATTTACTTTTCCCTGAACAGAGCCGATGTATTTATGTAAAGGTTCAATTTTATTTAGGAAAGTATCTGCAGTCTCAGAAAGCTGAAAATTGTCGTCTTTTGATTTTTTTTCAATAATGACAATGATTTTGTCTGAAAAGTTGAGTTGTTTCAGAACTTTTGCAGTTAGATCAGATTTTTCGTTTTTCGGAATAATTTGATTAATATCTTCTTCAAAATTAATTTTTGAGGCAAAAAAACCGCAAATTATTAATATTCCCAACGCTACAGCAAGGGAAATAGGACGATTTTTGGAAATCAGGTAATATAAATGGATGAAAAAACGATGCATGAGTTTCTCAAATCAGGTTTGCAAATTTAAATTTTTATGGAGTAGTTCAAACAATTATATTATAAGTTTTCACTGAAAATCAGTAAAATATTCAATGTAAAATGAAAAAAACTTTTACTTTTGTAAAAGTTCCCCATTGTCAGGTTGTATTTGGCAAGAAATTATCCTTAAAGGCACAACTGTTTTGTATGTTGAAAACATTTGATGAAAAATTTTCCGGATTTCTGTCTGTAGTAATTTTACCGTTTCTGCTGTTTTTCATGTCGTATTATGGGTTCGAGTCTTCTTACACTCATTTTAAAACTTCCGAAAGACCACCGGATTTTCTATTTTCTTCGGTATATTCATACAGAATAATTCCTAATTACCTGAGCATTTATATGACAGATTTAATGGAGTATTGCATCAATAATCCTTTGTTGTCACCTTTTAAAAATTTTTTCATTAAAAATGGAACTCCATTTTATCACGGTCTCTTTTTGACGAATACCGTGTTTTTTATTTTAAGTTCGGTCATTATTAATGCGATTTTGAAATTTAGATCGTTTGATTTTTTTTCGAATATTATGATGAGAAGAATTGTTCATCTTTTGATGGTTTTCTTTATTGTGATGACTCAGTATACGCCTTCAAACTGCGATACGATTGCTTTGTTTTGTTATTTAGTAGGAATTGTTTTGACTTTGAAATATCATCATACCAACAGAAACCTGTTTTTTTATCTGCTGATTATTCTTATTGCAGTGTCAACTTTAGTAAGAGAAACTGCGTGCTTAAATATTGCTTTTTTTGCTGCCGTTTTTTTCAGTTTAAAAGAAATAAAGCAGAAAAATTTTCAATTTATTTGGAAAGTGATCCCTTTACTTTTATCTTTCCTGATGCCATATTTAGGTTTGAGAATCTTTTTGAATCAAGAAGAAAAATCTTCTTTCATGGAAGGAATTTATATTGTTGCTAATTTTACAAGCCCTTTTAATCTTGCAGGATTGTTGTTTTCGGCTGTTGTACTTTATTTTATGTATAAACTTTGCGCAGACGACAAAAATAAACTGGTTTTCAAGAAATATTTATTCTTTTCATTACCTTATATTGGCATGATCACTTTGGTCGGACTTTTTTGGGAAGTACGATTATTTTTACCACTTATTCTGACAGGAGTAGTAATAGCGTGTCATGATTTTAAAAAACTATATAATTAAGCGATGAGTTTATTGCACCCTTATTATCTGATTGCTATTGTCTATATGCTATTTTTTAGCGTTCAGGAAGTCTTTGGAAATAAGGTGCCGAAAAAATGGTTTTGGTTTTTAGGGATTTATCTGATGATCGTTGCCGGTCTTCGTGAGAATGTGGGTCCGGATTATGGAAGTTATGTAATGATTTACGTATATGCTGACAGTAAAGAATATATTAATATTTTCCTGAAAGCGCTGCATATACAAGGCTCTGAAAATGTAGATCTGGAATGGTTATTTGCATTAATCAATAAAGTATTGCTCAATGTATTTAATGCTCCATTTTACATACTTACATTAGTCATTGCTATTTGTGCTGTATTTTTTAAAGTAGAATACACAGATGATAATACCTTTTATCCTTTTACGTTTACTTTATTTATGTTTATTCCCGGGTTTTTTATTGGGGAAAGCGGACAGATAAGGCAAAATCTCGGAACTTTTATTGTGTATTTTGCGTTGCGATACATCAAACAGAGAAAACTTATTCTTTATCTTTTCTGGATGTTCATAGCCTCAGGCATTCACAATGTTTGTTATCTGTTTATACCAATGTACTGGCTTGTTCGCCTTCCTTTGAATAAGTATTTGATGTTGATTTTAATCATCGCTTCGATTTTTGCTTCGCCATTTGAGATTTATAGGGTATTCGGAGATTTTCTGACTGGTTTTGCTTCAGACAGTATGCTTGTAGAAGGTTTCAACGGGTATATGAATCAGTCTGCTGAGAGATTGAATGGAGGTATTGGTATTCCCGAAGGTATGTTGGCGATTCTTACATTTTTCCTGTTTACGTTTGATGATGAAATGATGGAGAAATTTCCGTATTATGAATATCACAAAGTGTATGCAGTGATAGGGATCTGTATGTATTTTGTGTTTAGAAACAATAGTATATTTTCTTCAAGAATGGCAGGTGCTTTTATCGGCTTTGCATATATTATTATACCCAATACGATGTATGTGGTTTCTGCGAACACCAAAAAAACGATATACGCTTTTATCATTGCATTATTTTTATTTAATTTTATTGTATTTGCTAGTTTTAAAAACATTGTAAACGGCAGATTTACATCCGAACTGTATAAGAACTACTTACTCCCTTAAGCTTTACTTTTCAATTTTGTTTTCTTCAAATTTTTATTATTCATTAATAAAAGTTAATTCTGCCTTTGTATTTTAATGTATACAATGTTATATTTTTGTGGGCAAAACATTTTGGAATGAATTTTTCATACATTTATACATATGATTATTTAATTTGTAAAATAATTTATTTATAGGTTTTTATTTAATTAATATTTGTAATTTATGTTGTATTAATGAAAATCTATTTAGTTTGCCAAATCAAATGACAATATGAATAAAAAATACTTTTACAGTATTGCAGCAGCCTTCTGTTTCTTCTCTGCTGAGGCTCAAGATTTATTAAAATCAAAAAACAACTTTTCTAAGTCAGAATATTCAGCATTGAACGTAAAAACAGACACTTTAGGTGATAAGTTTCCCGATAAAAGTAACGGAACAACCGAGAGAGTAGCTGCAAAAGATTGGATGAAGGCTCCAAATAGTTATATTTTTGAGACCTCACAAGCAAACGACGGGATTTATATTCCTGTGAAAAAGGCCTACGCTATGTGGGCTGGTTACAAATTTCTAGGATATTCCATCATTCCAGACGGAATTGTTACTGCAGATGTTCTTTGGGAAGATAATCACGGACTGATCAGGTCAGGTTTAAATTATGCTTTAGAAATTGAAGGTGCCGGGGAGAATGCTAAAATAAAAGTACCCGTAAATAAATCAAAAGAAGGGAATGCAGTTGTAGTTTTTAGAGTAAATGGTGAGATTTTCTGGTCGTGGCATATTTGGGTTACCGATGATCCGACCAACGGCTCTGCTTACAAAAGCTTCGCTGGCGTCAAAAGGGAAAAAAGCGATGGTACCGTAGAAGTAATTCCTGATGCAGAATGGAAATGGATGGATCGTAACTTAGGTGCTTTAAGCAATTCAATCACTGCAGATGACTGGAATAAAAACGGAGGCTTGCTGTATCAATGGGGTAGAAAAGATCCTATTCCGCCGTTGGTTTACAGAGGAAACGATTTTTATGAAGTCTCAGGTTCTATTGGACGAGTGCGTCATCGAGGTGCAAAAAACTTTAACAATGCTGTTAATTTTGATAATCTTCGACAATTTGTTTTATTATCCAATGCGACTGTAGATAATAATATAAAGCTTTCTGTAAAAAATCCACTTAGTCTGATTTATGTGAATAAAGACGATAATTCTGGTCCCGCTTATTACAATAATAATGCAAATCTTATGATCAATTGGTTTGGGAGAACAGTTGCTTTTACAGACAGCAGGCTTACCGAGCTCAATTTATGGTCAGATAATTCAAGAGGTAGATTAAATACAGATTATACAAGTGATGCGAGCAGTGCTCCATACAGAAATAAATCTTCATTTGACCCTTGTCCGAACGGATGGCGAATTCCATCAATGCTTGTTGCAAATTTGGCTTCAGGAGGATATGTTGATAATATAAGAGTCGATTTTTCTCCGTTCGGAACCAGAACAAATATAGGAAAAAATGCTTTCGAATCTAATGGCTATCACATTATAAAACCCAATGATAACAATGTTCCTGCTTTCATGACGGGATTTAAGTTATTCACAAATATTGGTTTTGATCTGTCAAATGTTGGCGGTAACAATATGGGGATCTTTCCGGGAACAGGACAGATTGCGATTAATGCTCAGGGAGGGCAATATACCGATCAACATCATGTCGGTTTGTGGACCTCAACAATGACTCGTTTTTACGATACAACTCCCGCTGTGAGCTCACGTATGCTGTATATGATTCCGGAAAAATATCAGGGAGATATTCCAGATCCTGCAAACCCTACCATTAAAGGAAGATATTGGTATATGCCGTTGTCAACTGCCAAAACTTCAGATGCTAATGCGTGCAGATGTATAAAAGACCCTTTGTATCAGCTTAATGATTATGATTTTCCTATCGAATATATAAGCCCTGTTACTGAATATACGGTTGGGTTAGATAATCCAAACAGCTATCAGGTTGTAAAGTCTGCCGCTTCTTCAATTGTTGAAATTCCGGTAACTAAAGCCTTTTCGGCTCAGAGCCAATTGTTAAATAATACTGATATATTAAATGCTTCAAGTTTTAATAATTTGAAAGCTAATGTTCTATGGACTACCAATACGGCATTAATCAATACCGTAAATATTGTAAATCCTTCGCCCGGCTCGCTGGCAGATTTATCAACATCTAAAATCGTGGTTAATTTAGCACCGAATCAAAGTGGAAATGCTGTGGTTACATTGCATAATGGAAGCATTACAAATCCGGTTTATTGGTCATGGCATATCTGGGTAACAGATACTCCTATAGAATCTACTATTTATACAACCGAAATGCCTAATGCTGTAGCAACCAATTATGTCAATTATGTGCCGAAAGGTGATGTTTTGAAAACAGAATTTATGGATAGAAACCTTGGTGCTGTTGATGCGTTTCCTCTTGTTGCAAATCCTTTAGCTCCTACAGTTCAGGAATATTCAAAAATCAATGCTTCTACAGGACTGCAGTACCAATGGGGAAGAAAAGATCCTTTTCCTTCATTTCAATATGCGGACAGAACTTCTTATAATATATTTTTAGGAAATGTGAATTCAAATGGAGCAATAGCGTATACTACACTTACTGCAGCCACCTACAATGACATGTCGGGAAATTATATTGTTCCCTACAATACCTACACAAATGCATCAAATGCAAATGTTTTAACAAATGACAAAGTGAACGAAAAAGTATCGAAAGTACTTTCTTATTCAGTGCAAAATCCTATGGTTTATATGATTCCTAGCTCTTTTGCTCCTTACAACAGCGCAATTCCCAATTATACAAATGGAACAGACTGGCTTTTAAATGAACCCAATGTTGCTGATGATCGTTGGGGTAGAGGTGGAAAAAAATCACCTTTCGATCCATGTCCTGAAGGATGGAGGATTCCTGATCTTACAGGAGTAGCAATTGTTACAAATAGAGATTTTGGGCTGTCGCCGTGGTATAAAATTGATAAGAAAGTTGCGACCAGCTATAGCTTAGTAACTGATTATTCGGGAGTACAGGTGAAAAATTCAGCTAATGCAAGTGTTGGTTTTATTTTCAATAATGCAAGTTATGCGATAGGGAATTATCCTAATGCCGGATCACGTGGTTTCAGAAGTGTAATGGCCAATCAGACTCCTGTTGGAACTTATGGTGTGAATAATTTTCAATATTCCGGGGTTTGGACAGCAGCTTTAAACTCAAATTATATCGGAAGACCGATTAATATTTTATTTGATTCGAGCTCGTCGGCTAATCGTTTCATGGCTTTTCATGATAACAATGATCCTTATTTTGGGATGAACTGCCGTTGTGTAAAAGTAAAATACGATCCAAACGGAAATGAAGAAGGTCCTATTCCTGCAATTCCGGTAACGGCGGGTAATAATGTAAAAGCTTCAAATATTTTCACCAAAGATGATATTTCAGTAAAAATAAAGGAAAATAAAATCACTCTTTTCCCAAATCCGGTACAAAACCTATTGTATATCAAAGCAACAGATGATAAAGATTATTACTATCAAATTTACAGTGCAACCGGACAGTTGGTGAAGGCTGGAAAGTTTGAAAATAACTTCACCGATGTTTCCGGTTTGGTAAGCGGAGTCTATTTGGTAAGGATAAATAATTCTGAAACTGTAGTTAAAATTGTAAAAAAATAACAGTACATAATTAAGAAATATAGTGTTAAAACTAATCTTTTTGATTTCGTGTTATTTAAAAAATCAAATAGATCAAACGTTTCTGTCTATTTCAATAGAAGTAAAGTTTTTCTGTAATTGTCTTTTTTATTTGGTAATCGATTGGCGAATGGATGTTTAGTTTTAAAAAAATCTGCTGATGAACCAGAATTTAAGTTGTTTCATGTATTAATAAAATTATTTAGCAAAACCCATCTAATAAAAAAGCTTTACTTTTGCAAAAATTTTCTATATGTCGAAAAATTTAGTAATCGTTGAGTCCCCGGCAAAAGCAAAAACTATTCAGAAATATCTAGGAAAGGATTTTGAAGTAAAATCCAGTTTCGGACACATCCGAGATCTTCCTAAAAAAGGGATGGGGATTGACTTGGAGACCTTCAGTCCGGATTACGAAGTTTCTGCCGACAAAAAGAAATTGGTAACAGAATTAAAGTCTGCCGTAAAGAAAGCCGAAATGGTTTGGCTTGCTTCCGATGAAGACCGCGAAGGAGAAGCTATTGCCTGGCATTTGGCAGATGAATTAAAACTGAAACCCGAAAACAGAAAAAGAATTGTTTTCCACGAGATTACTAAAAATGCGATTCTTAAAGCAATTGAAAATCCAAGAGATATTGACCAGAACCTGGTAAACGCTCAACAGGCAAGAAGAGTTTTAGACAGAATTGTAGGTTTTGAGATGTCTCCGGTACTTTGGAAAAAAGTAAAACCGGGATTATCTGCCGGTAGAGTACAATCGGTTGCGGTAAGATTGGTGGTTGAAAGAGAAAAAGAAATTCGTGAGTTTACTCCAAAAGCAAGCTTCAAGCTAGACGGAATTTTCTTAAATAAAGCAACGCAGGAAATCGCTGCTAAGCTTAAAAAAGATTTCGAAAAAGAAGAAGAGGCCGAGAAATTTTTAGAACTGGCAAAAACTGTTGAGTTTAAAGTTTTAAATGTAGAAACAAAACCGGGAAGCCGTTCTGCTTCTGCACCGTTTACGACTTCTACACTTCAGCAGGAAGCTTCTTCAAGATTGGGTTACAACGTTACAAACACGATGCGTCTTGCACAAAGACTTTACGAAGAAGGATTCATTACTTATATGAGAACCGACTCGGTAAACCTTTCTCAGGAAGCAATTGAAGGCGCAAAAAAACAAATTGTCTCAGAATACGGAGCAGAATATTCTGCACCAAGAAACTATACTACAAAATCATCATCGGCTCAGGAAGCTCACGAAGCGATCCGTCCGACAGATTTTTCTGTAAAATCAATTTCAGATGTGCAGTTAAGCAAGCTGTATCAGTTGATTTACAGAAGAACATTGGCTTCTCAGATGGCAAATGCTAAAATTGAGAAAACGGTTATCGAAATTGGTAACGCCAAACTTCCGCAGCATTTTGAAGCGCAGGGTGAAGTCATTATTTTTGACGGTTTCCTAAAAGCATACGGAATTGTAAAAACAGAAGAGGAAGACGAAGAAAACAACGAAAAGCTGTTGCCAAAAGTAACGGTTGGTGAAGTGTTAAGCTATAAAAAGATAACGGCACAGGAAAAATTTACAAGACCAAGCGCAAGATATACAGAAGCCGGATTGGTAAGAAAACTAGAAGAATTGGGAATTGGTCGTCCATCGACTTATGCACCAACGATTCAGACCATTCAAAACCGTGAATATGTAGATAAAAGAGAAATTGAGCCTCACACTCGTGAAGTGGTAAAGATCTCTTTAGCAAATGATAAAATTAAAAAAGAAGTTCTTGACGAAAAATTCGGGGGCGACAAAAATAAATTTGTTCCAACAGACATTGGTGAGGTTGTAAATGATTTCCTGACCGATAATTTTACAGAAATTCTTGATTATGGTTTTACCGCCAGAGTAGAAGAAAGCTTCGATGAAATTGCGAGCGGTGCTCAGAAATGGAAAGAAATGATGACCAATTTCTATTCTAAATTTCACCCGAGAATTGCAGATGTAGAAGAAAATGCAGACCGTGCAAATGGCGAGAGATTATTGGGAGTTGATCCTAAAACGGGCAAAAATGTATATGCCAGAATAGGAAGATTTGGTGCTATGATTCAGGTTGGGGAAACCGAAGATGAAGAAAAGCCAGCTTTCGCATCATTAATGTCAGGACAAAATATCGCAACCATTACTTTCGACGATGCTTTAGAATTGTTTAAGCTTCCTTTTGATCTGAACGAAGTTGATGGGCAAGCGGTTTCTGTAGGTGTCGGAAGATTCGGACCTTATGTGAAATGGGGCGAAACATACATCAGTATTCCCAAAGGTGAAGATCCGCTTTCTGTAGATCAAAAACGTGCAGAAGAAATCATTGCTGAAAAGAAAGTGGCCGATGCGCCAATTGCTTCATACAAAGGCGAGCCTATTACGAAAGGATCAGGTAGATTTGGCCCTTTCATTAAATATAAAAGTATTTTCATCAACGTTCCGAAGAAATATAACTTCGAAAACCTTTCTCAAAGTGATATCAACGAATTGGTAGAAGCCAAGCTGGAAAAAGAAGCCAACCGTTATATCCAACAATGGGAAGCAGAAAAAATCTCAATTGAAAATGCGAGATGGGGCCCTATTGTAAAACATGGAAAGAATATTTATAAAATTCCTAAAAAGAAAGACGATACCAAGTATGAAGCAGACGAGCTGAAAGACGTCTCTGTCGATGAGGTAAAAAAATGGATTACCGCACAAGATCCTAAAGCTTTTGCTGAAAAGAAAAAACCGGCAGCTAAGAAGCCAGCCGCAAAAAAAACAACAACAGCGAAGAAAGCTCCTGCTAAAAAACCGGCAGCGAAGAAATAATTTACACCTTGTCAAAGTTTTAAACTTTGAAAAGGTTGAACATAAAAAAAGCACAGATTTTTGTCTGTGCTTTTTTGGTTCTTATCTGCGTTATGGGTTTGATCAGGTTCAGCCACGCTTTTAGCAATACCTTGTTATCTGCTGTTGTATTTATTTTCGGTATTAATTTTAATTTCGAAAATGATATCATTAGTATAATCATCATTTTTGATTTTTGTATTTTTTACTAAAACACCGTTTGCGTACTTTTCTTCAGTTGCATTTTTAAAATTAGTAACATAAATTGTGTCTGTCTCTTTTCTCCATCTATCCGGACTTTCAAAACATTCAGTTCTAGTAACAACAAACAAAATAGAGTCACTTTTAGAGTCAAATAAGTAATAACTTTCACTATCACACATCTCTCCACTGCCTTGCAAGATCAATAATTTTAACTTTGAATTTACGAAATAGGATTTTTGTGGATGTAAAATAAAATCAGTATACTCAAATTTTTTAGCATTATTTATTTTAATGGAATCTTTTAGGTCATTTTCAAATTTTGTATAAATTCTGTCGTTCGGACTCGAGCAACTTAGTAAAGTGAAAATTGAAATGATTATTATGAAAATTTGTTTCAACATAGTCTTTTTACAATAGCACAAGAAATACCATTGAACTTTGCAGTTTCGCCCCAGTATTGCAAAACCCTTGTTGATGGTAGGTTTTTTATTCATCGTCTATGTCACATTTTCGAAATACAATAAACTGCTTTAGACCTTGAAAATCACCATTTATTTTCCAAGATTTTGCATATTCGGTTATGTCATTTAATCCATCTTCCCAATGCTCGTTGTTAAAAAGACATTCTCCAATTATTACACCATCAGAACGTTTTGAAATGTAAAGTTTCAACCAATTTATTTTGTTGGATGTCAGTTTGTTTGATAGTTTGTCTTTGATAATTTCAAAAAATGTTTCGTTTTGAGGATGTTCATTCCATTGTCCTTGAAAAGTTAGATTTCCTAATTTTGGATGCCAAAGAACTTTTTTATCATTCATTATTGCTATAAAATCCAAGTCAGGACTATGACTGTCCGTGAAGCTGTCAATGATTGGAGAAAAAGTTGTGTCAATATAATTACTTATTACTGATTTTACTTTTTCTTCAATTGTTACTCCAACACCTACAATATTTTCTTCGATGCCATTTGGAAAGTATTTTGGATGTATTGTCAAAATCATCAAATGTAAAATGTTTGGATGATTATTTGGATTTTCGATAATGACGGTAGCAATTTCGATTTCGTCATTAACGATAAGAGCAAGATATTGAGGTTTTTTTTCGACTTGATAGTCTAATTCTATCAGTCGATTTTTTAGCGTATCAATTAAATACGAATTATTGTCAACAGGTTCTGATTGTTGTCTGTCTGCTTGTTTGTTTTTAGAAGGTTTTTTCTTGAAAAAGTCAAATAGTCCCATTTGTGTTTGTGTTTTTTTATTAAGCTTACCGCTAACGTCTTTATTAGCGAAACAAAGGTTGCGTTTATCTAGCCGAAAGTAGAAGCATTAGCGAAGTTTGTTTCCTTATTATTAATAATTCAAATATAACAATTATCCTCACATTCCCAATTCACCCAAAAACACTCACCTGCCATCCTTTCACCCTCAAAATTCACCCTACGAGGCTCAAAAACCAGCCTTTTTGCATAAGTTTCCAGCCTTTAAGGTTGAATTTTCATCCTAATTGCATGGCTCGCCAGCCTTTTAGCATGAAAAACGACCCTCTTTGGCTGAATTTTGAGCCTAAAAGGATCGTTTTAATAATAGGCAAGGATTACTTATTCAGCTTTAGGAGTTTTCCTGTAGCCTTTTCTTGCAAATCTTTGACTAAGGTCTTCGTAAATAGGCTTTGCTGTGGTAACGCCTTTGCTGGCGGCTTCCTTTGCAGAGCCGTAGTAGAACAATGCAGAGGTTATAGCTTCGCTACCGACAAGCATTACCGTATCTCCGATATCTGTTGCGAGTTGCGTTGCCAGATTGCCCAACGGATTGAGGCTTGTAACTACCGCTTCGTCTTTTAAGAATTCAACTTTATCCATATAACTCGGGATAAATTCGGGGTTGGTATCCATGTAGCTTTTCACTTTCTGAACGGTAGCCACCGTTTTGTCGCCCATCTTAAAAAGAGTTTCCCTGTCTTGGGGAGTAAGGCCTTGAAGGTAAGGCGCAAGCAGCGCTCTGCAATCTTGTAATTTTTGATTCACCTCTGCAATTACAGCTTGAGGGATTTCTACACTGATTTGATTTTTTGCACTCATCATTTGTGATTTTAATTTGTTTGTAATTCAAAAGTAATGAATAAAAACATGCGGTTGGATGATAAGTTTTTAAAGTATCAATGTATTCGTTGAAATAATATTATCATTGGTGATGTTAAGCTGTAAATATCTCCGGGATAGAGCTTAATTAATAAGAATATTATAACCCTAAAGTGCAGGATACTATTAAAATCAGTTTCTTTTACATTAGCTGAAAATCAAATACAATGAGCCAATCAAAATATACTCGCAAAGATTTTTTAAAAACTTCAGCTTTAGGAATGACAGCTGTATTTTTGGGTTCGTCATTTACTAAAGCATTTGATTTTTCCGACAAACCTTATTTTAAATTAAAGCCGATTGGTCGTTCATTGGAACTCGAAGGATATTATATTTGGTGTTCTTCCCCGATTTGGGGCGAAGACGGAAAAGTGCATCTTTTTTATTCACGCTGGAAAAAAGAAAAAGGAATGGGCGGCTGGCTCAATGGTTCTGAAATTTGCCGGGCAGAAGCCAATTCGCCTTTTGAAGAATTTCAACACAAGCAAGTTATTCTTGCACCGAGAGGTGGCGAGTTTTGGGATGCAACAACGTGTCACAATCCTTTAATTAAAAAAGTTGGAGATCAATATTTGTTATTCTTTATGGGAAATTCCAATGGAAAAACAAATACCAAAAGAATAGGGTTGGCTGTTTCAAAAAGTCTTGACGGAGATTGGAAAAGACCCGATCAACCTTTACTCCTTCCGGGAAAAGAAGGTTCCTGGGATGATCATTGTACAACAAATCCTGCCTTTGTAAAAGGAAATGACGGGAAATACTGGCTTTTCTACAAATCCTGGAATACCCACGAATACGAAACTCAGAAAGGCGCTGTAAGAGGAAACCGAAAATACGGATTGGCAAAAGCAGATTCTCCAATCGGGCCATACACAAAGGTTTCTGAAAATCCTGTGATTGATTTTTCAAACTTACCAAACAACGCCCAACTTGAAGACGCTTTTATCTGGAAAGAAAATGGAAAATTTCACATGATTGCCCGCGATATGGGTTTTTTTAACCATGAATATGGTTTACATCTAACGACAAAAAACGGAATTGAATGGACGAAACCTGAAATCGCTTATCTTAATATGCAGTCTTACGTTCAGGAACCGAATCCGCCAAAACATTTAAAACGATTTGGAAGACTGGAGCGCCCAATGATTTTGATGAGCAAAGATGGAAAGAAACCCCAGTTTTTATTTGGTGCAACACAAGGCGGAGCGTTTGAAACTTCTACGACTTTTGTGTTTGAGATTTTGAAAGGCTAAAACGATGATGCACTTTTTGGAAATTTAAAAAATGAATATTTTTTATTTAAAGTAATTCTCTTTGTTTAAAATGATTTCTTTGTTTGTGCTTGTGATAATTTTTATCTGTTGTTTTGCATTTAAGTAATCCCGAATTTCCTGAAATTTTTTAAAATCTGATACTTCGTGACCGTCGATTGATTTTATAACATCGCCTACCAATATCTTGTTTTTTCTAACATTATCACTTTCCTTAATTATTTTGACAACTATAATTTTTCCTTCATTTACAAATAAATTAAATCCAAAGCTTGAATAACTGTATGGCTCGATGTGTCTAGAGGAAGAATAAATTTTATACTTTTTGGAAAAAGGATCAATAATCAGATTTCCTAATTTCCTGAAAAATTGAAAACCTAAGGTTGCTGGATAGATCATATTGTCTTGATTGTCTGCGTATGGAGTGTGTTTTCTGGGTAGATTGACACCACCCAAATTGAATGAATAATCATTGTCCAAAAAAAGATTTATATCATTATTATCAATACCGGCAACTCCAATAGCGCCCCAACCTTCGAAAGTCAGCATTTTTTTTTTGCTGAAAACTTTTTCGAAAGAATCTGTTTTTACCGTTAAATACTCATGAGTGTTCCCGAAATCAATTTGTATTTCAATGGGTTTATGGTTGATATAAGCATCCATTGTATGGTTATTATTGTATTTTTTTCCTATTGAGAAGGGAATTTCATAGGTTGTTTTCTGCGTTATTTGATTTTTCGAGAAATGAAATTCATTATTGTCAAAGTTGAAATCCCATACATGTTGATTAATGATATCAGCTCCCAGAATTACATCTATTTTCAAAGGAAATACGGAAAAGTCAACGACATCAACGGAAAGGTCTGAAATTAAGATGTCTCCAAATTCTAATGACTTAAGCATAGATTTGTTTACATCAATTTTTTTTCCGTTAGCATCTATCACTCGTGCTTTTCCCTCAAGTTCTTTTAAATTATTTTTTTTGTAGAATGTTTGGTCAACTGTGGTGTTAGAAAATCCGTTGTCCCAAATTATATTTGCCTCTTTACCATTAATCATTCCTTTGAAAATAATCAATCCGTCAATCTCAAAAGATATTCTGTTTTTATTGACTGTTGTGACTGACTGTGCGTAGAATTGACAATGAATAAATGTAAAAATAAAAAGAAGAATAATGAACCTTTTTTTCATGAATTGTGTTTATTGATATTTTTATCAAATATAATATAAAAACCATTTATTTTAAAATGGTAAAATTTTAATTTTGATAGAATTCCTCATTTAAATTTAATATTTTTGAGTTTTAATAAGTATTTGAGAACATGGATTTTGAAGATTTTATAATTTCACCAAGAAATTTCAGAACAGAAAACTGGCAGATCGGAAGTAAGATTACAAAGGAAATAAAGGAAGACAGCATTGTGCTTTTGTTTGTTTCTGATTACAGAGGAGCAAATGGCGAGGCTGAAGTTCAGGATTTTACTGCAGTAAGAAAAGAATTTTACAAACTTTCGCAGCTTGATTTTGAGATCCCGATCGTTGATTTGGGAGATTTGGTCTCCGGAAAATCGGTGGAAGATTCTCATTACGTTTTACAGGAAGTTTTGTCGGCATGCCATTCTAAAAGAGCAATTCCCGTGATTATTGGTGGTTCGAATGATTTTGCGTTCTCATTATTTTCAGGTTTAAATTTCCATCAGAAAAATATTAATTATACTCAAATCAGCAATATTATTTCACTGAAACAGGGTGAAAATATTAATGAACATACTTTTTTAAGCAAAATTTTAGGTTCAAAAAATTTCTCAATAAAAAATTATCATCATTTAGGATATCAAAAACATCTGAACGAACAAGATTCTGTAAAGCTCATCAAAGAAGTTGAGTTTGATATTGTACGTTTGGCTGAAATGATGAATTCTACGGAGAAAACCGAACCGTTTTTCAGAAAAGCAGATCTGGTAACGGTAAATTGTGATGCAATTGAAAGTTTTGGTGATGCTTTTTCAATGAATCCGCAGGTAAATGGTTTAAACCGAAGAGAAATCTGTGCCTACATGAAAGAAATTGGCTTAAGCGAAAATCTAAAATCGGTAGGAATTTTTAATTATAATATTTATTCTGAAAACCAGCTCAATCATCAGCTTTTGGCGCAAATGCTTTGGTATCTGATTGAAGGAATCAACATACAGCAATCTCATCCAAAAGAAAGACATTACGAAATTTTTTATGTTTTGATTGAAGACCGGCAATATGCTTTCAAGCGTGATACCTTCAGTAATCTTTGGTATTTTGGAGATGATGAAAATATTGAAAACTGCATTCCCTGCTCGAGAAAAGATTTTGATGAAGCTAAGAAAGGCTGGCTGAGCGCAAGATTTACAAAAATCTAAATGATGGAAAATTTGGTTCCGAAAGTTTCGGTCATCGTGCCTGTTTATAATGTTGAACATTACTTGGCAAAATGCCTGGATTCTTTGGTGAGCCAAAGTCTGCAAAAGATTGAAATTATCGTTGTAAATGATGGGAGTAAAGATGGCTCGGAAAATATTATTCAGCAATATTCAGCAAAATATCCCGATAAAATAAAAGCTTTTACTAAAGAAAATGGTGGTTTGAGCGATGCCCGAAATTTTGGAATAAATAAAGCCACAGGAGATTATATAGGATTTGTAGACAGTGATGATTACGTTTCTGAAACAATGTTTGAAGAAATGCTGAATCTTGCCGAAAAACATGATGCTGAAATGGTAATCTGCAATATCCAGAAAGTAGATGAAGAAGGAAATGTTACGCAGAAATTGACGCAAATTCCGAATATGCCTGAAAAAATTGTTTTGGAATCTAATTTTTCTGTTTTCTCCGATTTGAGCTATTTTGCCTGCAATAAATTATTTAAAAAAGAACTTTTTGCGCATAAAAGATTTAAAAAAGGAGTTCATTTTGAAGATATTCAGCTGATTCCTCAGCTATTGCTGGAATGTAAAACAATAGCGCAGACGCAACATTTTCATTATCAATATCTGGAACGCCAAGATTCTATCTCAAAAACCCATAACGAAAAGGGTTTGGATATTTTAAGAGCAGTAGAAGATGTGGAAGAATTTTTTAAAACTTCACCGTATTCTTCAAAAAAAAGAGAACTGAAAAACTTTCAGATTCTGGAAGGAGTGTACACGTTTTTGGCTTATCTGGCTTTTGTTAAAAATGAAACTCAATTTTTCAAAATGTCTCAGGAACTGCAGGATTTTATGAGGAAAAGAGATGTTAAAATCAAAGATATATTGTGTTACAGTCGTTTTGGTAAAAATTATCTTTTATCTTTACCCGTGAAAAAAATGATTTTTTATCTGCTTTTTTTTGCCGGGCAGAAAAAACTAATAAGAAAACTTATATAAACACAAATTAAATTTCGGTATTTTATGATAGATTTTAAATGATTAACATTAAAATTCTCGCTTAATATAACCGAATACTACGAGCTCAAAAAGCAATAGATGAAAAATTTTGAATTATTCTTAAATGAAACAGGGATTTCTATTTTTTACGTAAAAGTAGGGTTGGGTTTCCTGTCTTCTTTTCTGATTACGTTTTTCTCTATTCCCACAATCATTAAAATTTCAAAGCGTAAAAACCTGATGGATGAGCCCGGTGTAAGGAGCTCGCATCTCAGGAAAATTCCTAATCTGGGAGGCATTGCGATGTTTTATTCAATAGGAGTGTGCACCTCAATTTTTGCTTATGAAATTTTTGATCTGTATAAATTTCTTTTTGCATCGCTGATTATTCTGCTGTATGTAGGGATTATGGATGATATTGTAGTGATGCGTGCGTACAAAAAGTTGGTTGCTCAGATTATAGTATCGGCTTTTATTGTTATTGGTTCAGATGTGAGGATCAGAAATTTATTTGGAATTTTTGGTGTTTATGAAATTCATTATTTTGTAAGTGTTATTTTTACAATTCTTACTTTTATTATTCTCATCAATGCTTTTAATCTTATCGATGGAATTGATGGTCTTGCCGGTGGCTATTCTCTTATTAGCAGTGCCCTTTTTGGGATTAGCTACTTTCGTTTGGGAGAATATAATTATCCTTTGGTTATTTTATCGGTCGTTTTGATTGGTTCTGTATTGGCGTTTTTATATTATAATTTATCAAACTTACGGGCTACAAAGATATTTATGGGAGATACGGGCTCTATGCTTCTAGGGTTTTTACTGGCATTTACCTGTATATGTTTTATAGATATTTTTATAGACAGGAACGTTGTGAATGTTCCGAGATATCATTTGAAATCTGCTCCCGTCGTAGCTGTTGCTATTCTTATTCTACCAATTGTAGATACTTTAAACGTTATTATCATAAGACTTTGGAATAAAAAATCACCTTTTGAAGCAGATAAAAATCATATCCATCATAAACTACTGAAGCTAGATCTTACGCACAGAAGATCCAGTTTTTATATCATTTGTTATTATCTTTTTATTGTTATAATCACCTATTGTTTTAGGCACATTAATGTGAATCTATTATTGGCGGTTATTCTGTTCTTAGGTTTTTTAGGCGCTTATATTCCGGATATCATAATTATGCTGAGGAATAATAAGCTGAAAACTGAGAATTAAATTCTATTTTTGCAAACTACATTTATCACGATGAAAATTTATAAGTACTTCCCATTCTTAATTTTACCTTTTTTATTGGTTTCCTGTATCACTACGAAAGATGTAACGTATATGCAGCCCAGTGAAAGCCTTGTTATCAACGAAGAGGGTTTAATTCCTTACAATATTCCTGTTTACAGAGTCACCAAAAACGATATGTTGACCTTGAATATTATTACCACTCCCAAAGGGGATGCAGCACAGTTTTATTCTTCTTTAAATGCTCCCGTTGCGGGAAATAATATCTCGTTTAGTGCCGGCGGAGGAGCAGGAACCGGTGGAAATGCCATGATCTATTTTAATGGGTTGAAAGTTGATTCCAAAGGAGATATATTGGTTTTCGGCATAGGATACGTAAAGGCAGAAGGCAGAACCATAGAAGAGATCACGCAGGAGCTTCAGCAAAAAGTAAATGAAAATTTTCAGGACGGTAAATCTGAAGTAAGACTCAATACAGACGGAATCACATATTATGTCTTAGGCGATATAGAAACAGTAGGAATTACAGGTGAGAAAAAGGCTCACAAAAATACATTGACATTAACGGAAGCAATTTCTATCAATGGTGGATTAAACAGAACTGTAGATCGTAAGAACATTGTAGTATACAGAAAATTACCGGAAGGGATCAAAAAAGCTAAGATTGATCTTACCAGAGAAGATGTGATGAATTCTCCTTATTATTATGTACAAAACGGGGACGAGATTTTCCTTACTACACAGAGAAGAGCGCTCAACGGTTTTGGAAAAGACCCTATACAAACATTGATTAGTGGTGTTTCTGTGCTAACAACGGCATTATCAATTTATCTACTTATTAAAAACCTTTAATCTATGATCCCAGGAAAAGAAGCTTTAGTAGGTAAAAATGAGCCACAAAAAGAAAAGTATGGATCATTTGCTTTATTTGATATAGAACATTTTTTAAGAAGAGTTCTCCGAAACTGGTATTGGTTTTTACTGATGTTGTTTTTCGGATATGCGGTATCTTGGTTCTATGGCAAGTATTATGCGCAGAATATTTATGCGTCAGATCTTAAATTAAGTATTTCAAATAATACAGCAAGCTATTTCACACCCAGCCAGTCAATTAATTTTATCTGGGGGCAGAGTGGTAATCAGGATGGTATTTATTTAAAGAAAATGTTGCTTTCTAGATCTCACAACGAGTTTTTAGTCAATGAACTGGATCTTTTTGTAAATTATAGTACCAAAGGAATCATTAAATCTACTTATCTGGATAAAAATGACTCGCCTGTATTTTTAGAAATAGACCGCAAACACTTACAACAAGTCAATTATCCTATTACAATAACACCAAAAGGAGGAAATTCTTACCAGATAAGTTTGCCGGAAGAGGGGCAATCAAATCATCTATACTCTTATGATGTTGAAGGTTTTCAGAATATTGAAAGCTTTGGAAGACCAGCCAACAAAACCATCAAAGTAAATGAATGGTATACAACTCCCAATCTTAGATTTAAATTGGTTCCCAATCCGGTATCGCCTTCCATCAAATTCGAAAATATTATTGTAAGCCTTTCTACGGTAAATGATGCTGTAAATGGTATTGTTTCTACGGTGGGTGTTGATTTTGATAAGGAAATCAGTACCATTATGATTATCTCCAAAAAAGGTTTTAATCTTAATAATACCGTTAACTTTCTTAATAAGTCTGTGACTGAGCTTCAGAAAAAAAGATTTAATGATAAGATAAAAGTTGATCAAAATACAGAGCAGTATTTAAAAAACAGCTTGGGAGACATCAGACGAAAACTAGATTCGAGTGCTGCATATCTCAATTATCTTAAGGTTTCAGAAAAACTGTACGATATTACAAACAGAGACGAGAAATCACTGCAAAAAATAAAAGATCTGGAAGCCCGAAAAGCAGATATACTAAGCAAAATGAATTCTTTGAGCAGCATCAGAAATTCTGTAGAATCTCAAAGTTTCGATAGAATGATTAGTCCTTCTGCGGCAGGATTTGATGATGGCCTTTTTACGGCATCAGTTTCTGAGCTGAAAGCGCTTTATCTTAAAAAGAGAGAATTAGCATCCATTTATACGCCAAATTCAGAACCAATCAAAGAAATAAACCGTTTGATAAGTGAGGCGAAAGCAAATTCTTCGGGATCTCTTAGAAACGTTCACACGGTATACAGTACAGAGCTCAATAAAATAGATCAGCAAATTGCAGAGGCTAGTACAGATCTTACAACATACCCTGACAAACAGAGAAAATATCTTGATGCAGAAAGAGGGTACAATATGATCGAGGCGACATACAACAGTTTGCTCGGCAGGCAGAACGAAAGCCAGATGAGATTGGCTACCAATCAGTCTGATATTACAGTGATTGACCCGGCTAAAAATCTGGGGCAAGGGCCAATAGGACCCAATGTGAAAGGAACAAAAATGATTATTATCATTGGGTTTCTTGCATTTCCGTTTGTTTTAATTCTTTTGGGAAGTCTTTTTGACAGTAAGATCAGAAATATTAAAGAATTGGTTAGCGCGACAAGAATTCCATTATTGGGTGTGATTGGTAATAACAACAATGAGAATATGCTTACGGTTATCAATACTCCGAAATCTTCGGTTGCAGAAGCTTTTAGAGGGATTCGGGCAAATGTAAGATTTTTATCAGGGGAAGATGACAGAAGCAAAGTGATCTTGGTGACTTCATCTATTGGAGGCGAAGGGAAAACCTATATTTCTATAAACTTGGCTTCAGTTTTAGGTTTGAGCGACAAAAAGACTATTTTATTGGGAATGGATTTGCGGAAACCAAAAATTTTCGGAGATTTTAATATTGATAATAAGCTCGGTATTTCAAATTATCTTACCGGCGAAACAACAATAGATCAAATCATTAACAAAACCAATATTCCTAATCTTGATGTGGCTACTTCAGGGCCTATACCTCCCAATCCGTCTGAGCTATTGATGAGTGACAGAAATCTTAAGTTTATAGAAGAGCTTAGAAAATTATATGATTTTATTATCATAGATTCGCCGCCGGTAGGTCTTGTTGCAGATTCTTATGAGTTGATGAAGCATTCTGATGCCAATTTGTATGTTGTACGTCATGAATATACCGAAAAGTATATGCTAAAGATGATTACCGAAAAGTACCACGCTAATGAGATCAAACATTTGGGGCTTGTGTATAATGATTATATAATAAAACAAGGATATGGCTACGGGTATGGCTACGGATATGGGTATGGTTACGGGTATGGCTATTTTGATGAAGACAAAAATTATAAAGAACCGCTTTTGATTAAAATTCGAAACAAAATCAAAGCAATTTTTAATAGATAGAGATAAAATAGATCCTCATTAATTGGGGATTTATTATTTGCAAATTCTCTACAGAACTATTTAAAAAAAGAATAAATTTGTCACTTTGTCGTTTACTTTATAACAAATTATATTTTTTTGTTTATTTTTAACTAAACATTAAGATTATCATTAATATAAAAATGTTTTATATTTGCAAAAATTAATTTTTAAAATAACCATAAATCCATATTCTTTTATGAATAAAAAATTATTGTTTAGCTTCCTTACCCTCTTAGGAACTGTGGTAAGTTTAAAAGCACAAAGAAATGAGTTGGGAATTCGCTTAGGGATGAGTAATCTTGTTGGCGATATAGGAAACACCAATTACATTTTACAGCAACCTTTGGATTTGGATAGAGCTTCAGAATGGGGCGTTCCTTTTTATGGTGGTATTTTATATAGATTTAATTTTAACCCGCACCAGACAGTTAGATTAGACTTAGGGTATAATCAGGTGCAGTTTAGCGATAAGGCAGCAAAAGAAGAATACAGAAGAAACAGAAACTCATTTGGTAAAAACAATATTTACGAAGCAAGTTTAGTGTTTGAATATAATTTGTTCCCGGTAAATAATGAGCAGATGAGTATGCTGAGCCCTTATGTTTTTGGGGGAATTGGAGGGATAATGTTTGATGCTCCAAAAGCTACTCTCACTCACGATTTCAGAAGAAATGCAGATGGTGTGGCGCAGGCGCCAATTAGTGAAACAGATTTTGTAACCACTACAGAATATTCTCTGGGGAAAAAAACAGTTGCCCAGATTCCTTTTGGAGTTGGTTTAAAATATAAATTTAATCATGGATGGGCTGTTTTTGCTGAAGCAACTTTCAGATATAGCTTAACTGATCAGTTAGATCATAGCAAAATTCTTGCAAAAGATGTGATCAGTAATTATAATGCAGATATTTTGAGTCCTACAACAGGAGGCTCGTTACTGCAAACAGGAAATTATTATAGTGTTTCTAAAGAAAGAGAAGCATCTTTTATAAGTAAAAGGTCTTTGGGTGATACCAAATCTAGAGATTGGATGAATACTTTCAGTTTAGGATTGACCTACTCTTTTGGTAGACCACCATGTTATTGTGATTAAGAAATTATGTCGTTGATAAAAAAAGAAATAAATTCTGAGAATTTACCACAGCATGTAGCCATCATTATGGATGGAAACGGAAGATGGGCAAAATCTCGTGGTGAAGAAAGAACTTTTGGTCATAAAAATGCCATTAATGCTGTAAGAAACGCTATCAATGCGTGTAATGAGATTAATATCCCATATCTTACACTTTATACATTTTCATCAGAAAACTGGAACAGACCTACAGATGAAGTAAATACCTTGATGAGCCTGCTCGCTGAGACACTTTTACTAGAAGCTGAAGAGATTTTCACAAAGGGTTTAAGAATGCATGTCATTGGTAACCTAGATAAATTACCAGCTATGGTAAAAGATCAATTGCTTAGCGTAGTTGATCTTACAAAAGGAAACACAAAAGGAAATTTGGTACTAGCAATAAGCTATGGCTCACAAAGCGAAATACTAAATGCCGTAAAAAATATAAGCTCCGATGTAAAAGAAGGAAAACTAGAAGTGGAGAATATTGATGAAAAATTATTTGAAAACTATCTGTATACAAAAGATTTCCCACCAGTGGATCTTCTTATCAGAACAAGTGGTGAAATAAGGATAAGCAATTTCCTGCTTTGGCAGATTGCTTATGCAGAACTTCAGTTTCTCAATGTTCTGTGGCCAGACTTTACAAAAGATATTTTCTTCCAATGTATTGTTGATTATCAAAATAAGGAAAGAAGATATGGTCTTACAGGCGACCAAATTCAAATTCAGTAAATTTTAAGAAAAGAAAGATTACGATAAAATGAAGTTTAGACTATTACCCATCATTATGTTTGCTGCTTCTGCACATTTTTATGGACAGGTAACTCCACAGGACAGTACAAAGGTTGATACCGCTGCTGCTGTTCTCGCAGAAAATCAAACAGGAACTTACACGCTGAAGGACATTGTTGTTGATGGGGTAAAAAAATACACACCAGCTCAGATCTTTAGATTTACAGGTTTATCGAAAGGTGAAATTGTAGACATTCCGGGGCAAAAGGTAAGTAACGCAATCAAAAAACTTTGGGATTCTCAATCTTTCTCTGAAGTTGAAGTTTATGTAGAAAGCATTGAAGGACAGACCGTTGTTCTTAGATTTTACCTGCAAGACCTGAAGGATCTTGGAGAAGTGAAATTTACAGGTAAAGGGATCGGTAAGTCTAAAAATGAAAAACTTGCAAAAGACAATAACTTAAAGCCGGGAACAAAGATTACTCAAAATCTTGTTTCTAGCCTTAAAACAAATATTCCTAAAGACTACATCAAAAAAGGTTTTGCCGATGCAAAAATCACCATTGAAGATAAGGTAAACGCAAGTGACCCTAATCTTGTAGACTGGACGATTAATGTAGACAAAGGTAAAAGGATAAAAATCAGCCACATCGAGTTCGAAGGAAACGAAAGTGTAACTGATGCAAAACTTAGAAAAAAAGCTTTCAAAGAAACCAAGCAAAAAAGATTTGGTATTGGTGGTATTTTAAAGTCTTCAAAATTTGTTGAAGAAAAATACCAGGAAGACAAGCAAAGTTTGATAAATTATTATAACTCATTGGGATACAGAGATGCCGCAATTGTTTCTGATTCTGTTTGGAGAAATAAAAAAAATAACTACGAAATCAACGTTAAGCTGAAAGAAGGGAAGAAATATTACATCGGTGATATTACCTTTACCGGAAATACAGTTTATTCTACAGAATATCTGCAAAGAATCTTAGGATATAAGAAAGGTGATATTTATGATGCAGTAGGATTCAACAAAAAAGTGGGTGAAGACGGCGGAAAAGAAGATGATTCTGATATCAAATCGAATTACATGAATAATGGTTATCTTTTCTCGAACGTTACTCCTGTTGAAAAATCAGTTAATGGTGATGCAATTAATCTTGAGATCAGAATTGTCGAGGGAGAGCAAGCTACTTGGAATAAAGTAACTTGGTCTGGTAATACGACGACTCATGACCACGTTATTTTGAGAGCATTGAGAACCAAACCGGGAGAATTGTTTAAGAAAACAGAGATCAAAAGAACATTCTTTGATTTAGCTTCGATGTCTTTCTTTGATCCACAACAGATCGGTCAGGATATTCAGCCAAATCAGCAGGATAACACTGTTGATATCGGGTGGAAACTGGTAGAAAAAGGTTCTTCTCAGGTTCAGTTACAGGCGGGTTACGGTGGTAACAGCTTCATCGGAACTTTGGGACTTACTTTCAATAACTTTTCATTAAAAAACTTTTTGAAATTTAAAGACTTCAGACCTGTACCTCAAGGTGATGGTCAGACTTTATCTATTCAGGCTCAAGCCGGGCAATACTTCCAAAATTATGGGGTTTCATTTACAGAACCTTGGTTGTTTGGTACAAAACCGACAGCACTTTCTGTAAGTTTAAACAATTCAAGAGTTAATTATAGTCAGGTTACAGGGCCGGATCAGAGACTAAATATTTTCTCAGCTACTGTTGGTTTAAATAGGTACTTGAAATGGCCTGACGATTATTTCTCTTTGTATACAGGAATTCAGTTTCAAAAATATAATTTCAGCAATTACCCTTTCGAGTTTGGTGATACCACAGAATTGTATGGTAATGCAAACAATTTAAGTTTAAATGTTGGGTTAAGCAGAAACTCTGCAGGTATAGATCCTATATTCCCTACAATGGGTTCAAATATTGAATTGTCAGGTAAATTTACGCCACCATATTCATTGTTCAGTAATAAAAATTACTCTACTATGACGCCTACAGAAAAATATAAGTGGATGGAATTTTACAAAGTGAAGTTCAAAGCTGATGTTTATAATGAAGTGATCGGAAAACTAGTTCTAAGATCTTCAGCAGAAATGGGTTTCATGGATGGTTACAACAAAGAATTGGGTGCACCGCCATTTGAAAGATTCTATGTGGGTGGAACCGGTCTTTTCGGAGGTAGATTTGATGGTAGAGAATTGATTCCGTTGAGAGGTTACGAAAATGCTTCTACATACGGTGGTCAGGCAGAAGACATTACTCAGAGAGGTGGAGGTACTATTTACAACAGATTTACGTTAGAATTAAGATATCCGATTTCATTAAATCAAACAGCCAAAATTTATGCACTTACATTTGCAGAAGGAGGTAACGTTTGGAACTCTTGGGGAAATTATAATCCTTTCCAGCTTAAAAGATCAGTTGGTGTTGGGGTAAGAGTTTATATGGGAGCATTTGGTTTAATAGGATTCGATTTCGCTTACGGATTTGATAAAACAATTAGTGGTGATGTATCTGGAAGCAGAACACACTTCTTAATGAACCAATCTCTATAACAGTATGAAAAATTTTAAAACTCTTTTCACTTTAGCAGTAATTTTGCTTTTTGGATTTAGCAATGCTCAGAAAATAGGGGTTATCGATACCCAATATATTTTGGATAAGATGCCTCAGTATAAAGAAGCTGAAGCAAGGCTAAATTCTCAGATCGATACTTGGGAACAGGATATTAAAGCCTTACAATCTCAGTACGAGCAAAAAAAATCTGCTTTCGAAAGTGAAAAAGTTTTATTAATTGGTGATCAGCTTAAGCTTAGAGAAAAAGAAGTCGCGGATCTTGAAAAAAGTATTCAGACAACGCTAAGTTTACGATTCGGTAAAACCGGCGAGATCAATCAGCTTAGGGCTAATTTAGTTGAACCTTTTGAAGATCAGATCTGGAACGCTGTAAAGACAATGTCTGAGAAAAATGGTTTGGGCATAGTTCTTGATAAAAATAGCCATGTAAATGTAGTTTTCTTACAGCCAAGATATGATTATACAGACAAAGTATTAACGATCTTATTGAAAGGAACAGAAAAAGAAAAGAAAACTAATAAAAAGTAGTAAAAGTTTTATCAGAACTTAACTTTTACTTAAATTTAAAATCTAAAAACAAAATTAATTATTTATTACCCGTTATGAAAAAATTAAGTGTATTATTTGGAGCAGTAATGATGGTTGTCTCTGTTGGGATGGCAAAAGCTCAGAAAATTGCTACTCTAGACTTAGTAAGCGTACTTAATGCAATGCCTGAAAAGAAAAAAGCAGATACAGATTTAAAAGCTTTCCTTGATGCTAAAGAAAGTGAAATAAAAAAGAAGACTGATGTAATGCAAACCAAGTATGCTTTGTATACTAAAGAAGCTCCTACAAAAACTGAAGCTGAAAACAAAGCAAGACAAGAAGAAATGCAGAAATTGCAGACTGAAGCTCAGCAAATGAGCGAAAGAGCACAAAAAGATCTTGCTGAAAAAGAAAAACTAGCTTACGCTCCTATCGAAAAGAAAGTGATGGATGCTGTAAACAAAGTGGCAAAAGCAAACAGTTATGAGTATGTGATGGATGTAAATTCTACAGGTCTTATCTACAAAGGAGGTCCTGATGCTACGCCAGCTGTTAAAAAAGAGTTAGGTCTTCAATAATTTCTGAAATTAACAAAGATTTATAAAAACTACCACTTCATTTAGAAGTGGTTTTTTTATTTTTGCGCTATGGAAAAAGAAGTCTCAACGACCGTAAAAGTAAGATTCAGCGATTGTGATCCGATTGGGCATTTAAATAATGTCAAATATCTAGATTACATGTTCAATGCAAGAGAAGATCATGTAGAAACTTTTTATGGATTTACCTACGAAGAATATACCAAAAAAACGGGTTGTACATGGATCGCTATTCAAAATGAAATAGCGTACCTTAAAGAAGTAAAATACAATACCCGGGTTGTCATCAGCAGTAAAACCATCGAAATAGGAGACCGAATTTCTAAAGTAGAAATCCTAATGAAAAGTGTTGATGAGAAAACGATTCACGCAGTACTTTGGGTGACGGTAATTTATTTTAATATAAAAACAAGACGTTCTGAAGTTCATCCGCAAGACATCATGCAGACTTTTGGAAAATTTTATGTTGACTTAGAACAAAAAGACTTCCAGTTAAGAGTTAAGTTTTTAAGATCACAGAACGCAAAAAATTCATAAAACTATTTAAATGAAAAAAATACTTGTAATAGGAAGTAATGGCCAGTTGGGAAACTGCATCAGAAAAATTGCTCCAGATTTTGAAACTCATTATGAATTTATTTTTACAGATTCCCAATCTTTAGATATTACAGACGAAGATCAGATTAATGATTTCTTTTATGATCAGAAACCAGATTTCTGTATCAATGCTTCAGCATATACTGCGGTAGATTTAGCTGAGAAAGAAGAAGAAAAAGCCTTTGCCGTAAACGCAGAAGGTGTCGGAAACCTTGCAAAAGCATGTGCTGATTACAAGACAGTATTCATTCACGTTTCTACTGATTATGTTTTTGATGGTGAAACCAATTTAGATTACTCTGAAGATGACTTCACAAATCCTATAGGAATTTACGGAGCATCCAAGTTAAAAGGAGAGGAGCTAGCTTTAGAAAATAATCCAAAGACCATTATTTTAAGAACGTCTTGGTTGTATTCAGAGTTCAACAAAAATTTTGTGAAAACAATGCTTAACTTATTTTCGCAAAAAGATGAATTAGGAATTGTTGGCGATCAGTTTGGCCAGCCTACTAATGCAAACGATTTGGCAGAAGCTATTATGAGCATTATCGAAAACCCAAACAAAACTTTTGGTGTTTTCCATTTTTCCAACTATCCGGAAACAACGTGGTTTGAGTTTGCAAAAAAAATTGCCGAGTTCTCCAAGTCATCAGTAAAACTGAATGCATTGACAACAGAGCAATATCCAACTCCGGCAAAAAGACCCAAAAGAAGCACAATGTGTCTCGACAAGATTGAAAACATCTACAAAATTGAGTCAAAACATTGGGAAAACAGTTTAGAAGATTGTGTTAATATACTTTCCAATTAAAATGAAGATTAAAAATATCGCCATATTCATTCTCTTGATGGCCGTGAGCTTCATGAGTGCCCAAAATGTTTACTTGTCTAAAGTTGAAAAAACGAAAGATAATAAAGACAAATATTTTTATCAGATAGATCCCAAAAACTCTACTGTAGAATATTTGGGTGAGATTGATGTGCAAGGGTTTTCAAGTGATGATGCTTCAGTATTTGCAGCAATCTATAAAAAAGCAAAAGAAATCGGAGCCAATGCCTTTTCCTACAAACCATTTGAAAGTGTTGATGAAAAAACTCAGCCATTCAATCCAGCAAATTATCGGCTGGAGCTTTATTATAGTACAAAAGAAGAATTATTAAAGCCATCAAATTCAATATACTTTTTTTCATCATCTTCAAAACCCCAGACCATAAGCGTCAACAGAAAAGATTATACTTTGCCACCTAGATCGTTTACAACGATTCAAGGCATTCCTGGAGAAATTTATACAGTTTCAACCAAAAAATTCTTAGGTTCTACCATTAAGATTTCGGTAAATGCAAATGCTCCGGCTCAATATTTTCAAATCTCTGCTACCAAAATTAAGTCAAACACTTTTGGTGAGCCGGGTATCAGTCTAAAATCGGGAGACATTCTTGGCCTCGACAAGTCGTTTGGTGATTTTCTAAGAATGATTTACACTGAAAACAAATAAATTTACCCATACATTTACCTCTGAACTTTCGGAGGTATTTTTTATATAAGTATTACCTATTCCGATAAAATTTTCCAACTAAAACTTTCCAACCCTTCCATTCTCCAACGCTCCAACTTTTTTCTTGTAGCTATTTCCGGCTTTCACTACTCGCTTTTTTGCGCCGTGCTTTTCCTTTGCGGCAAAAAGAGCTCAGACATGCCGTTCAATGGTAAGTTTGCATTAGTAAAAATAGATTAATAATTTGGTTAAAAAAATCAACCAAAGAGCAAAAGCAGCAGGATAAAGGCAGACGCTTCACTGATACTAAGATATCGCCCCGGATTTTATTCCCCTGCTGCT